>CACBKA010000001.1 GCA_902539745.1 uncultured Pelagibacteraceae bacterium
GTTTGTCACGAACTCATAATAATGCTAATATACTTGCGCTTGGATCAAGATTAACTAATAAAAGAGAAGCGTTGAAACTTGTTAATATTTTTTTAAGCACTAAATTTGAAGGTGGAAGACATTTAAGAAGAATTAAAAAAATTTAAATATATTAAAATGCCAAAAATTTTAGAAAATACACGTGAGGATTACAAAGACTTTTTCGATAACGATTTATCTAAGAGTGATCCAGAACTATATAACTCTATAAAACTTGAACTTAAAAGACAACAAGAGCATATTGAATTGATTGCTTCTGAGAACATTGTTTCTAAAGCAGTTTTAGATGCACAAGGATCTATTTTGACAAACAAATATGCTGAAGGCTATCCAGGAAAAAGATATTATGGTGGATGTGAATTTGTTGATAAAGCTGAGGATCTAGCTTTAGAAAGAGTTAAAAAATTATTTAATTGTAAATTCGCTAATGTTCAACCACACTCAGGTGCTCAAGCTAATGGGGCAGTATATCTAGCTCTTTTAAAACCTGGAGATACAATATTAGGTATGAGTTTAAATTCTGGTGGTCATTTAACCCATGGTGCTAAAGTTGCACAATCTGGCAAATGGTTAAATGCTTTTCATTATGAAGTAGATAAAGTAACTGGTTTAATTGATTATGATCAGGTTAAGGAGTTAGCACTTAAAAATAAACCTAAATTATTAATTGCTGGTGGAAGTGCATATTCAAGAATAATAGATTTTAAAAAATTTAGGGAAATAGCTGACAGCATTGGTGCCTATCTAATGGTTGATATGGCACATTTTTCTGGATTGGTTGCTGGACACGGATATCCAAATCCAATTAATTATGCAGATGTTGTAACTTCAACAACTCATAAAGTTTTAAGAGGTGGTCGTGGAGGAATTATTTTAACCAACAGAGAAGATCTCTATAAAAAATTTAACTCTGCTGTATTTCCTGGTTATCAAGGCGGACCATTGATGCATGTTATTGCAGCAAAAGCGGCAGCATTTCAAGAAGCACTTAAACCTGAATTTAAGGATTATATTAAAGAAGTGCTTGCTAACGCAAAAATTCTATCTGAAACTTTGAAAAATAACGGCTTTAAAATTTTCTCTGGGGGAACAGATACTCATCTCATGTTAGTAGATTTGAGACCTTTTAAAGTTACTGGAAAAGCTGCAGAGGTAAGTTTGTGCAACGCAAATATAACTTGTAACAAAAACGGTATTCCTTTTGATACAGAAAAAATGACTATTACTTCAGGAATTAGGCTTGGATCTCAAGCAGCAACTACCAGAGGTTTTGGTTTAAATGAATTTAAAAAAATAGGTGAATTAATTACTAAAGTTGTAAAAGGTCTTTCTCTAAATCCAAATGATAATAAAAAAATTGAATCAGAAGTGAGAAAAGAAGTAATTGATCTCTGTTCTAATTTTCCTATATACAATCATTTATTCAAAAATTAATTATGATTTGTCCATTTTGTAGAGAAAAAGACACATCAGTTGTAGACTCTAGGCCAACGGAAGATGGAACAGCAATAAGAAGAAGAAGATTATGTCCTTGTAGTAAAGCAATGAGGTTTACTACTTTTGAAAGAGTTCAACATAGAGAGCTTTCAGTAATAAAGAAAAATGGTAGAAGAGTTCCATTCGATAGAGAAAAATTAGCTAAATCTTTTTTTACTGCACTAAAAAAAAGACCAACAGATCAAGATACAATTGAAAGGGTAGTTTCAAAAATTTCTAGGGAACTCGAGGAAATAGGACAATCTGAAATACAATCAAGTGTGATTGGAAAGAAAGTAATGGAAGCTTTAAAAGAATTAGATAAGATTGCATACATAAGATTCGCTTCTGTTTACACCAATTTTAAGGAAGTAGTAGAATTTGGTGAATATATTGACGAATTAGATGGCAAACCAAAAAAAGTATAGTTATTAAATTAAACTTTTTCAAAAATAAATCATGAGAATTTCACAACGAATCTTGGATAAAAAATTCATGCAAATGGCTTTTGATAAAGCTTACGAACATCTTGGTTCAACAAGTGAAAATCCATCCGTTGGATGTATAGTTGTTAAAAATAATAGCGTTATATCATCTGGCAAAACTTCATTAAAGGGAAGACCGCATGCAGAAACAAATGCTTTAAATAAAAAAAAAAATTTTAATGGATCAACAATTTATGTTACCTTAGAACCCTGTGCTCATCATGGTTTAACCCCACCTTGTATTAATATTATTAAAAAGAAGAATGTTAAAAAAGTATATTACTCAATACCTGATCCAGATAAGAGAACATTTAATAAAGCAAAACAACTTTTAAGCCAATCTAATATAAAAGTTAAAATTGGAATAATGAAAATAGATTCTTTAAACTTTTATAAAAGTTATATTTTATCGAAAGATAAACAAAAGTTGCCGTATACAGATGTTAAAATTGCAATTTCAAAAGATTATCTTTCAGTAAATAAAAAAGCAAAATGGATTACAAATAGGTATTCTAGATTACAAGGACACTTACTCAGATCAAAATATGACTGTATTTTAAGTACTTATAAATCAGTTAATAAAGACAATTCTATACTTAACTGTAGAATAAGTGGTATGCACCATTTAAGTCCGAAGAGGGTTATCATAGATAAAGATTTGAAACTAAATAAAAATTTGAAGCTTTTCAAAACTAGTAAAACGATACCTACATTTATCATAACCGCGTCGCACAATAAAAAAAAAGAAAATTTTCTTAAATCAAAACAGGTAAAAATTATAAAATTAAAAACTGAAAATAATTCTTTACCGTATAAAAAAGTATTGAGAGAGTTAAAGATGAAAGGATTTTCAAGAATTTTGTGTGAGTCTGGGGTAGATACATGCGGCAAACTTTTAAAACTTAAGCTAGTAAATAATTTGTATGTTTTTATGTCGCAAAATAAACTTGGTAAAAATGGAAAAAATTCTTTTAAGAAACAAATAAAAGATTTAAAAATGAGCAAGAAACATAAAGTAAAAATTAATCTATTCGGAGATGAATTCTATAAGATTAGGATTAAATAATGTTTAATGGAATTGTATATAACCAGGGTCTAATTAAAAGTTTAAGGAAAAGCCCCAGATATGTGAAAGGAAGTCTTGTAATAGAGGTTTCTTCTAACATAAATTTTAAGAAACAAGATATAGGCGAATCTGTTTGCTGCGATGGTGTTTGTTTAACTTTGATAAGAATTAAAAAAAAATCATTTCTTTTTTATTTATCAAAAGAGACATTAAAAAGATCAAATTTTAATAATATTAAAGTAGGAAAATTTATTAACATAGAAAAAGCTCTTTACTATGGAAAAAAAATTTCAGGCCATTATATACAAGGTCATGTAGACACAACCTCCGTTATAAAAAATATTAAAATAATTGATAAATCATGGATTGTTAAATTTACGTTAGACAAAAAATATAAAAAATTTATTGTAGAAAAAGGGTCAATCTCAATTAATGGCGTATCATTAACTGTATCCAAATTAAATTTAAGTAGTTTTGAAGTTACAATTATCCCTCATACTTTAAGATTAACTAATTTAGTGAAACTAAAACCAAAAGATATCGTGAATATCGAATTTGATATGGTTGGCAAATATTTGAATAGAATACATCAGAAATGAAAAAAAGCTCAACTACAATACAAGAAATTATCAAAGAAGCAAAAAGAGGAAGAATGTTTATACTCGTTGATAATAAGGATAGAGAAAATGAGGGAGATTTAGTAATTCCGGCTTCAAAAATAAACGCAAAAAAAATAAATTTTATGGCTAAACATGGCCGTGGTTTAATTTGTTTGGCATTAACACAAGAAAAAGTAAAAAAATTAAAATTACCTTTAATGTCATTAATAAATAAATCTAGAACTCAAACAGCATTTACTGTTTCCATAGAGGCAAAAAAAGGAATTTCAACAGGAATATCAGCGTATGATCGTGCCAAAACAATTAAAGTTGCAATCAAAAATTCTTCAGCAAGCAAAGATATAGTTTCACCAGGACATGTATTTCCTTTAGTCTCAAAAAATGGTGGAGTATTAGAGAGAGCAGGACATACAGAGGCATCTGTTGATATTTCAAAACTAGCTAAATTAAATCCGAGCGCAGTTATATGTGAGGTAATGAACGAAGACGGCACAATGGCACGATATAATGATTTGTTGCCTTTTAGTAAAAAGCATAATCTAAAAATTGCTAAAATAGAAGATTTAATATCGTATCGTCTCGAAAATGAAAAATTCATTAAAATGATATCTAATAGAAAAATTAATATTAAAAGGTTTGGAAATTATGATTTAAAAGTTTTTAAAAATAAATTAGACGGTGCGGAGCATTATGCAGTAACAAGCAAAAATTTTGATTATAGAAAGTTACCAAGGGTAAGAGTAATTTCTACAAATATTATAAATACAATTTTCAATTTTAAAAAAAATATTTTTAAATCAACGTTAAATTATTTATCTAAATTTAATAATTTTGCTTTTATTATAGTAAAAAGTCCATCGCATACAAAAAATTCTAAGGAAAATAGTAAAATACTAAGATATTATGGAGTGGGTGCGCAAATTATTAAAGAATTAAAAATTAAAGATATGATATTAGTTTCTAGATCAAAAAAGCGTATAATTGCCTTAAAAGGTTACGGGATTAAAATAAAAAAACAAGAAATATTAAAATAATGAAAAAAAAAATTTGCATCGTATATTCACTTTATAATCAAAATATTACAAAAAAAATGTTTGAAAGAGCAGTTAAACTTTTAAAATCTAAAGGCGTTTCTTCAATTAAAGTTTTAAAAGTTCCTGGTTCCTTTGAAATACCACAAGTATTATCAAGAGTAATAAATAAATACGACGGATTTATAGTCATTGGATGCATCATAAAGGGCAAAACTAAAAATTTTGATTTAATAAGCAGTGCTATAACGAATGGTATTATGGATTTATCCATAAAAAATAAAAAACCAATAGGCAATGGTTTGATAACATCATTTAATGAGAAACAAGCTTTACAAAGATTGAATAATGGTAAAGAGGCTGCTCAAGCTGTTTTAGATGTGTTAAAGATCTTGTAATGGTTAGTTCAAATATAAATCATAATGCTAGAATTATAGTTGTTCAGAAACTTTATTCTTATTATATTAATAAGGATTCATTAATAAGTTATCCAAAGCATAGATATAAAAAATTCATAAAAGATATTGTATCAGGAACAATAGAACGAGAAGAATTTATTTTAGTTAAATTAAGGGAAATATTAAAAAAAGAATTTAGTCCCTCAAGAACTGATTTAATACTCAAGTTAATGATTATGTCTGCTGCTTTTGAACTTTTATTTGTCCATAAAACTCCAGTAAAAGTTATAGTAAGTGAGTACGTGAAAATATCCGGTTTCTTTTTAGAAAATGCTCATAAAAGGTATTTAAATGCCATTTTAGATAAGATATCTAAAAATGTTAGAAATTATAAAAATTAATTTCTTGCCTTTTGTTTAATTTTTTGGCAATTAGACATCAAATTAGGGAGAATTCATTTTGGAAAACTTAAGTTTAATTATATTAGCGGGTCTTCTTGCGGTTGTATACAGCTATATTCTGAGTAAACAGATTATTTCTTCTAACACTGGAAATAAAAAAATGCAGGAAATTGCTGAAGCTATTCAAATTGGCGCAACAGCTTATTTGAATCGTCAGTATAAAACAATCGCTATTGTAGGTTTTATTGTCTTATTAATTATCAGTTATTTTTTTAGTTTATTAGTTGGTCTTGGTTATTTTATTGGAGCTCTGTTATCAGGAGTTGCTGGATATCTTGGTATGTTGATTTCAGTTGAAGCAAACGTAAGGACTGCTGAAGCCTCAAGATCAAGTTTACAAAAAGGTTTGACCATGGCTTTTAAGTCTGGAGCCATAACAGGATTACTTGTTGCAGGTTTAGCATTATTAGCCATCTCAGTTTACTATTGGTTTTTAATCTCGTTTAATGTTGATAGCAGAGAGTTGATAAACGCGTTGATTGCTTTAGGATTTGGAGCATCTTTAATATCTATTTTTGCTAGATTAGGTGGTGGTATATTTACAAAAGGAGCAGATGTTGGTGCAGATTTAGTTGGTAAAGTAGAGGCAGGTATACCTGAAGATGACCCAAGAAATCCTGCTGTTATAGCTGATAACGTCGGAGACAATGTTGGAGATTGTGCAGGTATGGCTGCAGATTTATTTGAAACTTATGCTGTAACAATTGTTGCAACAATGGTATTGGCTTCAATTTTTTTTCAAAACAATGCAAGCATGATGATTTATCCATTAGCAATTGGAGGAGGGTGCATTATTGCATCCATAATTGGAACTTTTTTTGTGAGACTAGGTAAAAGCAAAAATATTATGGGAGCTCTATACAAAGGTTTTATAGTAACTGCTATAGTATCATTAATATTATTATATCCTATCACCTCACATACAATTGGTTTAAATCAAGTTTTTGATGTTGGAAATAAATCTTTTAATGGCACAGACTTATATTATTGTGGAGTGATAGGTCTAATTGTAACTGGATTAATTATTTGGGTTACAGAGTATTATACCGGAACTAACTTTAGACCTGTAAGAAGTGTAGCTAAGTCCTCTACTACAGGACATGGAACAAATGTTATTCAAGGCCTTGCTGTATCAATGGAAGCAACAGCATTACCTGCATTAATAATAGTTGCGGGTATTATAGCTACAAATGAATTAGCTGGTCTTTTTGGTATAGCTATAGCTGTTACCGCTATGTTAGCACTGACTGGAATGGTTGTTGCGTTGGATGCTTATGGTCCTGTCACAGATAATGCTGGTGGTATTGCTGAAATGTCTAAACTACCAAAAAATGTAAGAAAAACTACAGATGCTTTAGATGCTGTAGGAAACACCACAAAAGCAGTAACAAAAGGTTATGCAATAGGATCAGCCGGTCTAGGGGCGTTGGTTTTATTTGCAGCATACACAGAAGACATAAAATTTTTTTCTACTGTTTCTGGTTCGAATTTAGAAGGAATAGATGTAAGTTTTGATTTATCAAACCCATTTGTTGTAATTGGATTGTTGGTCGGTGGAATGTTGCCTTACTTATTTGGATCAATGGGTATGCAAGCTGTAGGTAGAGCTGGCGGAGCTGTGGTAATAGAAGTAAGAAGACAATTTAAAAAAATTCCTGGTATTATGAAAGGTAAGAGAAAACCGGATTACGGTAGATTAGTAGATTTACTCACTAAAGCCGCTATTAAGGAAATGATAGTTCCATCTCTTTTACCAGTTTTATCACCTATAGTTTTATACCTGGTCATTTATTCAATAGGCGGATTAGAAGCAGCACTATCTTCTGTCGGGGCAATGCTTCTAGGCGTGATAGTGACAGGGTTATTTGTTGCTATTTCAATGACAGCTGGTGGTGGAGCTTGGGATAATGCTAAAAAATATATAGAGGATGGAAATTATGGTGGTAAAGGTTCAGAGTCACACAAAGCGGCAGTAACCGGGGATACTGTTGGGGATCCTTACAAAGATACAGCAGGCCCTGCAGTAAATCCGATGATAAAAATTACCAATATTGTTGCGCTCTTGCTTTTAGCAGTTATATCACATTAAAAAATAAGAAATTATTTGGGTGAATTAGCTCGCATTTTTTGCCTTAAACTTTGTAAAAAAGATTTCACAAAACTCCCTTTTCTAATTTCATTTAAGGTTTCTGTTTTGGTAAATTTATAATCGTTCATATTTTTTTTGTCATAAAATATTTTCTCTTTCAAAACTCCATATTCGTCAAAGCTAACTACTAATACATTATTGTTAACCAAGACATTCTTGCCTAATGTATAAATTTTCCCTTTAGTTTTAGTTCTCTCAATATAAATCCATGTGTCCTCACCTTTAATAGACCTTGAGTGAGGTTGACCCAACCTTTTAATTACATCATTCTTGTTGCTTTTGTTGATTATTAGGAGTTCTTGTCTATTTTCTAAATACATAATGCCGTGACTATTTATAACTTTGTTTCTTTGGCAATTTGTTAGAAAAATAGATAGAAATAGCAAAATAAATACAAAATAAATATGTTTAGCTTTTATAAAAAACATAATAATAAACTTTATAATAAATTAACTGAATTATCACGCAATAAATTCTTTTATAATGATACTAAGCTTTCGGATAACTTTGAAGTGCGTATACTATTAATTTTTTTTCACCTTTCAATAATATTGCAAATATCTAAAAAGAGTAATTTTAAAAAAAAAACACAAGATATTTTCGATAACATTTTTCAAAATATCGAGTACCATTTGAGAGAACTTGGTTATGGCGATGTTTCTGTTAACAAAAATATGAAAAATTTGAACAAAATATTTTATGATATTTTGTATAATGTTGATCAAGATTTATATAATACTGAAATGTTAAAAAAACTCTTAGTGAAATACTTCTTTTCAAAAAACAAATTAGATGATGAAAAAGTGATGAAATTAGCTAATTATTTTCAAAAATTTAGAGATTTTTGTTTTGATTTGGACGTCAATAATATGCTAAATGGATCTATAGATTTTAATTAAAGGTAAATAATGGCTGTACCAAAAAGAAAAACATCAAAATCAAGAAGAAATAAAAGAAGATCACACCACAGAATAACAAACGTAAATGTTATTGAAGATAAAAAATCGGGTGAATACAGACTTTCACATCATGTTGATTTAAAGACTGGATTATACAACGGGAAAAAAGTTTTAGACAAGTAGTCCCATTTAAAGTTTATTCTTAATGGATAAAAAAGTTAAAATTGCAATAGATTTAATGGGTGGTGAAAACTCTCCTGACAAAAATCTTGATGGTATAGAATTATTCATAAAACGAAATAAAAATTTAGATGATTATTTTTTTTATTTATTTGGAAATGAAGATTTAATTAATGAAAAAATAAAAAAAAAATCCCTTAAAAACTTTAAAATTTTCGATACTAAAATCGTTGTTTCTGATGACCTACCAGCTTTGTCAGCTTTAAAAAAAGGAAAAGATTCTAGTATGTGGAAATCGATTGAATCTCAAAATTCTTTAGATGTAGATGTTTCTTTATCCGCAGGAAATACTGGTGTCTTGTTGGTTATGTCAAAAATGATATTAAAAACTTTAGAGGATGTTGATAAACCAGCTTTAGCTGGACTTTGGCCTAATAAAAAAGGAATGAATGTCGTTCTTGATCTTGGAGCGAACATTAATTGTAGTGAGAAAAATTTGATAGACTTTTCTGAAATGGGTGCTGCGCTATATCAATCTCTATTTCCAAATGAAAAAGCTAAAGTTGCATTATTAAATATAGGTTCGGAGGAGATTAAAGGAACTGAATTATTAAAAGGGACTTATACAAAACTCAAAAAATTGGATGAGATAGGAGACTTTAAATTTTATGGTTATATTGAGGGAAATCATATAACAGATGGAAATTGCAATGTCATTGTAACTGATGGGTTTACTGGAAATGTAGCTCTTAAAACTGCAGAGGGAACGGCAAATTTTTTAACTGATAATTTAAAAAAGGCTTTATCTAGTAATATTTTTTCAAAATTCTCTTCAGTTTTGTCTTATTTTGCGCTTAAAAAATTTAAAAATAAATTAGATCCAAGAAAATATAACGGTGCAATTTTTCTTGGCTTAAAAGGTCCCGTGGTAAAAAGTCATGGATCAACAGATGCCTTAGGTTTTTCTTATTCTTTAGATGTTTGTTATAAAATTGCTAAAGGACAAATGATAGATAAAATCAAACTTAACCTTGGCCATATCAAAAACATTAATAATGAGCAGAAATAATATTAGCAAAGATGATATAGTATATAATATCAAAAATCGTTATAGATTACCCTCAAGTTATATAGAAACTATTTATGATAATATATTTTTGATCATAAAAAATGGTTTAAAAAAAAAAGGTAAATTTAAAATATCGAAGTTTGGTACATTTAAAGTAATTTTTAAAAAAGCTAGGTTGGGCATGAACCCAAATTCTAAAGTTAAATACACTATTAGTGAGAGGAAAGTTGTTGTTTTTTCACCATCCAAAATAGTTAAAAATAAACTAAATGGAAAATAATAGAGCTTATAAAACAATTAGTGAAGTTGCTCAGGAAATTGGTCTTGTAAATAAAAAGAACAAGAAACCAAACACCCATACATTACGCTTTTGGGAAAAACATTTTAAACAAATTAAACCTAAATTACTTTCTGGAAATAGAAGGTATTATTCAGATAAAGATATTAAATATATAAAATTAATTTATGTTTTACTCAAAACTAAAGGATTCACAATTAATGGTGCAAAAAAAGCTTTGAATGATCCTTCGATAAAACTTGACGATACTTTAATTTCTAGTGTAAATAGAGAAAATTTTAAATTTTCACTTAAAACTAAGTTGGTGAAAATTAAAAAAATTATAGATAAAATTAAAAAAGAAAAATAATGGCTAAAAAATCATCAGTTAAGGTTAGATTAGTTCCCGAGAAAAAAGTAGATAGTGCATTCTATTACTATGTAAAGAAGCCTACAAAAGGTGAAAAAGCTAAAGTTAAATTAAAGCTAAAAAAATATAATCCAGAAACCAGAAAACACGAATATTTTATAGAAAAAAAACTCCCACCGCATAGTAAGTAAAATTATTTTTTTTTAAATTTTCTATATTCAAAATCTATATATGCTTTTATCATATTAGACCAAATACGTCGTGTCAGCTTAACATCAAGCCCTTTTTTAATTGATTTCTTTTTAATATTTTTTAGAATTACACTTATTCTTTTTTTATCTACAATTTGTTTTTTACTTGTCTTATTTTGTAATACTTGATTTACAAGATTAGTTCGAATTTTTATAATATCTAGCATTTTACTATCTAAAATATCCAACTTTTTTCTTATTTTTAATATTTTTTTATTTTTATTCAGCGACATAAATGCAATTAATAAAATATACGATTATTATATAACACAACTATGGAAATAATATTAAGAAAAGAATATTCAAAATTCATAACATATTGGTTAATCAGTCTGTTATTTTTTATATCAATAATCGTAATTGTAGGCGGTTTAACAAGGTTAACCGACTCAGGCTTGTCAATAACAACATGGGATGTTGTCAAAGGAATTCTGCCACCCCTAAACAATAACCAATGGAACGATGTGTTTAATCTTTATAAAGAGATACCTCAGTTTTATCTTATTAATCAAAGCATGACGTTGAATGAATTTAAAATTATATACTATTGGGAATACATTCACAGAATCTTAGGTAGAATTTTAGGCTTACTTTTTCTTATACCTTTCACTTATATATATTTTAAAAAAATATTAAATCAAAATTATAATATGAATTTCTTTGTATTATTTTTACTAATATTAGTTCAGGGAACCGTAGGATGGTATATGGTAAAAAGTGGCTTAATAGAAAATACTACTGTAAGTCATTATAGGTTAGCGTTACATTTAAATTTAGCTTTTATCCTTTTTTCAGCAGTTTTTTGGTATTTTTTAAATATAAGAAATAAAAAAAATAAAATTTTCTTTTGTCTAAAAAATGAAAATATTTTCTCAAAAATATTTATACTTTTGATATTTACACAAATTACTTTTGGAGCTTTTACTTCAGGATTAGATGCAGGAAAAATATATCAATCCTGGCCTTTAATGAATAATTATTTTTTTCCTGATGATTTAACTTATAAAGATATAATTTTTCCACAAGTTTTAAGTGAACCATCATTCGTACAATTTATTCATAGGAAATTGGCTTACTTAATTTTTATATATGTTGTAATTATGAGTTTTCTTATTTTTTACAGAAGACAGAAGGAAATGTATCGACCAACATTGTATTTGTTGACAATGATTTTTATACAAATAATTCTAGGAATTTTCACTCTTTTAAGCGGAGCATATATTTGGGTTGCTTCTTTACATCAGATTTCTACGATTCTTTTGCTTCTTTCATCAATTTATTTTTACTATAACACGCTAAAAATATAGTTTTTATTGACATAGTAATTAATAACTTGTAATTATCGCCAAGTTAAAATGACACCGTTTATTAAAAAAAAAGATATTAAAAACAATTGGTATTTAGTAAATGCTAAAGATCTTGTTGTAGGGAGACTAGCAGCATATATCTCAATGGTTCTTAGAGGAAAAAATAAGCCTCAGTATAATCCGCATCAAGATAACGGAGATTTTGTTATAGTTACAAATATTGAAAAGTTGAAATTTACAGGTAAAAAATTTGAAAATAAAAAATATTATAAACACACGGGTTATCCAGGAGGTATAAAAAGTATTAATCCAAAAAATCTAACGGAAAAAAACAAATCTCAAGATATTCTAAAATTTGCAGTTAAAAGAATGTTGCCAGGCGGTCCTTTGGCAAAAAAACAATTAAGCAAACTTAAAATATATTATGGAGACAAGCATCCTCATGAAACTCAAAATCCTGTTGAAATCAATTTTTCTAAAATTAACAAAAAAAACCATATTAAAGTCTAATGGAAAACACTCAGGTAGAAAAGAATATTGGCAAAATGAAATTAGATTTTAAAGAAAGTAATTATGCTACAGGAAGAAGAAAAGAATCAGTAGCAAGAGTATGGGTTAAGAAGGGATCAGGCAAAATCTTTGTAAACGGAAAAACCATGAATGATTATTTTAAAAGACCAGTACATCAATTAATTGTAGTTATGCCTTTACAAGAAACAAATGTATTAAATAAATTTGATGTAAAATGTAATGTTAAAGGTGGTGGATTATCAGGTCAAGCTGGTGCAATAATACACGGGATTTCAAGAGCATTAGTAAAAACTGATCCTTCATTTAAAAAAACATTAAAGAAAAATAAATTTACAACCAGAGATTCGAGAAAAGTTGAAAGAAAAAAATACGGACACAAAAAAGCACGTAGAAGCTTCCAATTCTCTAAGAGATAAATCATTCATTACTATTAAAATTAAAAGTGATATAAACAATTTATGTCAGCAAAAAAATTAAATATTGCTATCGCTGGAGCAACAGGTTTTGTTGGACTCGATTTGATCAAATTTTTATCAAATCATCCCAAGGTTCAAATAAAGTATCTATGTGCCCAAAAGAATATTGGAAAGAAAATTCAGTATTTTGATAAAAGGATAACAAAAAATTTACCAAAGATATCGAAACTTAAATCTGTAGATTGGGCCATAATTGATATTTTGTTTACAGCATTACCCAATGGAGAAAGTCAGATAATTTCAAGAACTCTAATAAATAAAAAATTAAAAATAATTGACCTATCAGCTGACTTTAGATTATCCGATAGTTCCGTATATAAAAAGTTTTATGGTAGAGAACATTTGGCAAAGGAATTAATTAAAAAATCTATTTATGCTATATCCGAATTTACAAAGGACAAATTAAAAAAATTCAAAATAATCGCTTGCCCAGGTTGTTATCCTACGTCAATTCAATTGCCTTTAATTCCATTATTAAAGAAAAATTTAATTAATAATAAGAATATTATAATTGACTCTAAATCTGGATATTCTGGTGCTGGTAAAAATTTAAAAAAGAAATTTAAGCATAAAAATATTTTTTCGTCAATTCATGCATACGGAACCTATAAGCATAGACATATAAGTGAGCTAGATCAGGAATTGAATAAAATATCAAATACAAAAATCAAATATGTTTTTATTCCCCATCTTATTCCAACTTTTAGAGGAATGTTATCATCTATTTATTTAGAATTAAAACCTGGTGTCACTCTAAAAAAAGTTTTTAAAGAATTAAAAAACTTTCATAAAAATAATTATTTTGTAAAAATCAATCCATTAAATAAAAGTATTGGCACAGAAAATGTATTAAATACAAATTTTTGTGAAATTTCTATTTGTCAGTTAAAAGAAAAAAGAAAAATACTTATTTTGTCAGCTATTGATAATTTAGTCAAAGGAGCTGCAGGTCAAGCAATTCAAAATATGAACATAATGAATAATTTTAAAGAGAACATAGGCATTAAATGAGAATTTTATTTATTTTTTTTTTTATTTTAGTCAGTTGTACAACAATCAGTGACAGCAAGGTTAAAAAAATCTATATATGTGGAGACCATGAGTGCGCAAATAAAAAGGAAATGAACGATTATTTTGAAAATAATATTTCTATAGAGATTTACACCCTTTCAAAGTCATCAAAAAGAGATAAAGATTTTGATTTGGTAGAATTAAATATGTCAAATGAAGATAAAAAAAACTTAGTTTCAGTTGATGTACAAAAAAAACAAATTAGGGATAAAATTAAAAAAAGAAACAAAATATCAAAATTAAATATTAAAAAAGGCGAAAACAACATAGTAAATAGAAAGAAAAAAAATAGACCTAAAATTACACTGGTGAGGCTTTGTAAAGATTTGCAAGAATGTGATATAGATAATGTTGCAAAAATAATTATCAAAAGAGGTAGTGAAAAAAAATACCCAGATTTAACAATCGAATGACTAAAAAAAAAAATTTTAATCTAGCAATCGTAGGTTTAGGAAACATTGGTTTAAATCTTTATAAACATCTTATAAAAAATAAAAAATCAATAATTGAAAAAAATAATGTTTTCTTTGATATTAAATATGTTTCTGCAAAAAATATAAAAAAAAAACGAGGTATATCCATTCCTAAAAAAAAATGGTTACGTAACTATTTAGACGCGTCTAAACTAGATGATATTGATATAGTCATTGAACTTATAGGTGGAGCAGACGGTCCAGCCAAGAAGCTTGTTTTTGATTCAATAAAAAGAAAAAAACATGTTGTTACTGCTAACAAATCTTTAATATCAAAGTATGGTGATCAACTTGCCTTACTTGCAGAAAGAAATAAAGTTAATATTGAATTTGAGGCTGCTGTTGCTGGCGGTATACCAATAATAAGGACACTCAAAGAAGGATTTGTTGCGAATAAAACTAAAAAAGTTTATGGAATTCTAAATGGCACTTCAAATTTTATCTTATCAAACATGGATAAAATGAATATTTCTTTTAATAAAGTTTTAAATAAAGCTAAAAAATTAGGTTATGCAGAAAGTAATCCAAAATCAGATTTAAATGGTGACGATGTACGATCTAAAGTCCAAATACTTTCATCATTAGCTTTTAATTGTTTTATAAATAAAAATAATATTAATCAGGAGGGTATAAATTTTATTGACGAGATAGATATTAAAAACGCAAACATATTAGGCTATAAAATAAAACACATTGGTCTTAGTGAAATTTCAGAAGGAAAACTTATTCAAAGGGTAAATCCATGTTTAATAAAAAAGGGCTCCCGTCTCGGTAATGTCAATGGTGTCTTAAACGCTGTGATTATAGAGGGCGAACCTATTGGAAAATCTGTCTTACAAGGTGAGGGTGCTGGAGCTGGTCCAACTACATCAGCTTTAGTTTCAGATATATGTTCAATACTAAGGGGCAATTTAAAGTATCCTTTTTCTGTTTCACATAAAAAGAGGAAAAAAATCAATTCTATTGATATATCAAATCAATGGTTTTCTAATTATATCAGACTTGATGCTCTTGATAAAAAAGGTGTTCTTTCCGCAATAACAAAAATTATGTCAAAAAATAAAATTTCAGTCAAAAGATTGATTCAAGATCCTTTAAAGGGAAAAAAGTATGCATCTATAATAATAATTTCCCATAAAGCTAAAAATAAAAATGTTAAAAAATGTATCGACGAATTAAATAAAAAGAATTTTATAATAAACCGTCCAAAATTTATAAGAATAGAAGAGATTTAAAGTTGATTAATCCAAATTTATTAAATAATTTCATAAAAGTTTGTGAAAGAGCTGCTTTTGGTGCTTCTAAATTTAAGGGCAAAAACGACAAAATTGCTGCTGATCAGGCAGCTGTTGATGAGATGCGTTCTGAATTAAATAAAATTAGTTTTCAAGGCAAAGTAGTTATAGGCGAGGGTGAAATGGATGAAGCCCCAATGCTTTATATTGGCGAAACAGTTGGGACTGGAATTGGTGCAAATCTTGATATAGCTGTAGATCCATTAGAAGGAACAAATTTTGTTGCAAAGAATTTGCCAAATGCAATCTCAGTTATGGCAATAGCTGAAAAAAATTGCCTTTTGTCAGCACCAGATACATATATGGAAAAAATTGCAATAGGAAGTGGATATCCTAAGAGTCTTATTGATTTAGACTTTTCTGTCGAAAAAAATATAAAATTATTAGCCAATGCTAAAAATGTTAATCCAGATAAATTAACCGCTTGTGTTTTAAAAAGAGATAGACATAACAATATTATATCTTCCCTTAACTCCCTTAATGTAAAAATTAAATTTATAGATGATGGTGATGTAATGGGTGTGATATCAGTAGTTGATCCTACGTCATCTATTGATATTTATTTAGGAACTGGAGGTGGACCCGAAGGTGTTTTGGCTGCAGCTGCATTACATTGTCTTGGAGGTCAAATGCAGGCAAGATTAGTTTTGAAAGATAAGGATCAGATTAAAAGAGCTGAGGCACTGAGTATATCTGATCTTAGAAAAAAATATAGCATTGTTGACATGGTAAAAGGTGATGTAATCTTTTGTGCTACAGGTATTACTGATGGTGATATGCTTAAAGGCATTATTAACAAAGGTGCCTACTTCGAAGCTAATTCATTTGTGCTTCATAAAAGTCAGAATATTTCTAAAAAAGTTAAAAATATAATTAAGAAATGAAAACAAGTTCTGTTTCAGGAAAAAATTGGATAATAAAAAAATATAATCATGAAACAGCAAATTATTTAAAAGATAATTTTAATTTAAGTGAAATTATTTCAAAATTACTATCTATTAGAAAAATCAAAATCGAGGAAGTAAATCTGTTTTTAAATCCAAGAATAAAAAATCTCTTACCTAACCCTTTCATCCTAAAAGATATGGAGAAAAGCGTAAACAGAACAATTAAAGCAATTGTGTCAAAAGAAAAAATTGGAATATTTGGTGATTATGATGTTGATGGCGCAACCTCTACTGCTCTATTGGGAAATTACTTTAATAAACTAGGACAGTTTTCATCAATTTATATCCCCGATAGAAAAAAAGAAGGGTATGGGCCAAATCCTCAGGGTTTTAATAAACTTATATCTGAAGGTTCTAGCGTAATTTTTACAGTAGATTGTGGTACAATGTCTTTTGATACAATCAATTCATTAAAAAATAAAATTGATGTTATTGTTCTAGATCATCACCAATCAGAAATTAAACTTCCGAAAGCTTTTTCTGTCGTTAATCCTAATAGATTCGATGATAACTCAAAATTAAATTATCTTTGTGCTGCCGGAGTTTGTTATATGTTTCTTATCGCCTTAAATAAAAAATTAAGAGATTTAAAGTGGTTTGAAAAAAATCATATTAAAGAACCCAACCTTATACATTTTCTAGATTTGGTTTCACTCGGTACTGTTTGTGATGTAGTTCCTCTTGTCGGTTTAAACAGAGCTTTTGTTAGCCAAGGTTTAAAAATTATTAATAAAATTTCTAATCCAGGACTAAAAATCTTAAAAAATATATGTGGTATTGATACAAATTTAAACACTTATCATTTAGGATATGTTTTAGGACCCAGAATTAATGCAGGGGGAAGAGTGGGCAAGTGTTCTCATGGAGCAAATTTACTATTAAGTAAAGATCCCAAAGAGGTTTTTACAATCGCATCAGAACTCGAAAATTTTAATAATGAGAGAAAGTTTCTAGAAAAAGATATGTTTAATAAAATTGAAAAAAAATTAGTTTTGGATCCAAATGAACCTGTTACAGTTTTATCTGGTCATAATTTACATGGAGGAATAATTGGTATTATTGCTTCGAGATTAAAAGATAAATTTAATAAACCAACGATAATAATATCCATCTCAAATGGTGTCGGCAAAGCTTCTGCAAGGTCTGTTTATGGTTTTGATATTGGAACCTTTATAATTAATGCAGTTCAAAAAAACATTTTAATGAGTGGTGGGGGTCATAAGATGGCAGCCGGATTTAGTATTAAAGAAGAAAAAATTGAAGAATTCAAAGATTTTATAAATAAATGTTTTTTAAAAATTAAAAAAGATTTAAAAAAAAACGATGAAATATTTTATGATTCGATAATATCTCCATCAGCATTAAACGAAAACTTTTATTACGAAATAAATTCATTATCACCATTTGGATCTGGTAATCCTGAACCTAGATTTGTAATTGAAAACTTGGAAATATTAAGATCTTCAATTGTAGGAGAAAAGCACATTAAGTCTGTCTTAGCAGGTGATGACGGCTCTACAGTTAAAAGTGTCACATTTAACGCAGTTAGCACAAATTTACAAAGTTATTTACTAGCTAATAATCGAAAGAAAATTAATATTTTCGGTAAATTAAGTCTGAATGAATGGAAAGGTAAAAAAAATGTAGAGTTTATTATCGATGATATTTCTGTTAATAAAACAATTAAAAATTTGGTCCCATCGTCTAACGGTTAGGACAGATGGTTTTCAATCATCTAATCGGGGTTCGATTCCCCGTGGGACCGCCAATAACTACTTCCTTTGAGCAAAAACTCGAAACAACTGCGAAACTTAAAAATATTATTACCGCGTTGTTTGTAGTAAAAAAACTACCAGAAGATTTTACAGGAAAAATTTCCATCAAAAAAACATAAAAAAAAGGTGAAAAAATATATTTATTCTTAAAGTTAAATAAATTTCTGTAGGATTTAAATATGACCAGAGTTGTCATGAGAATAAAAATTAAAAAACCAAATAAACCTAGGTCGCTTAAAATTTCTAAATAATAATTGTGCGGATGCATATTACAAGTAGTTCTTTCCCTATTTGTAATTTTTCTTTTTGGACAATTAAACCTAAATGATTTAACACCACCTCCTAAATATTTGTTTAGTTTAAAAGTAGATATTCCAGCATCAAATTCGTAAATGTAATTTGGTGTTTTTTTAAAAGGAGTTTTCGAACCTATTCCAGTTACTTTGTATACATAATGTGAAACTATATTTTCAGTTTGGTTGTAGAATGTACTATAATATCTATTTAGTTTGTCGTTTGAACTAATCGTCACAAAGGAAATAACAAAAATCAAAATAAAAATTTGTAATAAAAATCTTTTAATTGTTTTATTGGTTAACATTATTAAAATAATATTTATTATGAATAAAATTAAAGGCATCCGATTTCCTGAAAAAATTATTGAAGTAATTACCAGTATAAATAACAAGCTTAATGTATATATCTGTAAATTTAATTTTTTTATTGAAGTGAAAGCAATTAAAGCAAAAAATAAATATAGGCAAAATCTTTGAATAAATCCACCGGCAATCGCTTCATCCATAAATGGACCTGTATTTTTATATTCATAAGGGCTTTGGTATCCAAATAAATTTTTACCATAAAAAAATTGTATAATTACATCAATACATACATAAAGAACTGTTAATGAAAAAAAAGAAAAAATAACTTTAAAATTCAAAAAATTATTTTCAACAAGAAGTCTTATGGATAAATAGAAAAAAAAATACCTTAAAAAAAGTAAACTTTTACCTAAAATATAATAATTTTCATTAAGAGATTGATTTAAAAAATTAGTTTCTACAGTGTTCCATAAACCTGATATAAGTATATAAAAAAAAAATAATACCACCAGTTTGTCTACATCAGTAATTTTAAATCTTTTTCCTTTTAAATAAAGGATGCCTCCAATAATAATAATCAATAAAATATTAATATTAACGATAAATGTTCCAAATATATAACTTATCGGTAACAACCCTAAAATTACTGAAAAAAGATTTTGTCTTAACACATTATCTAAATAAATCAAAGTGTTGTATTTTTCAAATAAATTTTGATGTAAAAATAAAATTTATTTAATTACTAAAATATATTAGATAAGATATAATAATTATTATTTCTGGATACAAAAATGTATAAAATTGGAATTGTTGAAAAAATTCATGAAAAAGGTATTGACCTTCTAAAAAATAATAAAAATTTCGATTTTGAAATTATCGAAGATGTATCTGAAATTAATTTAATTAAGCAATTACCAAAATTTGACGGCATAACATTAAGAGTTGCAAAAATAGGATCTAATATTTTAAGTCACTGTAATAATCTCAAAGTAATTTCTAGACATGGAGTAGGTTATGATAATGTCGATGTAAATTATTTAAAAAAAAATAATATTAAGCTTTTGATTACCGCTACAGCAAATGCAGTTTCTGTTGCCGAACATGTTATGTATATGCTTTTGTCATTATCAAAAGGAATTACTAATTATGACTCTATGGTCAGGTCAGGTAATTTTAGAAACGATGTTAAAAAACTTTTGACTTATGAGATTTTTAATAAAGAAATTTTAATCATGGGATTTGGTCGAATAGGTAAAATTTTAATCAAAAGATGTTTGGGTTTTGACATGAATGTAAATGTATATGATCCTTTTGTTGATAAACAAACCATAGAATCTTTCGGCGGAAAGAAAGTTGAAGACTTAAATTTAGCCTTTAAGACTGCTGACTTTTTGTCAATACACATGCCTTTAAATGATAAAACAAAAAACCTTATCAATTTGGATAAACTTAAATCAATGAAAAAAAATATGATTATTATAAACACAGCAAGAGGTGGAATAATAAACGAAAAAGACCTGAACCAGGCAATTAACATGAATATAATATTTGGTGCAGGTTTAGACGTTTTTGAAAAAGAACCTATTGATTTAAATAATCCTTTAATAAAAAATAAAAGAGTTTTGTTGAGTCCTCATTCAGCAACCTTTACACAAGAATGTACTATAAGAATGGGAATTCAAACTGTCCAAAATCTAATTGATTTTTTTGAAAATAAAGTCCAAAAAAAAATGATAGTAAATTATGATTAATTTTAGAAAGTTTGGTTTATTAGAAGTTTTAGTATTTTTTTCTGCCCTTTATGTAGTATCAACCCTTCTTTGGACTGCGTCTACGAGATCAGCTGTTGAGGAAAAAGCAAATTTAATAAAGTCAAATCACAAGATAATTGTTGATTTTATAAATGACCAAATAAACAAATGTGATAAGGGCAACGAGCAATCCAAAACTATATGGGGAGATCTATGCAATGATACCTGGTCTTCTCAAAAAATTATAAAATATATAAATATAAATTTAAATTTAAAAAATCCATACTCAAAAAGTAGTAGTATAGTAATGAGTGCGCAAGACCCTAGACTACAAGCCGAAGGAAAAGCAGGGCAATCAACTGAAATGGGTATAATTTTTTTAAGTTCAAAAGATTTCGATTCAGACCCTGGTTCTGAATGGGTCATTGGTACATGCGTTAAATCACCATGTGTCGCAGCAGGAAATAATGAACTTACATCAATTTATAGATAATTTTACAATTGAAATTCAATGAGATTAAATATAAAAACAGTTTTCTTACGGGCCGTTAGCTCAGCTGGTAGAGCACTTCCCTTTTAAGGAAGGTGTCGTTGGTTCGAATCCAACACGGCTCACCAATTAACTTAAGTTTTAATCGGTGGGTAATCCAAAATAATCTTAGGTATCCATGTTTTTAGATTTTTAATTCTATTATCGCTGGAAGGATGTGTGCTTAAAAACTGAGGAGGCTCCTTTCCTTTGTGAGCTTTTTTCATCCTATCCCATAAGCTTGTAGACTCTTTTATGTTGTAACCAGATAAGGATGAAAAAATTAGTCCCAAATAATCAGCTTCACTTTCTTGTTTTCTTCCAAAAGGATTCATTATCCCAAGCTGAAGCACATCCATCCCGGTTGCTCTTCCTACAGTGTTTCTAGTTTGTGATATCTTACCACCAGTAAATATATCAGCTATTTGTGTTGTTACATTAACAGCCATTGCAGCACTCATTCTTTCAACAGAATGTTTTGCAACTGCATGAGCAATTTCATGACCCATTATTGTTGCTAAACCATTAGTATTTTTTGCAACATCTAAAATCCCAGTATAAACAGCGATTTTACCACCTGGCATGCACCAAGCATTCTTTACCTTTTTATCATCAATTAAAATATACTCCCAATCAAAGTTAATTGTTGGATCCTCTTTTTTTTCATTACTGAAAAAAGTTGATACAGATTTTGATATTTTATTTCCTATATCAATTATATTATTTAAATCTTTGCCACTCTTAACAAGTTTAATTTTTTTTGAATTTTTGAGTTTTGTATAAGCTTTAGCCGCTTGATTATTAATCATACTTTCTGGATATAATGTTAATTGTCTACGCTCTGTAATTGGCACTGTACCGCAACCATGTAGAAAATAAGATCCACAGGTGCATCCAATAAATCCAAGAAATTTTCTTCTATTTATGATATGACTATTACTCATAAGATGATATTAACAAAGTTTAACAAAAAATTCTATTTTAGCATTTAACTTTATGCCAAATAAAAAGTCAAAAAGGTCTCTGTTTTCAGCATTACGTAACAATTTTATAGCTGGAATTGTAGTTTTAATACCTATTGGGATAACTCTGTATCTAACACTATTCATTATTAAAATTTCGTCTAAAATTTTACCTAAAGAAATAAATCCTAATTATTATCTACCTTATAATATACCAGGATTAGAAATATTAATTTCAGTCTTTATAATTACTTTTGTTGGTTGGCTATCTCTCTCATTTTTGGGAAAAAAACTTTTTGATTTGTTTGAACAAATTTTAAATAAAATCCCAATTTTAAGAACTATTTATTCTGCAGTAGGTCAACTAACAGAAACTTTTGCTAAAAGCAAAGGTGATAAAAAATCAGTAGTATTAGTTGAATACCCCAGAAAGGGAACCTGGGCTGTAGGTTTTGCTACAAAAGAGAATACTAGTGAAATTAAAGATAAAGTTGGACAAGAATTAATAAATGTTTTTGTACCAACTACTCCAAATCCAACCAGCGGTTTCCTTTTAATGTTTTTGAAAAAAGAAGTTATTTTCTTAGACATGACTTTTGAACAAGCCTCAAAATTTATTGTATCAGCTGGCAGTACAGACCCAAATAACTAACTTCCTATTTCACTAATTATATCGGCTTTATCATGAAGTTTTAATAAATTTTCAAACTTCTTAAAATTAAACTTTTCCAGTTTTTTAACTTCTTTTTCTGCAAGTAAAAATAAATCTTTATGATGTAATGGATCTGCAAATTTAAAATTTTTAATACCACTTTGTTGAAAACCCAAAATGTCACCAAAGCCACGTAATTGCAAATCTTTTTCAGCTATAACAAAACCATCATTAGTAGATCTTAAAATTTTTAATCTCTCTCTTGCATTCCTGGATAGATTGTTTTTGTAAAGCAAAATACAAATCGATTCTGTATTTCCTCTTCCCACTCTTCCTCTTAATTGATGAAGTTGAGATAATCCAAATTTATTCGAGTCTTCAATTATAATAGTGTTTGCACTTGGAAAATCTATGCCCACTTCTATAACTGTGGTGCTTACTAATATTTTAATTTTTTTTGTAAGGAAATCTTGTAATACTTTGTCTTTTATATTTTTTTTAATTCCACCATGAATTAGACCAACTTGATTTGGAAAAAGCTTATTTACCTGTTCAAATTTTTTTTTAGCAGATGTATAATTTAAATTACTTGAAATATCTATTAATGGACAAACCCAAAATATTTGTCTTTCTAAAGAAATTTCTTTTTTTAAAAGTGGTAAAATCTCATCAATTTTTTTTTCAGGTTTAATCAAAGTAATAATCTTTTTCCTATATTTAGGTTTTTCATTTAAACGCGATATATCCATGTCCCCAAAAAATGATAACATCATAGTTCTTGGTATTGGAGTTGCAGAAATAAGAAGTAAATCACAATTTTTTCCTCCCTTTTTAGCCAATTTAATTCTTTGATTGACACCAAATTTGTGTTGTTCATCTATAATTACAAATCCCAAATTTAAAAATTTAATTTTATTTTGAAATAATGCATGTGTTCCAAATAAAAAATTTATTTTTCCATTTTGAAGATCAGACAGAATATGCTTTTTTTTATTCAAATCTGTTTTACCTGTAAATAGTTCAATATTTATGTTTGAATTTTTAAAAAGTTTCATTGCTAATTTATAATGCTGTTGTGCTAATATTTCAGTGGGAGCCATAAAGGCAACCTGATAATTTATTTCAATTATATTGGCAGCAGTAATTAGGGCCAGTATTGTTTTACCTGAACTAACATCGCCTTGTAATAATCTAAACATTCTTTGTTCAGAACTAATATCTTTGTTAATTTCCATTAATATTTCCGACTGTCCTTTAGTTAAATTATGACCAAAATTATCTAAAACAATTTTAGAAATTTTATTTTTATTTAAATACTTTATCTTTTTTTTTGTTCTTACTATTTTTCTTGATGTAGAAAGATAAATAAGATTTGAAAATATTTCATCATACACAAGTCTTCTATAATCGTTTGAATTTAAGTCTTTCTTGGTGGATGGATTATGTAAATTTAGTAATACCTTTTGTAATTTACTAAAATTATTTTCTTTCAAAAAATTATCAGAATACCATTCATCACTTGCATCAAAATCTTGAAGAACTCTATAAATAATATTTCTATAAATCTTTTCATTCAAACCTTCTGTTAGAGAATATTTTGGAAAAACTTTTGTAATTTCCTTTTTTGAATTTAATTCTTTTATATAGGTAGGATTTGTAATTTGATAATTTTTTTTATAGTAATTAATTTTTCCGCTGACAATAACTTCTTTTTTAATAGGCAAAACTTTTTTTATATATCCTTCTTTACTATTAAAAAAAATTAAGTTTATTTTACGATCACTCTCAGAACAAATTACTTTATTAGGCAGATTTCTTATTCTAGGGAAATTATATTTCTCTACAATAACTTTAATTGAACTTATTTTTCCTATTTCTAGATTCTGTAAGCTAGTAATTTTTGATCTATCAACAATCTCATATGGAAGGTCAAAAAGTATGTCTTTAACTTTTTCTATTTTTTTATTTTTTAAATATTTTTCAAGTCTTTTTCCAACTCCTTTTAATGTTGTAATATCCTCAAATAAAAAACTGTTTTTATTTATATTTTTCATATTTTCTTATATTATATAATTATATAAAATGAATAAAATATATTCCTTAAAGAAAAAAATTAAGTATCGTTCTGAGTATAGAGGGATCAAAGAAATGGATATTCTTCTTAGTAAATTTGTTAACAAATATATTGATACTTTAAATTATGATGATTTGATAAAACTTTATGAAATTTTGAAAAATGATGATGATAAAATTTTTAAATGGTATTCTGGTATTGGTCACAAAGATTTATTACCATCAAACAATGTCTCAAAACTTTTAAAAGATTTTAAAATTAAATGAAACTGGCGGAGAGGGTGGGATTCGAACCCACGAATGAGTAAACCCATTGCTAGTTTTCAAGACTAGTGCTTTCAACCGCTCAGCCACCTCTCCAAATCTAAACATTAAGATATTCTATATACATGAAAGAATAAAAGATTAAAGCAATACAATAATTTTATAGAATGTGAAAAAATATTGGAATATAAGCTAAAAATGAAAATTTTAGCCATATTATTAAAATTTATACTAATTTTTAACTTCACAAATCTAGAGGCCAACCAAGATTTTGAGTTGTGGCTTTTGGAATTTAAAAAGACAGCTGTCAAAAATGGAATTTCACAAAAAACTGTAAACGATGTTATGAAAGATGCAAAGTTTTTATCTAAAGTAATTGAATACGATAGATACCAACCTGAGTTTTACGAAGATACCAAAACATATGTAAGGAAAAGAGCTAGCAACGACAAAGTAAAAAAAGGTTTGTCATTGTACAAAAAAGAAAAAAAAATTATTAATAAAATCGAGGAAAAATTTTCAGTAGAAAAAGAATTACTTCTAGCTTTGATGGGTATTGAAACTAACTATGGAAAATATTTGGGAAAAATGGATATTATTTCATCGTTATCAACTTTAAGTTTTGATAAAAGAAGAAAAGCTTTTTTTACTAATGAACTCTTAATTTTATTAAAACTCATTGACGAAAATATTATAAGTAAAAATATTTTATACGGTTCATGGGCTGGAGCTTTTGGAAATTTTCAGTTTATGCCATCAACAATTAAAAACTATGCATTAGATTATAATCAAAACGCCAATATTGAACTTAAAGAAATTGAAGACTCATTTGCATCGGCCGCAAATTATATTAATAAAATTGGTTGGAAAAAAAATCAACCCTGTTTTTATAAAGTTGAACTTAAGGGAAATATTCCATTAAAATATTTAAATACTTCTGCTAAGAAGATTAAAAATAAAAAGAAATTTAAATTTTTTAAAAAATATTTGAAAAATGATCAAAACATGTCATTTAATGAAAATGTCATTACAGCAATTGTTACGCCTGATAAGGACATTATTCCTGGATCCAATAATCTTAGACCTGCATATCTCGTGTTTAGTAATTATGAAAAAGTTTTAAAATGGAATAGGTCTTTGAGATTTGCTATTGCTGTGTGTACTTTAAAAAATAAGTTTAAAAATGAAATTTAAATATTTTACTCTAATTTTTTTTTTATTATCATGTACTAACAATTCTTTTGAAAAAAGTAGCGTATCTACTTCAAAAATCTCTAATGGTTTTGCATTAATATACAATGAAAGCGATTTTGAAAATAATATAATCTCATCAAAGCTCAACCCTGATAAAATAGAGGTAGCTCATAACAAATATAAAAAAAATACAATTATTATAATAACAAATCCTGAGAACAAAAAATCTGTACAACTATTAGTATCTAAAAAAGTAAATTATCCAGATTTTTTTAAAGTCTTAATCACTAAAAAATTATCAGAAAAATTAAAGCTAAATCCAAATATGCCTTTCGTTGAGGTTGAAAGGCGTATAAAAAATAGATCATTTATTGCAAAAAAAGCAGTTACCTATTCAGAAGAGCAAAGTGTACTAACCAAGGCTCCAGTAACAAAAGTAAAAATTAACAATATCTCTAAATCTTCTAATGATAAAAGCAAAAAAAAGTCAGATGGAAATTTTTCAATAATTATTGGAGAATTTTACTCAAAAAAATGGGCTTCCAGCTTGATCGAATTACTTATAAATGAGAATATTAAAAAAGAAGTTTTTTCTATAAAAACGTTGGGCAAAAATAACTATCAGTTAATTGCAGGGCCCTATACTTCAATTAATACTTTAAAAAATGATTACTTTAAGCTAAACAAGTATGGTTTTGATAATCTTGATATAAAAAAAAATAAATGAAACAAAAAATTGCAATAATCTTCATATCGTTATTGTTTTTAACGAAGTTAACAGCTGAGCCAAAAATACAAGCTCCTACAGCCATTCTTATGGATTATAATTCTGGAAAAATTTTATTTGAAAGAGACGCGGACCATCAAATCTATCCTGCTTCAATGACAAAAATTATGACCGCAATAATTGTTTTTGACCTTTTGAAACAAGAAAAAATAAAACTTTCAGACGAAGTTATTATATCCGAAAATGCTTGGAGAATGTCTAAAAGTGGCTATTCATCGATGTTCATTATGTTAAACGATAAAGTTTCAATTGAGGATTTGTTGAGAGGTATAATAGTAGTGTCAGGTAATGACGCTTGTGTTGCGTTAGCGGAAGGTATTGCTGGGACAGAAACTGCATTTGCCGATATGATGAATGAAAAGGCAGAAGAAATTGGTCTTGTTAATACAAACTTTACAAATTCATCCGGTATTAATGATCCTGATAATTATTCAACCGTAAGAGATATAGCAATAATGTCGAGGTACCTTATTGAAAATTATCCAATTTATTATGAATACTTTAAAGAAACCGAATTTACATGGGATAGAACAGGTGGTGACCCAATCAAACAAGGAAATAGAAATCCACTTTTATATAAACGAATAGGTGCCGATGGTATTAAAACAGGTTATTTAGCCGTAGAGAAATATTCTCTGGCAAGTTCAATTGTTGGTGAAAATCGGAGGTTAATCGCAGTTGGAAGTGGATTTGTTACCAAACAAGCGAGATCAGACGAGTCAGCAAGAATGTTTAGATGGGCGTTGAGAAATACAAATACATATGAAATAGCAAAAAAAGATGTACCAAAATTTGAGTTTAAAACTTGGTTAGGTAAAGAAAATATTGTGGAAGGTTTGTTAAAAGAAGATATTTATGTAACTATACAAAAAAAAGAAGTTAAAGATCTCAAAGTAAAATTAGAATATAACGGACCAATTAAAGCACCAATTAAAGAGGGTCAACAAATCGGAAATTTAATTCTAGAGTCACCAAATGAAGAAGAAAAAAAATTTCCTATTTATGCAAGCAAAAGTGTTAAAAAGGTAAATTTTTTTAAAAGTTTATTTTTATCTTTTAATTACATGATTTGGGGAGATGTATAAAAGAAAATTTTTTTTTATTGTCTTTGAAGGTATCGAAGGATCAGGAAAATCCTATCAAAGTAAAAAATTATTTATAAATATCAAAAAAAAAAATTATCCCGTTGTGCTAACTAGAGAGCCAGGCGGCACCATTGGCGCAGAAAGAATAAGAAAAGTAATTTTAAAAGATTATTTTCATAAAAGCAAAAGCGAGAAGTTTCATAAATATACTGACACACTTTTATATTTAGCTGCTAGAAATGAACATATACAAAACAAAATTTTAAAAGCTAAAAGATCTAATAAAATCATAATATGTGATAGATTTATTGACTCCACAATAGCTTATCAAGTTTATGGAAAAAAAGTCGAATTTAAGCTTATTGATACAATTCATAAATATATACTTCAAAAAATTAAGCCTGACATTACTTTTCTTCTCACAGTTAAAGCTAACAAGGCATCTAGCAGACTTAATAAAAGAAAAATTAAAAATAGGTATGATAAATTCTCAAAAAATTTTTATCAAAATGCCCAAAAAGCTTTTATAAAATTAGCGAAAAAAAATAAAAAAAGATATTTTATTTTTGATAATTCGACCGATGATAAAGAACTTGAAAAAAAAATCTTAAATATTGTTTTATCTAAATTAAAATAAAGTGAAAAATATAACAAACAGTAATACTGAAATCGAAAAATCTAATAAATTAATTGGATATGATGATTTATTTATTAAATTTGAAAAACTTTATTTAAATAATAGACTCCCAAAAGTTATATTGCTATCTGGAGACAAAGGAATAGGCAAATCAACTTTTATTTTTCATTTTATTAATTACATTTTATCAATGAATTCTAAAATTCCTTACGACAGAGATAGCTATTCAATTAATTTAAATAACGAAACTTATAAAAAAATTATAATTAATGTTGAACAAAATTTTAATTTTTTAAAATGTGAAAAACCAAATACAATTTCTATAGACGATATTCGTCATCTGAAGACAAAATTATCAAAAACCCCACTTGTTAATACCTCAAGATTCACTATTATAGACGATATTGAGTTAATTAATTTAAACTCAGCCAACGCTCTTTTAAAATTAATAGAAGAACCCTCACATTATGATTACTTCTTTTTGATAAATAATAAATGTAATAAGGTAATTGAAACGTTAATCTCACGATCTCTGGAATTTAAGCTTTTTTTGTCCTCAGAGCAAAAAAAACTAATTTTTAACCATCTTAAACTACATTTTGAAATTGAAGAGAATTTTACACATAATTATATAAAATATACATCACCTGGTAATTTAATTAAATTTGATCCTATAATAAAAGAACTTGAAATCACTTCTTTAAATGAATTCGACAAAGTATCTTCTGAAATTCTAAAAATGTTTAACAAAACTAAAAAAGATATTTATATTAATTTTTTATTATTTCTTATAGATATAAAATTTTTAGAATTATCTAAAAAAAATAAAAACCATATTTATATCGCAGATATTAAAAATAAAATAAATAGTTTATTAATTCGATATTATAAGTTTAACTTAAATAATATTAATGTTTACAACCGATTTAGAAATTATTTAAATTATGTCAGGTAAAAATTTTTATATTACAACTCCAATATATTATCCATCTGGTAAACCTCATATGGGTCACGCATATTCAAGTATTATTGCTGATATATTTGCGAGGTTTAAAAGATTAGAAAATTATAATGTAAGATTTTTAACTGGTACTGACGAGCACGGTTTAAAAATTCAAAGGGAAGCAGAAAAAAATTCTAAAAAACCTAAAGCTTTTTGTGATGAGTTATCCCTCAAATTTAAAAGTCTAAGCAAAACACTCAATCTTTCTAATAATGATTTTATTAGAACTACAGAAAAAAGACATCATAAAGCAGTAAACGAAATTTGGAATAGATTAGTAAAATCAAATGATATTTATTTATCAAAATATAGCGGCTGGTATTCAGTTTCAGATGAAGCATATTATGACAGTGATGAAATTGAGTCAAAAAATAACATTAAAGTTGCAAAAGTTTCTGGATCAAGAGTGGAGTGGGTTGAAGAAGAGTCTTTTTTTTTTAAATTATCTTCCTGGGAAAAAAAATTGCTTGATTTCTATCAATCAAATCCCAATTTTATTCTTCCAAAATCACGTAGAAATGAAGTCGTTGAATTTGTAAAAGGTGGTTTAAGAGATTTGTCTGTAAGCAGAACATCATTTTCATGGGGTATACCTGTACCGAAAAATAATAAACATATTATTTATGTTTGGCTTGATGCTTTGACAAATTATTTGAGTTCTTTGGATTTTCCAGATCAAAATAATATAAAATATAAAAATTTTTGGCCGGCTGATGTTCATATTATTGGAAAAGATATCTTACGTTTTCATGCAATTTATTGGCCTGCATTTCTGATGGCTGCTAAACTACCTTTACCTAAAAGAGTTTATGGCCACGGATGGATATTATCGGATGAAAAAAAAATGTCTAAATCTCTTGGAAATATTCTAGATCCTTTAGAAATAATAAATGAATATGGAATAGATCCTTTAAGATATTATTTAGTTAAGGAGGTTTCCTTAGGAAACGATGGAAGTATTTCATTAAAAAGTTTACATGAATGTATTAATAATGATTTAGCAAACAATTATGGTAATTTATGCCAAAGAGTATTTTCATTTGTTGAAAAAAATTGTGACTCAAAAATTCCAAATTATACAAATCTTTCAAAAGAAGATGAAATTATTACAAAAAATCTCATAAAGAAAATTCCTGATTTACAAAATTTAATGAATAAACAAGATTTAAACCAATATATTAAAGAAGTTATAAATTTTTCTTTCAGTGCTAATAAGTATTTTAATGATCTAAAGCCATGGGACTTGAAAAAAGTTAATATAGACAGGATGAATGCAGTTATTTATACAGTTCTGAATCAAATAAAATCTATTAGCATTCTATTATATCCAATAATATCTGACTCAACTCAAAAAGTATTAGACTGTCTCGGCGTACCAAAGAATGATTTTAATCTTGATTGTCTATTAAATTTAAAATATTTAAAAATAGATTTAAGTATTAAAAAACCCGGTATCTTGTTTAAGAAAATTAAAAATGATAATTGATTCACATTGCCATTTAGACTATCAGCCACTATTTAATAATTTAAAAAATGTTATTGAAAGAGCAAATAACAATGGAGTAAAATATTTCTTAACTATTTCTACTACTGATCAAAGCTTCAAAAATATTTTAAATATATTGAAAAACTATAATAATATTTTTGGTTCTTACGGTATACATCCTCATGAGGCTAAAAATTATGAAGATTTGAAGGTTGAAAAGATAATAGAAAATCTAAGCTTAAACAAAAATTTAATTGGTGTTGGAGAGACTGGTTTGGATTTTTATTATAATCATTCAGACAAGAATATTCAAAAAGAATGTTTCATCAAACATATTCACGCTAGCCAACAAACATCAAAAACATTAATTGTACATTCAAGATCTGCTGATAATGAAATGTTTGATATTTTATCTAGCGAGTTTAAAAATAAAAGTTTTAACATTCTAATGCACTGTTTTACAGGTAATAAAGATTTTGCACATAAACTTTTGAGTCTAAATTGTTATTTTTCAGCAAGTGGAATTATAACATTTAAAAAAAGTAATGACTTAGCAAATACATTTAAATCTATTCCTAATAATAGAATACTTATAGAAACAGACTCTCCTTATTTGTCACCAGAACCTTTGCGTGGAAAGACAAATGAACCTGGTAATTTAAAATATACATTAAAATTCTTAGCAAATTTAAAAAACGAGACAGAGGAAAACTTTTCCATGATTACATCCAATAATTTTATAAAACTATTTAATATAAATATTTGAAATGGAATTAATTATTTTAGGTTGCGGAAGCTCATTGGGTTCACCTTGGATAAATAACCACTGGGGAAATTGTGATAAAAAAAATAAACTAAATATACGCACAAGATGTTCTGCTTTTATCAGAAAAGGTAATTTATCAGTTTTAATTGATACGTCTCCAGATATTAAAGAGCAATTTATTAAAAATAAAATAAACGATGTTGATTGTGTTCTATACACACACGAACATTCAGATCAGACAAGTGGTATATTTGAATTGAGACCTTTTTTTTGGAAATATAAAAAAAGGATTGATATTTATGCAGACGCAAGGACGTTAAAGGCGTTAAAAAAAAAGTATGATTTCTGTTTTTATGGTGGTCAAGGATATACTCCAATAATGAAACCTAATTTAATCAAGAAGAAACAAATGATTAAGAAAGGTAAAAATAAAATATCTTTTGATACATTTAAAGTTGAACATGGACAAATTACTTCGACAGCTTATGTTTTTAACAAAACAGCCTACCTTAGTGATTGTAGTAATATTAATCCTTCAGATTTAAATAATCTAAAAAAATTAAATTATTTAATAATAGATTGCCTTAAATTTAAAAGACATCCTGGACATTTTAATCTAGAAACTAGCATAAGAATAAGCACTTTTTTAAAGCCCAAAAAAACAATTTTAACTAACCTTCATACAGAACTAGATTATAATTTTTTAAAAAAAAATCTTCCAAAAAATATCTTGCCTGCTTATGACGGTATGAAATTAAAAATCTAGTTTATTTGTTAAGAGCTTCTTCTATAACTTTTACAAATTTACCTGATGTAGGTTTAGTCATAGATGAAAATGTATCAAAGATCTTTCCATCTTTGCCTATTATAATTTTATGAAAATTCCACTTTGGCACAGCACTTTTACCATGATTTTTATTTGCCCATTTATAAAATTCGTGTGCCTCACTACCTTTGACTTTAACTTTTTCAGTCATTGGAAAACTAATTCCAAATTTTGCTTCACAAAAATTTTTAATTTCTTTATTCGTTTCCATTTCCTGATTAAAAGAATTTGAAGGCACGCCTATTACCACAACTCCTTTACTTTGATACTTTTCCCAAATTTCTTGAAGATCTTCATATTGCGAGGTAAAACCGCAATAACTTGCTACATTAGTAACAACCATCACTTTATTTTTAAAATCAGCAAGTTTCATTTCTGAGCCATCAAGATCTTTGAAGGAGAAATCAAACGCCAGTTTTTCGTATGATGCGTTGAGTTTTGATGAAAAAAGAGAAATCATAATAACTAAAAGTATTAATTTTGATTTAAACATATTATTTTTATTTTTTGCTTAATAAAATTAACATATACCCAAAAAGAGTTGAGGCAAGAGAACCTAATAGCACACCTATTTTAACACCACTTAAATATTGAGTTGTGTCAACAAACGCTAAATTTCCGACGAATAAACTCATTGTAAAGCCGATTCCCGTTAATACACCTACGCCGTATAATTTTAACCAATCCGAGTCATTTGGCATCTCAGCAAATTTTAATTTGATTGAAACATAAGAAAAAATGAAAACACCAAATTGTTTACCGAAAAATAACCCACATAAAATTCCTAATGGCACTGGATTCATTAAGGTTGCTATACTTAATCCTTCAAGAGAAACCCCGGCATTTGCAAAAGCAAAGATTGGCATAATACCGAAAGCAACATATGGTGAGATTGCATGTTCAAGTTTAATTAGCATTGAATTTTTATGAGAGCTTTCATTTTTTTTATCTTTATGTGGTATCGTTAAAGCCAATAAAACTCCTGCTATAGTTGCGTGAATACCAGATGAATGAGTAAAGTCCCATAAAAAAATCCCAACTATGAGATAAGGAATAAAGCTTCTTATATTTAATCTATTAAAAATTATTAAGATGATGATTGATACTAACATTAGTATTAAATACATAGCTTGTATTTTTCCAGAATAGAAAAAGGCAATTATCACAATTGCACCCAAATCATCAATAATAGCTAAAGCAGTTAAAAAAACTTTTAGAGAAATTGGAACTCTTTTTCCAAGTAAAGATAATACACCTAAAGAAAATGCTATATCGGTAGCTGATGGAATCGCCCATCCTTTTAGAGTTTCAGAATTTCCAAAATTGATAGCAACGTAAATTAAAGCTGGCACTAACATCCCACCAACAGCAGCAATTATTGGAAGCGATGCTTGTTTTGGGTTTGATAATTCTCCCTGAATAAATTCTCTTTTTATCTCTAAAGAAACCAAAAAGAAAAATATTGCCATCAAAACATCGTTGATCCAGTGTAATACAGATAGTTTTAATTTAAATTCTCCAAAACCAAGAGCAAAATAAGAGTTTAAAATATCATAATAGATAGATGCTAATTCACTATTACTGACAAATAATGCAATTATTGCAGCAAAAAGTAAAACAAGACCCGATGCAGCCTCTAATTTAAAAAACCATTTAAAGGGTTTTGATATATGTTGAATCATAATACTAATTATATCTCAATTATATTGATTGCACTTATGTTTCAATTGATAAAATTCATTTATTCATCTATATAAATAACCTTTCGGGGCGTAGCGCAGTCTGGTAGCGCATCTGGTTTGGGACCAGAGGGTCGCAGGTTCAAATCCTGCCGCCCCGACCATTTTATGAAAATTAACAAAGTCGTTATTATCGGATCAGGAACAATGGGAAGTGGTATAGCCGCCCATTTATGCAATGCAAATATTCCAGTTGTACTACTCGATTTAAAGGATGAAATCGTAGAAAAAGCACGAGAGAGAATATTAAAATCAAAACCACCACTTTTATTTGAAAAATCTAAAATTGATGGATTAAAAATAGGTACAATAAGTAAAAATTTTGATCAAGTTTCTGATGCAGATTGGATTATAGAAGCAGTTGTAGAAAGAATTGATATAAAGCATGATATATATAAAAAAATATTTGATAAAAGAAAGAAAAATTCCGTAGTTTCTTCCAATACATCAACAATTCCCCTTAAAATATTATCTAAAAAATTAAATGAAAATGATAAAAAAGATTTTTGTATAACACATTTTTTTAATCCAGTAAGATATATGGGGCTTCTTGAAATTGTCAGTGAAGAAAACAACGATAAAAATAAAATAGAATTGCTGAAAGATTTTTGTGAAAAAAATCTAGGTAAAGGTGTAATCTTATGTGGTGATACACCAGGTTTTTTAGGAAATAGGATTGGAGTCTATTCAATGCAAATTGCTATGACAGAAGCTATTTCAATGAAACTTTCAATAGAAGAAGCTGATGCTGTATTTGGAAGGCCTATGGGAGTCCCAAAAACAGGTGTTTTTGCATTGTATGATTTAATAGGCATCGATCTAATGTCAGATGTTCTTAAAAGTTTTAAAAAAGAATTGGATCCAAAAGATGATTTTCAAAATGTTGTAGACGGAATCCCAATTATCAAAACTTTAATTGATAGTGGATACACTGGTCGTAAAGGGAAGGGTGGTTTTTATAGAATAAATAAACAAAATAATAAGAAAATACTTGAAGCTCTTAATATAAATGAAAATACTTATTCTCCGTCGAAAAAGATTGAACTAAATATTGAAAAAGTAAATCTTTTAAAATTAATTAATAGGAATGATAAATATGGAAAATATGCATGGTCAGTAATATCAAAAATAATTCTATATTCATCATCTTTAGTGCCGCAAATAACAAAACAGTATAACGATATTGATGAAGCACTAAGGCTTGGGTTTAATTGGTCTATGGGACCTTTTGAAATGCTAGAGTCGATTGGTTTGGATAATTTTTTTTCAAAACTAGGTAATACAAAACTAAACCCCTTTTTACAAAATCTTAAAAACAAAGGATCTAAAAATTTTTACGAAGAACGTCAAAAATATACAAATATTCAAACTCTCGGCAAAATTAAAAGATTAGTTACAAAGGTAGATAAAAATGATTCTGCAGAAATTTTTAGATTTAATGATTTTAATATTGTTGAATTTAATACAAAAGCCAATGCTTTAGATTATAATTCTATGGACGCTCTAATGAATGCCACCGACAAACCGCTGATTATAATAAATGAGAGCATGCAATTTTCCGCAGGAGTTAATCTTAATTATGTTATGGAATTTGTTAAAAAGGGAGATATGAAATCTGTTGAAAAATTTATAAAGTATTTTCAAAAAACTTGTAAACATTTAAAGTATTGTGAAAATCCAGTTATATCCGCACCCTCTGGTTTAGCTCTTGGCGGTGGCGAAGAAGTATTGTTGCAGAGTAATTACGTAGTTTCTCATACAAATATAGTTATGGGTTTAGTTGAAACTATTGTTGGTTTGGTTCCTGCAGGTGGAGGCTGTAAAGAGCTTTTATGGCGTTGGACTCAAACTGACGAGTCAAAAAATGATCCAGAATTTGCATCACTTAAGGTGTTTGATATTATCGGTTATGCCAAAACAGCCACTTCACCGCAAGAGGCAAAACCTCTTTTATTTTTAGATAGCAACCATGAGGTTATTATCAATCGAAACAATCTTTTTGAGGTAGCTAAAAAATTTATTGAAAAAAATAAAGAATTTAACCCTCCTATTGAATGCAAATTTAAATTATCAGGTAATCATGTGAGACAAAAAATGCAAAAGAAACTTGACGAATTATATAATAATAAAAAGATATTAGATCATGGTATGGTAGTTGGTAAAGAATTAGCATATGTATTGAGTGGGGGAGAGACTGAAAAAAATAAAGAAATTTCCGAAGATCAAATGTATAATCTTGAATTAAATAGTTTTATGAAATTATTAGAAACTCAAAATACTCAAAATAGAATAGTTCATACTTTAAAAACAGGAAAACCACTTATAAATTAAATGCCTATATATAATGCACCAGTTGAGGAAATGATGTTTTTATTTGATCATTTAAAAGATAATAAAAACTACAAAGAAATAGATAAATACAAAGAAATAAATTCTGATTTAGTTAAAGATATTCTGCAACAAGCTGCTAAAATTAATCAGGAATTAATCTTACCTCTAGCAAAAATTGGGGATGAAAAGCCTTGTGTTTATGAAAATGGAATAGTTCGATCTCCACCGGGATATAAAGAAGCTTATAAAAAATTTATAGAAGATGGATGGACATCGCTATCTTGTGACCCAAAGTATGGTGGTCAAGGTATGCCAAAGACAGTCAGTACGTTTTTTGAAGAGATGCTTTCATCTTCTAGTCTTTCTTTCAAACTTTATAGTGAATTAAGTATTGGAGCATATAATTGTATACTTCATCATGCAGATGAAAAAATCAAAAATAAGTATTTACCAAAAATTGTTGAAGGTAAATGGAGCGGCACAATGTGTCTTACCGAGTCTCATTGTGGCACAGATTTGGGTCTATTAAAAACCAAAGCTGTCAAACAAAAAGATAATTCTTATAAGTTAAGCGGACAAAAAATTTTTATTACTTCAGGAGATCATGATTTAACTGAAAATATAATACATTTAGTTTTAGCAAGAGTGCCCGGATCTCCATCTGGAACAAAAGGTATTAGTTTATTTCTTGTTCCCAAATTTGTTGTTAAAGATGATGGATCAATTGGTCCAAGAAATGGAGTGAATACTGGCTCAATAGAAACAAAAATGGGAATTAAGGGATCCCCAACTTGTGTTCTGAATTTTGAAAATGCAACTGGCTATATGATTGGACCAGAAAATAAAGGTTTGAGTTCTATGTTCACTATGATGAACTTAGAAAGAATTGTCGTAGGTATTCAAGGTTTAGGTATATCGGAAACAGCATACCAAAACGCTCTTTCATACGCTAAAGAGAGAAAACAGGGTAAAGCAAATAATAGTAGCAATAAAGATGCAGATTTAATAATTAAGCATGCAGATATTAGAAGAAGTTTAATGAACATGAAATCATTAATAGAAGGGCAAAGGTCTTTAGCTTTTTGGGTATCTCAACAAATTGATGTAAGTTTAAACCATTCTGACACAACAATCAAAAAAAATGCTAATGACATGGTTTCTATGATGACACCACTTATAAAATCTTTTTTTACGGATATAGGAGTGGAAATAACAAATGATGCGATACAAGTTTTTGGTGGATATGGTTACACTAAAGACCAAGGTATTGAGCAATTATTTAGAGATAATAGAATTACTCCAATATATGAAGGAACAAATTCAGTTCAAGCTATTGATTTAGTTTTTAGAAAAATTCTCAATAATAATATTTATGATAACTATATAGCCCAAATTACAAAAGAGATACAAGAGTATGAAAAAAATAAAGAACTAGTATTATTTGTTCAGAAATTTCAAAAATATGTTGAACTTATAAATAATTTTACATCCTGGCTTATTGAAAAAAATAAAAATTCAAAAGATGATGTTAGTGCTGCCTGTAATGATTATTTAAAGGTTTTAGGTTATTTGGGTCTAGCTCATTCTTGGCTAAAAATTCTTAAAGTTAGCTATGATAAATATGATACTAATAAATCTTTTTTCGAAGATAAAATAAATACAGCAACTTACTATTTTGATAAAATCTTACCAAGAGCCCAAAGTCATTATTTATCAGCAGTAACAGGAAGTAAATCAATGATGAAAGCGAATTTTAATTGAAATGAACAATTACGAACAGAATCTTGAAAAAAATAAAGCAAATTATGTTCCTTTAACCCCTATAACTTTTTTAGAGAGGACAAAAGATATTTACCCAGATTATGAGGCTATAATTTATAAAAAAAGAGTCTACACATGGAAACAAGTTTACGAGAGAGCAATTAAGTTTGCCAGTGCATTAGAAAAACATGGGGTAAAAAAGGGTCATACTGTTTCTATTATGGCAGCAAATACACCTGAACTATTTGAGGCTCACTATTCAGTCCCAATGACTGGGGCAGTATTAAATACAATTAATACAAGATTAGACGCTAAGACGGTAGGTTATATTTTAAATCACGCAGATACTAAAGTTCTAATTGTTGATAGACAATTTAGTCCAGTTGTAAAAAAAGCGCTAGAAGCAACAAATAAAAAAATTTCTGTTATAGATATTATTGATAAGCAAGAAAATTTAAAAGATGCAAAAAAAATTGGAGATCTTGAGTATGAAAGTTTTCTTAATACGGGAAATGAAAACTTTATTTGGAAAAGACCAGATGATGAGTGGCAGGCAATTTCATTAAATTATACATCAGGAACGACTGGTAATCCTAAAGGTGTAGTTTATCATCACAGGGGTGGGTACCTAATGGCTACAGGTAGTGTAACTGCATGGAATATGCCAAATAGATTAAATTTTCTTTATACTGTACCGATGTTTCATTGTAATGGCTGGTGCTATCCCTGGACTTTAGCAATGCTACATGCTCGTGTTATCTGTATTAGAAATATAAGAGCTAAAGAAATTTTTGAGCTAATCTCAGAACATAAAATCACTCATTTTGGAGGTGCTCCGATTATACTAAATATGTTGGCAAATGCACCAAAAGAAGAACAGATAAAACTAAATCACAAAGTTTATGTTTTAACTGCAGCTGCACCACCACCAAGTATAATCTTTAAAAAAATGAAAGAATTAGGCTTTGAGGTTATGCATGTATATGGATTAACCGAAACCTATGGTCATATTCTTCAGTGTGCTTGGAATAGTGCATGGGATGAACTTAATGAAGATGAGAAAGCTGATATAAGTTCACGTCAAGGTGTTCGTTATCCAAACACGGAAGATGTTAAAGTTATGAATCCAGAAAATATGAAAACAGTTCCTAATGACGGCAAGACCATAGGAGAAATTATGATTAGAGGAAACGTCGTGATGAAAGGTTATTTTAAAGACAAGGATGCAACGAAAAAGTCTATGAAAGATGGTTGGTTTCATTCAGGAGATTTAGCTGTAATGCATCCTAATGGCTACATACAAATTAAAGATAGATCAAAAGACATAATTATTTCTGGTGGTGAAAATATATCATCTATTGAAATAGAAAATACTATTTCTAAACACCCATCAGTGTCTTTATCAGCTGTTGTAGCAAAACCTGATGAAAAGTGGGGTGAGTCTCCATGTGCATTTGTTGAACTATCACCACAAAAGAAAGCTACAGAAGAAGAAATCATTAAGTTCTGTAGAGAGACACTTGCTGGGTTTAAAATTCCAAAAAAAATAGTTTTTGGAGATCTTCCAAAAACATCTACTGGGAAGATAAAAAAGTACGAGCTTAGAGCTAAAGCTAAGGAATTAAGTTGATTATTGAAGTTGATAAAAAAAAAGTTTTTGCATCTGATGCGGGACTTACCTTCGATAGAAATAAAGAAACAGTTATTTTATTGCATGGCAGCGGGCAGTCTCACGTTGTATGGTCATTAACTGAGCAGTATATTTCTTCACTTGGTTTTAATGTACTTACAATAGATCTCCCAGGCCATGGAAATTCTGAGGGAGAGAGTTTAAAAAGTATAGAAGAAATTGCAGTTTGGTTAGATAAGTTATTAAATAAAATTGGCACTAATCAAGTAACAATTGTTGGTCATTCTCAGGGTTGCCTGGTCGCATTAGAATTTTCATTAAGATTTCCACAAAAGATTAAAAAGTTAGTTTTTGTTGCCGGTGCATATGAAATTCCGGTTAATAAGAGCTTAATTGATTTATCTTTGTCAGGTGATATGGAGTCTTTGAATTTAATGATGAAATGGGGTTACGGTAATTCAAAACAGTTTATAGGAGGCAATCCATTGCAAAAAATTTTAAACTCAACAAGAGAAGTACGAGAGGTATTAGCCGTAGATTTAATAGCTTGTAACAACTATAAAAATGGTCTTAAAGCTGTAAAAAATATTAAATCTCCAACTTTGTTTATTTTTGGCGAAATGGACAAAATGATTAAATTGGAAAATGGAAAAAAATTTGCTGAATTAATTCCTGGTTCGAAAGTTCATATCATTAAAAACTGTGGTCACATGATAATACTTGAAAATGCTTTTGAAATGAGAGAAAAGGTGGCTGAATTTTTAAAAAATGAATAAATTAAAAGTATGCCTTATAGGTTATGGTTATTGGGGACCAAAGCTAGCTAGAAATTTTCAAAATTCAAATTTTTTTAAGCTAGCAACTGTCTCAGATAAATCCCAATCAAATTTACTAAGAGCAAAAAAAGACTTTCCATTTATAAAGACTTCAAAGGATTATAAAAAATCGATTACAAATAATATCGATATAGTTGTTATAGCCACACCTACAAACACACATTTCCAAATATCTAAGTTTGCACTTATGATGAAAAAACATATTTTAGTTGAGAAACCAATTTCATTATCTGAAAAAGAGATACAAAATTTAGAAAAAATTTCAAAAAAGAATAAAAAGAAAATATTTGTTGATTACCCGTTTATTTTTTCAGGTTCTATTAATTACATAAAAAAGATCATTGAGAGCAATAGGTTTGGCAAACTTAATGAAGTAGAGTCTTATAGAGAACAAGCACCTGTGAGAAAAGATGTTAATGTGGTTTGGGACTTAGCAGTTCACGATCTATCAATTTTATTTTATTTACTAAAAAAAAACCCAATAAAATCAAAATCTTTAAAAATTAACAATGCACAGTCTCCTAGATCTGATACAGCATTTATCAACTTAACTTATCAAAATAAATTAAATGTTTTTATTAAAAATACTTGGATTTCCCCTATAAAAATTCGACTTATGAAATTTAAATTTAAGAATGCGATTATTTATTGTGATGAAAATGAATCTATGTATAAAATTAAAATATATTTTAAGAAAGCTAAACAAGCGAAATATAGCCTTGAGATTCCCGAAATAGATCTTGCAGAACCATTATCAAAACTTGTTAATTATATTTATAAAAATATCAAAAGTAATGAACGAAATATTTTTGACAACATGAATATTAATATTACTAAAACGCTCAAAAAAATATCTTAAATAGATGAAAAAATTTGAAATTTCAAAAAATAGAAGAGTTAAAATAACCCCATACACCTCCAGATTAGAAAGTTATGGAGTAGGCGGTTATACTGTTTATAATCACATGTTATTACCAACTTATTTTAAGTCTCTCGAAGATGAATATTTTCATTTAAAAAAAGATGTTCAATTATGGGACGTCTCTGTTCAAAAGCAAATTGAAGTTAGCGGTAGTGATTCTAATAAATTAGTTCAACTTATGACCTGCAGGGACCTAAGTGGTGCTAAAGTACTCAAATGTTATTACGTTCCTTTGATAGATGGAAATGGTAATATGATCAATGATCCTCTGGTTTTAAAAGTAGAAGATATGAAATGGAGAATTTGTATAGCGGACTCAGATGTTTTACTTTATGCGAAAGGAATTGCTGACTCAATGAATTTAAATGTAAAAATTCATGAGACAGAAATTTCTACTCTCGCAGTACAAGGACCTAAATCGTTAGATGTAATGAAAAAAGTCTTCGGAGATGAGATCGGTAAGCTTAAGTTTTTTAATTTTAATTATTTTAAATTCGAAGACATAGATTTTATGATATCAAAATCCGGTTTTTCAAAACAAGGTGGATACGAGATCTACGTTGAAAATTTGAAGTCAGGTCTTAAACTTTATGATTATATTATTAAAGTTGGTAAAAAATTCAATTTAAAACCAGGTTGTCCAAATGTTATTGAAAGAATAGAGGGTGCTTTGTTGTCCTATGGTAACGATATGGATAATAATGATAATCCTTTTGAATGTGGATTAGATAAATATGTTAATCTAAGTAGCAATATTGAATTTTTAGGAAAAAAAGCATTACAAAAAGCAAAGTCGGAAGGCATTAAAAGAAAACTAATGGGTGTAAAAATAAAAGGAAAAAAGATTAATTTAACAAAAGAAATAGAACTGGTTAATGAAAATAAAAAAACTATCGGACATTTAAGATCTGCCGTTTATTCACCCAGGTTCAAAATGATAGTCGGTATAGCTATGATCAATCTTGAGCATTGTAATGTCTCTCAAAATTTTAAAATAAATATAAATAACAAAGAAGCATCAGGATCAGTCTGTAGTTTACCAATGAACTAATATGAAAAGAGCAAAAATTTTTATACCTAGTAAAACAGCAATGCAATCGGGTAGGGGCAAAACCAAAAAATGGGTTCTTGCATTTGATTCAAAAAATACAAAAACAAATCCACTAATGGGTTGGGAGTCTGGAGAAGATACACTAGGTGAAGTATCGTTGAAGTTTTCAACAAAAGAAAAAGCTATAGAATATGCAAAAAAAAATAATATTAGTTTCGAAGTTATAGAACCCAAAAAATCAAATTTTATAATCAAATCATACGCTGATAATTTTTTGAAAGATTAGTATGTGGAGAAGTTTTTTTACCGAAAAGAAATGGATGTTATGGTCATGGGGAGGTGCATTTTTTATTTTTCTATCTTTGCTTGCTCAAACCTGGATAGATGTTCAAATTAATGAGTGGTACAAAGGTTTCTACGATCTACTTCAAAAAGCAACCGAAAGAGATATATCTGAATTTTATGATGGTATTTTCCTATTTATGAAGTTGGCTATCCCATATGTAATGATCTACACGGTCACTAATTATTTTACTAGATTATGGGCTTTTAGATGGCGTGAAGCTATGACTTTTTCTTATATGCCGTATTGGAAAAAAGTTGACGCTAAAGTAGAGGGTGCATCACAAAGAATACAAGAAGATTGTATGAATTTTGCCAAAATTGTTGAAAGTTTAGGTCTGCAGGTTGTTAGAGCAATAATGCTTTTAATAGCATTTATTCCTATTCTGTGGGGGTTATCATCAAACGTTGTAATACCATTTTTTAAAGATGTTTCCGGTTCTTTAGTTTGGGTTTCACTTACTGCTAGTTTGGGCGGACTAGTAATTAGTTGGTTAGTTGGTATAAAACTGCCAGGTCTTGAATATAATAATCAAAAAGTAGAAGCTGCCTTCAGAAAAGAATTAGTTTATGGTGAAGATGATAGACAAAACTATGTTAAACCACCAACAGTATTAGAGTTATTTACCGGTATAAAATTCAATTACCACAGACTTTTTTTACATTACGGTTATTTTGATCTTTGGTTGATTATGTACAACCAAACAATGATTATAGTGCCATACCTTTTGATGGGACCAGGTTTATTTACAGGTGCTATGACTCTCGGTGTATTAATTCAAACATCTAGTGCTTTTAGAGAAGTTCAAAGTAGTTTTTCTTTGTTTTTGCAAAATTGGACGAGAATTACTGAACTAAGATCTATATACAAACGTTTAAATGAATTTGAAAAGGCCATAGGTTTTAATAAACCCTTGAGAAAACCGACTAAATCTGATGTAAGAGCTTAATGGAGATTTACCTTAAGCTTGTCGATGTATTTTTTCCTGTTTTCCTAGTTATTGGTATTGGGTTTTATTTTGGAAAAAAAAACCCTAAATTTGACACTGATTTTATTACTAAGTTAACTGGAACATTCGGAACGCCAGCTCTAATATTTTATTCACTTACATCAACCGGCGTTAATCTTGAAACCTTTATTGAATTTTTCACTTATAAAATAATTATGGTATCTGGTTTTGCTTTTGTAGGGATCATTACGCTAATTTTAACGAAAAGAGATATTATCTATGAATTACCTCCTTTAATTCTTCCAAACAATGGGAATATTGGTTTATCTGTTTGTTTATTTGCTTATGGTAATACAGGTTTTGGTATCGCTGGAGCTATTGCATCAGTAATAATGCTTTTGCACTTTACTTTGGGTATTTTTCTAGCAAAAAAGAAATTAGATTTTAAAATACTATTTAGAAATGGCCCAATTTACGGAATTTTATTTGCTTTTATTTTTTTATATTTTGATTTAAAGGTTCCTACCTTTTTAGAAAACGCTACCCACTTGATATCTTATGCAACTATATTTATGGTTTTAATGGCTTTAGGAATTGCTCTTACTAAATTAAAAGTATTTTCATTTAAGCTTTCATTAATAAACTCATTTACCAGAATGTTTTTTGGTCCAATTATTGGTCTGTTAATCATTTATGCCTTTAATTTGTCTGGGGTAGAGGCTGGTGTAATATTTATTCAAAGTTCTATGCCTAGTGCGATTTTAACCTATTTAGTGGGCTCTATGTACTCACCTAAAAAGGTCGTTGATAGCATCGCTAGCACTATTTTTGTGTCTACCACCATTTCGTTTTTCACTTTACCTATTGTCGTATTTTTATCTCTCAAGTATTTCGTTTAATTAGTCTATTTTATCTTAAAGTATCACTTTAAGTTATTTAATTATATATCTGTTTTTATTGAATAAATTGATATTTTAGATTTATAATTTATCGCGAAACCAATGGTAATTCATAAAAAATATCATATCTCATGTTGTTTATCTGATAATAAGGTCTTGTACTTAAAAATGGCTTAAAATAACGCTTTTTAGAGTTTATTATTTAGTAGCTTGCCAGGAAACTATCATTATTGTTAGTGAAATAGGGGAGCAATGCAGTATCAGAATATAGCGTTTAATGGGCCATATATAGGCCTATTTTTGTGATGTATACATATAGGCTCTAATAGACCGCATAAAACCTATATTTTTATAAAATTACACCCTCAGATTGCAAAAAACGTTGAAAAATAAGAGTTTTTTGGCCATAAAACACCCCTTTTTTAGGGGTTTTTTTGATAACTTGAGTACTTTTTTGAACCTTTATTGGGACCCACAAATATGATTGTCCAGGCTGATTTACCCTTTGGGATCTTTAAACTATGTCTATCTGTGCCCTTTCTATAACCGATATAGCCAGGCCCTCTCCAAAAAGTCCCGTTTTCCCTTGTTTCCCAATATCCACCCTTAACTACAATAGTCAAATAAGACCAATAATGGTCGTGTAAATCGCCTCTATCACTCTTTAAGATCTGGTGAATGAAGATATTGAAAGGGAACCATTTAGGTCTTTTACGAAATAAGGGATAGTATCTAACCATAAATGGCTCAGCTTTATCATAATCTGGCCAGCTTGGACCTCTGTCCATGACAATTCTTTTTCTAGACTCGAACATCACCTTATATTTAATCACTTGACTTTAAAAATCATCTATTATATTTGTAGTGATAATTAATTGTTATCAATAGTAATAGATATGAATGAACTAGTTACAGATATAAGAGCTTTACATGAGGAAACTTTAAATAACCTTAAAAGCTCAAAAGCAAGCAATACTATAAGAGCTTATAAATCAGATTTTAAGGACTTCGGAGCCTTCTGTGCTAAGCATGGTTTTAAATCATTACCGACAGAACCTAAAATAGTGGCTTTATATCTGACTTATCTGTCTGGAAAAGACTCTAAAATGAGTACTTTAAGGCGTAGATTGGTCTCTATAAGCATGATTCATAAACATAAAGGGCATTATCTTGATACAAAGCATCCGATAATTATAGAGAACCTAATGGGTATTAAACGTACAAAAGGAAGTATTCAAAGGGGCAAAAAACCCATATTAATCAATCATTTAAAAGCAATAATTAAAGTAATAGATGAAGATAAAACTAAAGAAATTAAGAAAATTAGAGACAAAACAATCATCTTAACTGGTTTCGGAGGCGGGTTTAGAAGAACAGAATTAATATCAATAGATTATGAAGATCTGGAGTTTGTACCTGAAGGTTTAAAAATCACTCTTAGAAGATCAAAAACAGACCAATTTGGAGAAGGGATGATCAAAGGACTGCCCTACTTCTCAAATAAAGATTATTGCCCTGTATCTTACTTAAAGAAATGGATAGATTTATCACGAATTAAAGAAGGTCCAATTTTTAGAAGATTTGCAAAAGGATCATCATTAACAAATCACAGGTTAACTGATCAATCAGTAGTTCTAATAATAAAAAGATATTTAGAAATGGCAGGAATAGATAATAAAAATTTTTCTGGACATAGTTTAAGATCAGGTTTTGCAACAGTTTCAGCAGAGTCTGGTGCTGATGAGAGAAGTATTATGGCAATGACAGGCCATAAAACAACTCAAATGGTTAGAAGATATATTAAAGAAGCGAATTTATTTAAAAATAACGCCTTAAATAAAGTTAAATTATAGACCAGGACTCTGGCCAGAAATCTTTATTATTTGAAGGATTTAAATTGTCAGAAGGTCTTACACATATTTTATTAGGATTTTGGTTCAACCACGCACCCCACCAATGAAATGATGATGGGCTTACAATAAAATGTTTTGCGAAACTGAATAAATAGAAATCATTTATATAGTCATTATTCTGAACAAAAATAAACTTATTTTTATCGAATATTTTATCTAGATCAGAAAAATTATTAGACCAAATAAAGAATTTTGGATTATCAATTTTATTTTCAAAATATGAGACAGCTCTATTAATATAATTAATAATATCTTCTAGTCTCATATCCTTTTTTGGCTCTCTTCCTCTATCATTGAAGTAACTTGGTTCAACAAATCTATCTCTGCGTACATGGATTGAAACTGAATTGCTTTCGCTTAATAAATTAATAAATTTATTTTTATTGTTAATATAAGAGTTTTTTATTTTGAATTCTTCAATTAATTCAGTCTTAAGATCAAAAAAGTACTTTTCGGATTCAAAATATCCTTCAAGATAAACCGTATCAGATAAAGGATAGTCGATTTTTTCGTAATAAGTTTTCTTGTTTGAACCTTTCGGATCGGTCAAAAAAGCTTTGTTTTTTTGAAATCTATTTAGAGTTTTAATTATTTTTTTATAATTATGAGATATATAATTATCGTATTTATCAGATTTGTCTGCTAAATCCCCTGTTAAATTAAAAGAATTTAATCCAAAAGCTCTCCCAAAAGTTCTATTTTTAGTTTGGAAAAAACCTGATGTATTATCAATAAATAACTTATAACCAAACCTTTTAGCTAAAGAAAATGCGTTAGCATACATAAACATTTGATTACCTAACCCAGCAGCTACTTTTACAATAATCTTTTTATCCATAATTTCTTATAAATTTTAATTTAATATCATTTCTTAATTTTCTATTTTTTTTTAAAAAGTATTCGTATTTTAAAGCCCTGCTTTTATCTTTAAAATTTTTTTTATAAATTAATTTCCAATGTCTCCCTTTTGTACTTTTTGCACCTTTATTTGAATTATGCTGATTTAGTCTATTTTTAATGTTTTTTGCATATCCAACATAAGTTTTATAAAAACCTTTTTTTTTTGAAATAATCAAATAAACACTATGTGAGCCCGGGCTCATTTAATAATTGAAATATTTTTTTATTGTCTTAACTACTTTTTCAGCATCACTTAACTTCATATATGGATAAACGGGGAGACTTAAGCATTCTTTAGACCATTTCTCAGATATTGGAAGTCTCTCTTTTTTTACACTACCCCTTAATGCCCCTGCTCTATTAAGGCTATAAGGATAATGTAATTGGGAACTTATACCATTTTTTTTCAAATACTTTAAAAGCCTGTCTCTATTTTTGACTCTTATAACGTATAAATGCCTAGATGATCCCGGTTTAGTTTCTGTAGTTTTAACCTCACTAATAAATTGCAGTTCATCATCATAATACTTTGAAATTTTTCTTCTGTAATCATTATGTTTTTTTGTATGATTTACTTTTTCAAAAAGAATAGATGCTTGTATGGTGTCCAATCTACTATTTAATCCTTCATATTCATGAACATTTTTTTTGATAGTTCCCAAATTTCTTAATATTTTTAATTTTCGGTAAAAATTCATATTATTAGTAGTTATCAATCCACCATCCCCATAAGCACCAAGGTTTTTTGATGGATAAAAACTGTAGCAAGATAAATCAGCGTAAGAATGATTGAGTTCTTTTTTACAACAGGTTTCTTCTTCTGCTTTACTACAATTATAACAACTGAAGGCAAAATGGGATTGGGCACTATCCTCTATAATAAAAATTTTTTTACCTACAATTGATCGTAATTTTTTTATATCAACCTTTTGACCATATAAATTCACTGGAATAATAGCTTTAGTATTTTTGTTAATTTTTTTTTTTATAGACTCCAAAGATATCAATCCTGTGTCAGGATCAATATCAGCAAAACAAATTTTAGTTTTATTTAATGCCAAACTTAGACCCGTTGATATATATGACATACCTGGGATTATCACCTCGTGTTTTTTTTTAAGTCCTAAAGCTTTTATAGACAAGATTAAAGCATCTGTACCTGTTGCACAACCAACTGAATATTTTACTTTAGCTAATTTAGAAAATTTTTTTTCAAATTTTTCTACATTTTTTCCAAGTATAAAGTCTCCTTTTTTAACAGTTGATAAAAGAGATTTATTAATCTTTGATTGTTCATTTTTAGAAAATGGATTAACGTCAGTAAATTTCATAATTAAATTTTCCTCAAATACTTAGCTGGATTACCTGCGTAGATACCTTTTTTTTTAATATTTTTAGTAACTACTGATCCGGCTCCAATAACAGATCCCCTGCAGATATGAACTGGTAAAATTGTTGAATTGGATCCAATCAGTACATCATCAGCAATTACTGTTTTTTTAAAATATTTTGAGTCTCTATGTATTTTACCTTTTTTAAAATCATCATTTGTAAACATAGTTCCATGGCCTATAAAACAATTCTTTCCAATTTTTACTTTCTCGCATATAAATGAATGACTTTGTACTCGCGTATTATCACCTATATAAGAATTTTTTTGTATTTCGACGAAAGGTCCAATAAAAACGTTTTTACCAAATTTAGAACCATAAATATTTGATGGCTCTATAACAATACAGTTTTTCCCGAATTTTAAATTTTTAATCTTAGATTTAATTTTTTTAATTTTCAATTAATCCATCCATTTTAATTTTTTTGAAATTTCTCTATTGAATGATTTCGAAATAATGTAATTAGCTACTTTTTGACATTCAAAAAGATCAAAATATTTTCTTCTACCTTTTTTTGCAACATTAATTCTTTTTTCATCATTCGATTTATAAAAGTTTATTTTATTTGCTAAATCTTCTAAACCTGAATAAAAAACAACTTCATTTCCATTAAAAAAATTACTTAATTGTGTTCTTTTATCAATAAATGTTAATAAACCGTTTCCTATTAAAGAAGCAATTCTATTACTCGTTAAATATTTAAGAGGTTTACCTCTTGTTAAATTTAAAGCCATTTTGGAGTTTACTATAACCTTATAAAAATCCTCAGCCCATACAGGCTCTCTATTATTATATCCGTATATGTCAAAAATTATATTAGGACATTCCGTAATTAGGTCAGTAATAAAATTATGCCTTTCATCCTGTTTATCTCTTTTCAATTTACCTCTATTGACCCCGTGACTCATTGAGAAAAAAACATCGTTTATTTGATTGTTATTTTCATAAATTTTTAATTTTTCAATATTTTTGTCAACTGGAATTGGAAGATAATGAAAGTTTTTTTTCTTTCTCAAAAAATCTAATGTAGACGGATGCGTTGTAATGAAATTTGATGTAACAAAATTATCATATTTTAGTAATTTTTTTCTGTTAGAAGCAAAATCAGGACCTGTATCAGCAAGATGATCCTCAAACCATTGTGAAATAACTGTTTTTTTACTTAAATCTTTAATTTTTTCGAGTGTATCATTCTCAATGTCATAAGAGTGGCCTAGTAAAATTAAATCAGGTTTATAATTTTTGGCTGTTTCATATATCATCGTATTTAAATAACTTGTTCCCTTAAAGTCTCTTAAAGATTTATTGAATTTTCCGACATCCCTATCGCTTAAATTAATTACATCGTGACCATTTCTTATAAAACCATTTGCTAATTTCTTAGCGATTGAAATGTAATATAGTCTATTAAACTGACGATTACCAAAATTTGAAATATTTAATATTTTTAAATTTGATATATTTCGATTAATAAATATATTTTTTTCATTTATTATCTCTCCACGTAAATTGTCAAATATTTTTGTATTTTTTTTTATATCATGAAAAACGTAGCTAATTGATTTTTTTTGTAGATCCTCTCTTAACTTTTTATTTACAATTAATTGTTTTATTTTTTTATAAATTTCATTTTGATTAATTTTGTTAAGATACAAACCGTATGGAATAGTCTCTGGAAGACCTCCTTTTTTTGAAATAATTGTAGCACAGCCTCTAGATGCCGCTTCTAATGATGTACGCCCAAATGGTTCTTCCCAGTGTGAGGGAACGACAGAAATACTAGATTTTTTGTAAATCTGTAAAGTTTCATCATGAGTAATCCATCCCAAATGAATTAGTCTATCATGTTTAAAATTGTACTTTTCTCTAGGCTCATCTCCTATGACAATACTTTTCCAATCTTTGTATTTTTTTAATATTCTAATTATTGCACGACCAAAGGTGTCATATCCCTTTGAGTGATTTAATTTACCAACAAAAGTAATAATTTTTTCTTTTTTGGGCATTTTAGAAATTTTATTAATAGCTGGATATAAAACTTGTGTTTTTTCGTGATTTTTAATGTCTAAACCTTCAAAAAATTTTTCTTTAACCCAATTGCTTACAAATGTAATTTTGCTACACAATTTTATAAGATGTTTTCTCTCTTTTGGTGTAACAGCACCTCGAAGTGTTTGCGGATTATTGTGAATTACTAATATATACTTTTGATTTGGTAAATTCTTTTCGATATGAAGAATGTAAGAAGGTCTATTATGAATTTCTATAAGAGAAAATTTTTTTTTATTTAATACGTCGATGAATTTATTAACGTATTTTAAGTTTTTACTTTGAACTCCAAAATTTGAAAATTTTAGGTTTACATAATTAAAATTATCAAAAGTTTTACTTACGTTTGATGTATAACCAAAAATGGTCGTGTTTTTTTTTAACTTACTATCTTTTGAAAAATCTTTAACCCAAATAGATGCTGACCCAGCATTATCTTTGATGAATTGGTCTTTATAAGGTAGTAAAACAGCAATATTATTCTGCATTTAAATTAATAACCCTTGCCTTCTTTTTTATCTATATTTTTAAACTTACTTACAGCTTCTTTTGCACCACCAGACATAAACCTCTGGTCAGAACCAACTGTTACTAATTGAAAACCTTTATTTATCATTTTCTGGGCGTATTCAGCCTTCATATTATGTATACCAGCAATTATTTTGTTTTTTTTTGCATGTTCCAGTATTTTCATAATTGTATCATAAACCTTGTCGCCCTCTGGTTTGTCAAAACTTGGTTCTTCACCAATAGCTAAACTTAAATCAGCTGGACCTATATAAATTCCATTAAGACCAGGCGTAGTCATTATAGAATCCAAATTTTCCAATGCTTCTTTAGTCTCAATCATAGCAAATTTTAATAACTCATCATTTGCGTGCTTACCGTAATCCGCACCACCATACAAAAGACCTCTTATTGGTCCAAAGCTTCTATATCCTTTCGGTGGATATAGACAAGCTTTAACAAAATGCTCAGCCTCTTTTCTATTACTCACCATTGGACATATAACTCCATAAGATCCTGCATCTAATATTTTCATAATTTGTCCAGGTTCATTCCAATTTACTCTTGCCATTGGAACGACATCAGTTGTTGAAATTGCCTGAAGCATTTGCAATGCATTTGGGTAATCCACAACACCGTGTTGCATATCAATGGTTAAAGAGTCCCATCCTTGGTTTGCCATCACTTCAGCGGAAAATGAATTTGGTATTTGAAGCCAACCGTTTATTACAGCTTTACCCTCAGAAAAAATTTTTTTAAGCTTATTTTTTCTCATTTACTAACCAGATAAGCCTAGGTGAGTATATTTGATGTTTAAATAATCTTTTATCCCAACTGAGCCACCTTCTCGACCATATCCCGTTTGTTTGATACCACCGAACGGTGTTTCCGCAGTTGCTACTACAGGAGTATTAACTGCAACGACTCCTGTCTCTAATTGTTCTGAAGCTTTGAATGCTTTCTCCATTGAATTTGTACAAATATATCCAGCTAGACCACAATCATGATTGTTTGCTCTTTTAATAACTTCATCAAAATCTTTAAAAGTAGTAATAGCTGTTATCGGCCCAAAAGGCTCTTCTGTCATTACTGTAAAATTATCTTTGATGCCATCAATTATAGTTGGTTCATAAAAATATCCTTTATTAAAACCAGACGGCCTTTTACCACCATAAAGTACTTTGCCACCTTCTTTTTTGGTCTTTTCGACTAATTTTTCAATTTCCTCTAATCTTTTTTTAGTTGTAATAGGTCCAAGATGAACGCCCTCTTTCATTCCATCACCTAATTTAAGTTTTTTCGTTTTTTCAATAAAAGTTTTTGCAAATTCATTTTTTTTACTTTCATGTATATAGAATCTGCTTGGTGAAATACAAACCTGTCCATTATTTCTATATTTTGAAGTAATTGCCATATCAGTAACTTTTTCAATATTTGAGTCTTCGAACACTATAAAAGGAGCATGGCCACTAAGTTCCATTGTAACTCTTTGAACTTTATCAGCTGCTTTTTTTAATATTAGTTTTCCTACTCTTGTAGATCCAGTGATAGAAACCTTTTTAATAATATTTGATGAAATTAATTCATTAGACACTTCTTCTGGATCTCCAGATAAAAGATTAACAACCCCTGGAGGAATACCAGCATCATTAATTATATTCATTAACTCCATAACAGCTCCAGGTGTTATAACGTCAGGTTTTACAATAACAGAGCAGCCCGCAGCTAATGCTGTTGAAATTTTTCGAGATGCTAAAATTATTGGAAAGTTCCATGGGATTAAAGCGGCAACAACTCCTACTGGTTGGTAATTGACCTGTACTCTGGTATTTTCAAATCTACTTTCAACAGTTTGTCCAAATATTCTTTTAGTTTCTTCAGAATTCCATTCAAAAATATCTGCTCCGCCTCCTACTTCACCTTCGCCCTCAACTAATGGTTTTCCAACCTCAAGCGCTAACCACTTTGCAAGTTCTTTCTTTCTTTCTCGCATGAGGTCTGCAATTTTTCTAATTTTATATGATCTCTGCCATGGCGGAGTTTTCTTCCAAACCTTAAAGCCTTCTTCGGCTGATTTTAATGCTTTTGTAACATCTGCTTTTGTAGCTTTTGATGCTTTTCCAATTACGTCCTCTGTAGCTGGATTTATGACATCGTATGTTTCATTTTTTTCAGATGGCTGCCATTTACCGTGTATGAATTGACCAAATTTTGAATACATTTTTAAATTTTTATTGCTTAAAACTACAATATTTCTTAGGGTTCACTTTAATTAATTTATGAAAAAAATTCAACTAACTTGTGCGCATGCGATTGTTAAGTATCTAATATCACAGAAAATATTAGTTGATGGTAAAAAATTACCCTTGTTTGCAGGTGCATTTGGAATTTTTGGTCATGGAAATGTGGCTTGTTTAGGACAGGCCCTAGAAGAAAATAAAAAAGAACTTCCCACTTGGAGAGGCCATCATGAACAGAATATGGCTTTAACAGGTATTGCTTTTTCGAGAGCTAAAAGAAGAAAACAAATTTTTGTTGCAACAAGTTCTGTTGGCCCAGGTTCAACAAACATGCTTACAGCAGCAGCGGTTGCTATGAGTAATCGATTGCCTATGCTTTTTTTACCAGGAGATACTTACGCCAATAGAATGCCTGATCCTGTATTACAACAAGTTGAACATTTTAATAATCCAAACATAACACAAAATGATGCTTTCAAATATGTAACTCGATACTTTGATAGAATCACTAGACCAGAACAAATACTTCAAACATTTCCACAAGCCATTCAAACAATGATCGATCCCGCGGATTGTGGACCTGCGTGTATTTCTTTATCTCAAGATGTTCAGGGTGAAACTTTTGATTATCCGGAAGAATTTTTTAATGAAAAGATTCATACAATTAGAAGACCAAGACCTGATGATTATCAAATTAAACAAGCAGCAGATTTAATTAAAAAATCAAAAAATCCAATAATTATTTCAGGAGGAGGAATTTTTTATTCTGATGCAATGAAAGAATTAAGTCAATTTGCAAAAAAACATAATATTCCTACAGCACAAACTGTAATGGGTTATTCAACTATGAAAAAAGATGATCCATACTTTTTAGGTGCTATTGGCGGATTTGGCGGAAAAGCTCCAAACGACTTTATGAAAAAAACAGATTTAGCTATTGCTATTGGAACAAAATTGGCTGATTTCACGACTGGATCGTGGACAAATTTTGAAAATCCAAATTTTAAATTAGTTTCAATAAATGTATCAAGATTTGATGCTAATAAGCATATGGCTCAATCTATTGTTGGTGATGCGAAAGTTTGTATTCAAGATTTAACTGTTGCTTTAGGAAGTTGGAAAGCATCGGACGAATGGTATAAAAAATCTAGAAGTGCTGTTAAATCTTGGAATAATTACCTTGATAAAGAAAGTGGCCCTACAAATCAAAAATTACCATCTTATGCGCATGTTGCGGGCGCAGTTTATAGAAAATCAGATCCATCTGATATTGCTGTCACTGCAGCAGGAGGATTAGTTGGAGAGGTCTTGCAGGTTTGGAGGCCTCGAGAATTAAATACTCATGAAACTGAATGGGGTTTTAGCTGTATGAGTTATGAAATTTCAGGAGCCTTAGGCATAAAAATGGCAAATCCAGAAAAAGAAGTTATAGCTTTTGTTGGTGATGGATCATACCTACTCTACAATTCAGATATTTATAGTTCAGTTTTGACAAACCATAAATTAATTATAATTGTTTGTGATAATGGAGGCCATGCTGTTATTAACAGATTGCAACTTTACAAAGGCGGTAAAGAATTTAATTGCCTTTTTGAAAGTTCTAAAGTTCAAAACATTAAAAAAATAGATTTTGCTAAACACGCTGAAAGTTTAGGTGCAACTGGTGAAAATGTAAATTCTATAAATGAGCTTGAACAAGCTTTTACAAGAGCTAAAAAGGCAAAATCAACTTATATAATATCTATTAAAACAGATGGATATCAATGGTTAGAGGGCTCAGCATTTTGGGAGAGCCCTACTTTAACAAAACCATCTACTAAAAAAAATGAGAGAGCTCTAAAAGAACATCTGCAAGGTAAATCAAAACAAAGACAAGGTGTTTAATCCAAATGGTTAAGGTTTTTAAAGTTGGTCTTATAGGTTGTGGACACATAGCTGAAACCTATTTTAGAGCCCATAAATACTTTAATAATTTCAGAATTATAAAATGTGCAGATATAAATCATTTAGCAGCAAAGAAATGCGCTTCAACTTATAAAATAAAAGCTTTAAGCGTGAAAAATTTGCTTAAAGATAAAGAAATTGAAATAATATTAAATCTTACTGTTCCCAAAGCGCACTTTGAGGTTTCGAAAAAAGCTCTTTTAAATAATAAGCATGTGTATACTGAAAAACCAATGGCTATAAATTTAAAAGATGGAAAGGAATTATTAAAAATCTCAAAAAGAAAAAGACTTTATATTGGCAACGCCCCAGATACATTTCTAGGTGGTGGTAATCAAAAATCAAAAGAAATATTAGAGAAAAATTTCATTGGTAAAATTAACTTAGGAAATATTATTTTTGCTTACCCTGGAGTTCAATCTTATCATCCAAATCCTGAACCGTGGTTTGCAAAAAAAGAAGGTGGTCCTGTTATTGATATGGGTCCTTATTATTTGACTGCATTAGTAAACTTATTAGGACCAGTAAAACAAGTTTGGGGAAGCTATATGTGGAATAAAAAAAAGAGGATAATTGGTATTGGACCAAGAAAAGGTAAATCGATAAAAGTTTTGTGTCCAACAACATACTTAGGAACAATTTTTTTTAATAGTGGAGCAATAATAAGATTTACTCTATCTTTTGATGTAATAGCACATCACAGAAATCATATTGAACTATATGGTAGCAAAGGTTCAATACTCGTACCAGACCCAAACATGTTTGGAGGTTCAGTTTATACATGTAAAAAGCTTGGAGGAGCTTGGAAAGAACATAAAACAAATAAAATGTTTTTAGGTAAAATTAATATTAGACAGAAAAGTCTGAGAGCAAACGAAGCACCTATAAATGCAAATTATAGAGGAGTTGGATTAGCTGAAATGGCCTACTGTATTCAAAACAAAAAAAAACATAGATGTAATGGAGAATTATCATTTCATGTTTTGGATATAATACAATCAATTATGAAAGCTGCAAGAAAAAGAAAAAGAATTAGTATTAATTCTACCTGCAAAATTCCAAAAAAATTTTCTAATAGTGAAATAATAAAAATACTTAAATAAGATTCTGTCTATTTAAAATTGCGGCTCCCCTAACTCCACTCGCATCTCCATACTTTGGTTTTAAAAAAACAGTTTTAAGATCTACTTTTTTAATATTATTAAACTCAGATAAATATTTTTCTGTTATTATTTTAATCTCTTCAAGTGATTGTATTTCGTTAGATACACCGCCACCAAAAACAATTGCGTCAGGATCAATTATATTTATTATAAGTGATAAACTTAAACCTAAGTTATTTATAAATTCATTTACGATCATTTTTTCATTTGAAGAATTTTCTCTTGATTTTTTGAATATATCTTTAGCAACAAGTTTATTTTTAAATTTGGTAAAATATTGTCTCTCCAAACCTTTGCCAGATATAAATTCTTCAATATTATGTTCTTTTTTAGACTTTCCAATTGGAACATGTCCCCACTCGCCAGCAAAGGAATTTGGTCCAACTAAAATTTTTTTATTTATAACTAAACCACCACCACATCCAGATCCTAATATTATTCCAAAAACTATTTTATAATGTTGTGCTGAACCATCAAAAGCTTCTGATAAAGCAAAACAATTAGCATCATTTTCGCATAAAACTTTTCTATCTAAACTTTTGGAAATATCATCTGAAAATTTCATGTTGTTTAACCAAGGAGAATTAAAGGCATTTTGAATTAGACCAGTATCTAAATTTGTTGAACCTGGATGACACACACCAACATTCAAATTCTTTTTAAACTTATTCTCAATTAGCCTTACAGATTCTGTAATTGAAACCAAAGTTTCATTATAATCTTTGGGTGAATCTTTTCTACTTCTATGTAATTCAGAACCATTATCATCTAAAAGAACTGATTCAATTTTAGTCGCACCTAAATCAATACCTATTTGCATTAGTCTTTAACAATTCTGTCAATCTCTTTTAATTCTACTTCTAATTTGTCTAGTTCTTCACCACCAGCCATCATTCCTAACAATTTTTCCCTAGATAAGTCTTTTTTATTAAATGTTCCCATACTTTTTCCTCTGTTTAAAATGGTAAAACTATTACCTACAGGATAAGCATGATGAACGTTGTGGGTGATTAAAATTACGCCTAAGCCTGAACTTGCTGCTTTAACAATATATTTTAAAACTACTGAAGCTTGATGGACACCTAAAGCAGATGTTGGTTCATCCAAAATTAATACTTTAGCACCAAAATATATCGCTCTAGAAATGGCTAAACACTGTCTTTCACCACCCGACATAGTTCCTACGGCTTGTGAAGGATCTCTCACATCAATACCAATCTGCCCCATTCTTTCAGAAGCTATGCTGTTTGCTTTTTTGACATCAAAAGTTTTAAATGGACCAAAACCTTTCATCGGTTCCCTTCCCATAAAAAAATTTCTTGTTACGCTCATCAAAGATACCAATGCTAAATCTTGATAAACAGTTGCTATACCCATGTCTAACGCGTCTCTTGGTGAGTCAAAAACAGTCTTTTTGCCCTCAACTATTATTTCTCCTTCATCTGGTTTGTGAACTCCAGATAAAGTTTTAATTAATGTGGATTTACCGGCACCATTATCACCTAACAAACACATTATTTGACCTCTTTTAATATGCATAGTTACATCCTTTAATGCAATTACAGAACCAAAAAATTTACTAATATTATTAAATTCGATTAAATTGTCTGACATTTACTTATTCTCTGTTACTCTTCTTCTTATATAGTTATTAAATATAACAGCTATTAACATCATTACTCCTAAAAAAACTTTAAACCAATCTGTATCGACATCTGTATAATAAATTCCCATTGAGACAGTCCCAAAAATTAAAGCACCAAATGCTGCACCAATTGCCGAACCATACCCACCTGTCAACAAACAACCGCCTACCACAGCCGCAACAATAGCTTCTAATTCTTTTAAAAAACCTCTCATTGTATCTGCTGAACCAGCATCTAGCACTTGCACACAAGCATAAATAGTAGCAGCAACTGCTGTTCCAATAAACAAACTAATTTTTACTCTCCCTACAGGAACACCAACGTTCCTAGCTCCAAGCTTGTCTCCACCAGAGGCGAAAATCCAATTTCCATATCTAGTTTTCATCAAAAGCCACGTCGCAAAAAGAGTCATGGCTATCCACCAAATAACTGATGCGGGAATTCCAGTTGCTAATGGAGTGCCATCTTGTCTTAATTCAATTAGTCCTAAAGATCCCAACCATGTAAAAATAAATTTAAAAGCATCTGCAGAAAAAATCCATGCTATTGGATCATCCTCTACTAAAACTCTTAATCCTGGAACTTGTGTTCTTCCAGTAATCAATCTTGTAATAGCTAAAGTTGCACCTCTTAAAATAAATAGCATTGCTAATGTAACAATAAATGATGGAAGACCAGTTCTTACGACAAGAATTCCGTTGGCATAACCAACTAAAACAGCCATAGAAAAAGCAAATAAAATACTCATCCAAAGAGGCCAGCCCCAATATATTGCTGGTATAGCTATACAAATTCCTGCGAAGCCGATCATTGATCCAACAGATAGATCAAACTCTCCACCGATCATTAGTAAAGCCGCAGCTACAGCAATAATCCCTAAATTAGCTGATACCTCTAAAAAGTTTATTGTTCCATATGCACTGAACATTCCAGTATCACCAGCTATAACTCCAAAAAATATAAATACTAAAATTGAACCACCAAGGGCACCTAATTCAGGTCGATTTAATAATACTTTAAGCTTAGAAACTTTTCTTAATCTCTCGTCACTAGATTTATTTTGAATACTTTTTGACTTAGTTGACATAATTTTAAACTTTTTTTTAAAAAAAAGGGCCTGATTTTATAACCAGGCCCTCTTTAAAGATTTTTTATCTATAACCTTGTGCAGCCCACTTAATTACTTTACTAGCATTATCTGGAGTAACGAAACCTGGTCCCGTCATAACAACACCAGCCGGCATTGTTCCCCATCTCATATACTGAGCAAAAATTGCGATAGGCAAATATCCCTGAAGATATTGTTGTTGGTCAATTAAAAACTCAACTTCTCCTGCAGCTGCAGCTTTCAACATATCTGGGGACATATCAAATGTTCCAAGTTTTATCGAACCCACTTTTCCAGCAGATTTTAATGCTTTTAAAGCAGCTTCACCAGAAAGTCCTGCGCCTAAAGTAAGGATAGTGTCAACACCACCTAATTTAGCAGCAACAGCTTTTTGAATTTCTGTTGGGTCATTAGAAGTACCAAGTATTTCTACTGAACCTCCAAAACCTTTTTTGAAACCTGCACATCTTCTATCAAGAGCTACGTTACCTACTTCGTGGTTAACGCAAAGAGCTTTCTTACCGCCCGCAGCTTTCATTTTTTGACCTCCACCTACACCTGCTTCAAACTCAGTTTGTCCAACGTGAGCGCTAATACCTAATTTAGCAAAGTCATCAGAACCAGAGTTCATTGATACTACTGGAATTCCAGCAGCAATTGCAGCTTTTACAGATTTTCCTAGAGCTGCAGCATCAGGTAAAGTGATTACAATTCCTTTTGGTTTTTGTGAAACAGCATTGTCAATTAATTTTGCCATTTCAACCATATCGAAAGTGCCTGGAGCTGTATACTTACATTTGATTTTCATATCTTTGCAAGCAGAGTCGACTCCATTTTTAGCAACCGACCAGAAAGGATCGTTAGCTTGACCATGTGAAACAACGATTACATCAATAGCAAACGATGCTACTGACATTGCTGCCCACGAAAGAAAAGCTAATATAGTTAAGTATATTTTTCTCATTTTTCCCTCTTTTGTTGTTAATATTAATTAATTAATATTTTTTATTTAAACAAAAATAATATCAAAAGAAAAGGTGGTGTTATTTTTTATTCAACCCTAGGTTTTAAAAAACTATCTAATTTTAATAACTTTTTTACTTGATAAAGATTTATATGCAGCGTTAGCAAGAAGAAGAGCTTTTTCCCCGTCAATAAATGAAGCTCTAGGTTTTTTATTTTTATTAGCAAGATTTACAAGACCTTGAAGTTGTAATTTATAAGCTGTTTTATATCTATCAATAAAAAAATTATATTTCTTTTTATTTTCAGATATTAAACATCCCTTACTACCAAAAACTTCAATTCTTTGATCATAACCATATTTGTAATGTCGTGAGTTATTAATTGTACAAATTACTCCAGTTTTTGATTTAAGAACACAAGTTGCTAATTCGTAATCTTTAATATCATTAAATTTTTTACTCGAAATATTTGACGCTGTTGCAAAGATTTCTTTTATTTCATCATTACCTAGATAAAAACGAACCATATCAAAATCATGTATTGTCATGTCTCTAAAAATTCCACCTGAACTTTTTAAATACTTAAAAGATGGAGGAGCTGGATCTCTACTTGTAATAATAATTTTCTCTAATTTTCCAATTTTTCCCGATAATAATGATCTTTTTAAAGCATAATGACCTGGATCATATCGTCTATTAAAACCTAGCTGAATTTTTGGTTTATATTTTTTTATATATTTTTTGCATTTTATAACTTTATTAATATTTAAATCTAAAGGTTTTTCGCAAAAAACTATCTTCTTACTTTTCACTGACTTGGTTATTAACGGTATATGTGTAGAGGTTGTTGAAGATATAAAAATTATATCTATTGATTTATCTGAAAAAGCTTTTGATGAATTTTTTAAATTAATACATTTAAGTTTTTTTGAATAAATTTTAGAGATTTTTTGATTTATATCGTACACATACTTAAGCTTTAGTTTAGAATTTAATACAATATTTTTTGCATGCATCACCCCTATTCTACCTAAGCCAAATAATGCAACATTTTTTTTCATGAAGTAATCACTTTTTTGTTTAAACTGACGATCTAAACCTTTATTCTAACAAATTAAAAAAATATGTCAGTAAAATTAGGAATAGCACCAATAGCGTGGAGTAATGATGATATGCCAGAATTAGGCGGCGATACATCTTTAGAAACTTGTTTGTCTGAAGCTAGAGAAGCTGGATTTACTGGAATTGAGTCTGGAGGGAAATTTCCTAAAACCTCAAAAGAATTATTACCCATATTAAATAAATACAATATTAATTTATGTTCTGGTTGGTATGGCGCAAATCTATTAAAAAGGACTGTTAAAGATGAAATGGAAAATATTAGAACTCAATTAGATTTATTTAAAGATTGCAATGCACCTTGCATAGTTTTTGCCGAGGTCACTAATTCAATACAAGCCGATGAGTCAAAACCTTTATCAAAAAGACCAAAATTAGATAAAGATGATTGGAAAAAATTCTGTGAAAAAATTAATGAAGTTGGAAAAAGATTAGAAGGTGAAAATATGCCATTAGCCTATCATCATCACATGGGAACTGTAATACAGTCACATGAAGATACTGAAAGGCTGATGAATGAAACAAACGATACAGTAAAATTAACTATAGATACTGGTCATATGTTATTTGCTGGTGGTAATTCTTTGAAGATTATAAGAGATTTTAAGGAGAAAATCGCACACGTTCATTGCAAAGATATGAGAGAGAAAGTTTTAAAAAAATCATTATCTGAGGATTTAAGTTTTAGACATGCTTTTTTAGAGGGTGCTTTTACTGTTCCTGGAGATGGATGTATAAATTATAGACCTATTTTTAATGAACTTGTGAAGAACAACTATCAAGGTTGGCTTGTCGTTGAAGCAGAGCAGGATCCAAAAAAAGCAAATCCATTTGAATATGCTAAAATTGGTTTTAATTACCTTAAAAAAACCTTAAGTGAATGTGGTTTGAAAATAATAACTTAAATCTAATTAAATTTAAAAATATATTCTTTATAAAAATCATCGAAAGTACCATCTTTTATTGAGGTTCTAATTTTATTCATAAATTCTTGGTAAAAGTTTATATTATGTAAAGAGATTAACATGGACGCTAATATTTCATTGGTATTAATTAAATGATTTAGATAGCTTTTTGAATATTTATTTAAACTTCTCAAATTTGTATTCTCATCTAGTGGCTTCAAGTCTTTTTTATATTTTGAATTTCTTATGTTTACTTTTCCATCCCAAGTAAAAGCAAGACCAGTTCTCCCTGATCTGGTTGGTAAAACACAATCAAACATATCTATACCAGATTTAACAGCACCTAATAAATCTGATGGCGTTCCAACACCCATGAGGTATCTCGGTTTGTTTTTTGGCATTTTATTTGTAATATTATCTAGAACCTCAAACATTTCATTTTGCTTTTCTCCAACAGCCAATCCACCTACAGCATATCCGTCAAAATTAATTTCTAACAACTTTTCTAAACTTTCAATTCTTAGGTCGTTAAACAATCCGCCCTGCACAATTCCGAAAAGAGATTTGTTTTCAGCATTATCAAACTCAATTTTGGATCTTTTTGCCCAGTATGTTGAAACATCAATGGCGTTAGAAATTATTTTTTTATCATTAGTGAGTTTTGGACATTCATCTAAAACCATCAAAATATCAGAATTAATTATTTTTTGTATTTGAATACTTTTTTCTGGACTAAGTTCAATTTTTTTACCATCAAGATGAGATTGAAAAATAGCTCCCTTTTCTTTATCAATTTTTCTAAACTTCGATAGTGACATTATTTGAAAACCTCCAGAGTCTGTCAGAATTGGTTTCTGCCAATTCATAAATTGATGAAGACCACCAACATTTTTTAAGATTTCTAATCCTGGTCTTAAAAAAAGATGGTAAGTATTTCCCAAGATTATTTGTGAATTTGTCTTGATAATATCATCAACAAAAATACTTTTTACAGTACCCTGTGTACCAACAGGCATAAATGCGGGTGTATCAATCAAACCTCGTGAAGTTCTAATCTGTCCAAGTCTTGCTTCTTTGTGGGTTTTTATTAATTCAAAAAAAACGTTTTTTGAATTCATTTACTTATTTAATTACAGAAAAACTTATAATCTTATCTGGATTTTCAACAGACCCGTTTGGATCATTTCCTTTTTTTATTTTATCTATCAATTCCATGCCCTTGGTCACTTTTCCAAAAACCGTGTACTGACCATCTAAATGAGGGGCTGCATCAAAACAAATAAAAAATTGACTATTAGCACTATTTGGATTCATTGATCTTGCCATAGATAAAGTTCCTCTTTGATGTGGAACGTTACTAAATTCAGCTTTTAGGTCTGGTAAAGAAGAACCGCCAGTTCCAACTAAATCAGCATTAAAATTTTTTGAATTTCCAAACTTCACATCTCCTGTTTGAGCCATAAAACCATTAATAACTCTATGAAAAACTACTCCATCGTACTCTTTATTTTCTGCTAAAGTTTTAATCCTTTTGACATGTCCTGGTGCGACGTCAGGAAATAGTTGAATTTCAACCTCACCTGTCTCAAGTTTCATTAACATTTTGTCATTTGCTGTAACAGTATTCATAAAAAATAATAATGTTATTATATATACTAAAAAATATCTTTTCACGAGAATTTAGATTTAATAGCTTTTATTACAGATTTTGTTGCAAATTTTTTTAAATCACCCTTCAATTTCCCAATTTCTTTTATAAACTTAGACGAAATTATTTCATTTTCTATATCCGACATTAAAAAAATAGTTTCAACACTTTTATCAAGTTTTTTATTCATTCCGGCTAATTGAAACTCATATTCAAAATCTGACACAGCTCTTAAACCCCTTATAATAATTGATGCTTTATACTTTTTGCAGATTTTAACGGTCAGATCATCAAATGATATAATTTTAATTTTATTTTTACTTAGTCGTAAATCATTAAACAAAGATTTATTTAATATTTCAATTCTTTCGTCTAAAGAAAACAAATAATCTTTTTCTATATTATCAGTCGTTGCAACAATCAGTTTATCAACAATCTTCAAAGATTTCTTTATAACATCTATATGTCCAAAAGTTATTGGATCGAATGTGCCTGGATAAATAGCAGTTTTTGGCATTTTTAATCTATATTATCCTCTATCTTAATGGCGGAAACAACTTTTTCCTCGCCAGATAATTTAATTATTCTTACTCCTTGAGTGTTTCTACCAGCTATTCTTATTTCTTTAACTTGGACTCTTATTACTCTTCCTTTATCGGTTGATAATATAATTTGATCTTTATCAGACACTATAAGGTTTGATGTAACATTGCCGTTTCTCTTAGAGTTTACTATTCCAATAATTCCTTTTCCGCCTCTATTTGTTACTCTAAAATCAGACAAAGAACTTCTCTTACCATAACCATTTTCTGTTATTGATAAAACATATTCGTTTAATGAAACCTTTTTTGATCCATTTTTTTTAGAAATATCACTTGAGCTTTTAGAACTATCAATTACAGATAAAGACATTATGCTGTCATTATCTTGCAAATTTATGCCTCTTATGCCTTTAGAAGATCTACCTTTAAATAATCTCATTTTTTTTGACATAAACCTAATGCACTTTCCAAACTTTGTACCCAAGAAGATGTCTTGATTTTCCTTACACTTTTCTACACCAATAATTTTATCATTTTCGTCAAGTTTCATTGCAATTTTTCCACTTGCATTAACATTTAAAAAGTCAATTAACGAATTTTTTCTAACTTTTCCTTTTGCGGTTACAAATACAACATATAATTTTTGCCACTCACTATCATTTTCAGGCAAAAGAAGTGTTGATGTGATAGATTGTGTATTTTTAAGTGGTAATAAATTAAATAATGATTTTCCTTTGGAAGAAAGACTTCCTTTTGGAATTTTCCATGCTTTAAGTTTGTATGCTAGACCTTGTGAAGAAAAAAATAAAACTTGACTATGAGAGTTTCCAGTTAAAATTCTAACAACAAAATCCTCCTCCCTTGTAGTAATACCAGTTTTTCCCTTACCTCCTCTTTTCTGTGTTTTAACAGATGCCAATGATCCTCTTTTTATGTAACCCTGGTTTGTGATGTTAATTACAACAGCTTCTTTTTGAATTGTTTCCTCAATGTTATAATTCAAAACAGCATCGATTATTTTCGTTCTTCTTTTTATTGCAAACTTTGACTTAATTTCTTCTAACTCTTTAATTATAAAATTAAATAATTCTTTTTTAGATTTTATAATTTTATTATAATAAATAATTAATTCTGACAATTTTTTTATTTCAGTTTCAATTTCATTAATTCCAAATGCTGTAAGTTTTTGTAGTCTTAATTCTAAAATTGAATTTACTTGTGTTTCACTTAATTGATATTTAGATAAATTTTGTTTTTTTTCAATCATGGAGATCAATTTTGAGCTTTTTTTAATAGGCCATTTTTTATTTAGTAAGTTTTTCTTAGCAGTTTCGGTATCTTTAGAACTTTTAATAATTTTAATTATTGCATCAATACTTTCAACTGCAGTGGCAATACCAATTAGTATATGAGCTCTGTCTTCGGTTTTTTTAAGATCAAACTTAATTCTTCTAAGAACTGTTTTTTCTCTGAAGGAAACAAACTGTGAAATAAATTCTTTTAAGTTTAATATTTTAGGTTTCCCATCTACAATTGCTAAAGTATTAAAACCAAAAGAAGATTCTATACTCGTTAATTTATAAAGTTGCCTTCGTATTGTTTCTGCTTCAACTCCTCTTCTCAAATCTATGACCACTCTTATGCCGTCTCTATTAGACTCATCTCTAATATCGCTTACACCCTCAATTTTTTTTTGTCGTGAAAGATCAGCAATCCTCTCATTTAAAACTGATTTGTTTATTTGATAAGGTATTGATTTTATTACAAGTCTTGTTTTCCCATTTTTTAAACTTTCTTCTTCAATTTCTCCTCTTATTTTAAATGAACCTCTACCTTTGTTATAACCTTGTTTAATTATATCTCTTCCAATTATTAAACCTCCTGTTGGAAAATCTGGACCAGGAATATGTTTCATTAGCTGACCAATTGTAATGTCGTTATTTTTTATATACCCGATAGTGCCATCAATAATTTCTCCCAGATTATGTGGCGGGATACTTGTTGCCATACCAACAGCGATACCGCCAGCACCATTAACTAAAAGATTTGGATATTGTGACGGAAGTACGGTTGGCTCCCTTTCTGTTTCGTCATAATTATTTCTAAAATCTACAGTATTTTTTTCTAATCCTTCAGTGAGAAATTGAGAAACTTTTGAAAGTTTTGTTTCTGTATACCTCATAGCTGCAGGGGGATCTCCATCAATTGAACCAAAATTTCCTTGTCCCTCAATTAACGGTAAACTCATTGAAAAATCTTGAACTAATCTAACTAAAGCGTCATAAACAGCCTGATCACCATGTGGGTGGTATTTACCAATCACATCACCAACTATTCTTGCAGATTTACGAAAAGGCTTACTCCAATCATAACCACCTTTATACATAGCGTAAATAATTCTTCTATGTACAGGTTTAAGACCATCTCTAACATCAGGAAGTGCTCTGCTTACTATTACGCTCATAGCATAAGAAAGATATGATGAGCTCATTTCTTGATGAACAAAAATTGGTTTATAATTTGAATTATTTTTTACTTCAGTCTTTTGCATTTATTTAGAAAGGAATTTCATCATCAAGATCAGAATTATCTTGTGACATTTGATCATTTGGAAGAGAACTTTCCTGGGACGGCTGACTATTATTTGATGCATTCTTTCCTCCTAACATTGTTAAAGACGAATTGTATCCTTGAAGAACAATTTCAGTTGAATATTTATCTTGTCCAGATTTTTCATCTCTCCATTTTCTTGTGCTTAATTGTCCTTCGAGATAAACGTTTGCGCCCTTTTTAAGATATTGTTGTACAATATTTACAAGTCCTTCATTAAATATAACAACTCTATGCCACTCTGTTTTCTCTTTTCTCTCTCCACTAGATTTGTCTTTCCAACTTTGACTTGTAGCAACGCTTAACCTTGCGACGTTTTTTCCGTTAACCATTTGCTTGATTTCAGGATCAGCACCCAGTCTACCTATAATTTGAACCTTATTTAAACTTCCTGACATAATTCTTAGGTTTATTGTTAGTGAATAAAAGATAATATAACATAAATTAACTATAATTATAAGGACTAACTACTCAGGCTGTTAAAAAGTATGCTTAAAAAGATATTGATAAAAGGGGCTAAAGAACACAATTTAAAAAATGTTTCTTTAGAAATTCCTAAAGAGAAGATTGTAGTAATAACAGGTCTTTCTGGATCGGGAAAGTCATCATTAGCTTTTGACACAATATACGCAGAAGGGCAAAGACGGTATGTTGAAAGTTTATCAGCTTATGCAAGACAATTCTTAGATAAAATGAAAAAACCAAATGTTGATCTAATCGAAGGTCTAAGCCCAGCAATTTCAATTGAACAAAAAAATGCTCCAAAAAATCCAAGATCTACCGTAGCCACAGTAACTGAAATTTATGATTACATGAGAGTTCTATTTGCAAGAGTTGGTGTGCCCTATTCACCTTTTACTGGAAAACCAATTGTATCGCAGTCTGTGAGTGAAATGGTTGATAAAGTTAAAGCTTTACCAAAAAATTGTACAATATTTTTATTGGCACCAGTAGTTAGAGGTAGAAAAGGTGAATATAAAAAGGATATTTTAAATTATAAGAAAAGAGGATTTCAAAAAATTAAAGTTGATGGAAAGTATTTTGATATTAATGATTTTCCTGATTTAAATAAAAAAGTAAAACATGATATTTCTATTGTTGTTGATAGAATAGTTTTAAATTCAAAATTAGGTAATAGATTAGCTGATAGTATAGAAACTGCATTAAATCTATCAAATGGTTTGCTTATAGCTGAGTATGAAAATGAGACTTTGCCAAAAAAATTCAGAAAAAAAGAAAGTATTTTGTTTTCATCCAAATTCTCATGTCCAGAAAGTGGTTTTACAATTGAAGAAATCGAACCAAGATTATTTTCATTTAATAGCCCTTTTGGAGCATGTGAAGAATGTGAAGGTATAGGACATAATTTAAACGTTGATCCGAATTTAGTTGTATCAGATAAGAATAAAACTATTGCGGATGGAGCAATTGAACCCTGGGCAAAATCTACTTCAATGTATTATGCTCAAACATTATCGTCTATCGCGAAACATTATAAATTTTCTTTAGATACAAAATGGAAAAAATTACCAAAAAAATTTCAAGACATAATTCTTTATGGATCAGATGATGAAGAAATAAAGTTTTATTATGACGACGGATATGAAAAATATGACACTAAAAAGACTTTTGAGGGTGTAATAAATAATCTTGAGAGAAGATATTTAGAGACAGATAGTGATTGGAAAAGAGATGAAATTGCCCAGTACCAAAGTGAAAGTAGTTGTGAAAAATGTAATGGTATGAGGCTTAAAGAGGAGGCTTTGTGTGTAAAAATTAATAAATTAAACATAAGCGAAATAACAAAATTTTCTATAGAAGACTCTCAGAAGTGGTTTGCAAATCTTGAAAATATACTATCTTCTAGAGAGAAAAAAATTGCACAACATATACTTAAGGAAATTAATGAGAGGCTAAACTTTTTGTTAAATGTTGGTTTAAACTATTTAACTCTATCAAGAGAGTCTGGAACACTCTCAGGAGGAGAGTCACAACGAATAAGATTAGCATCACAAATTGGGTCAGGATTAACGGGGGTTCTTTATGTTTTAGACGAACCCTCTATAGGTCTTCATCAAAGAGATAATAAAAAATTAATTGCTGCATTAAAAAAACTTAGAGATTTAGGTAATACAGTAATTGTTGTTGAGCACGACACGGAGACTATGGAAAATGCTGATCATATAATTGATCTGGGTCCAGAGGCTGGTTTAAATGGTGGCCAAATAACTGCCCAAGGTAATTTAAAAGATATTATAAATACGGATGATAGTATTACTGGAAATTATTTATCTGGAAAAAAATATATACATTTACCAAGAAAAAGAAGAACAGCAAAAAATGGAAGATATTTAGAAATTTTAGGTGCAACTGGAAATAATCTTCAAAATGCAAATCTTAAAATACCAACTGGAACATTTACATGTGTAACTGGAGTATCAGGTAGTGGTAAATCAACTTTAGTTTTACAAACTTTATATAACGCGCTTAATCTATCTCTTAATAAAAATAAATCTAGAAAACTACCTAAACCATTTAAAGGTTATAAGGGAATAGAATTAATTGATAAAGTTATTGATATTGATCAGTCTCCTATCGGTAGAACACCAAGATCTAATCCGGCTACATATACGGGTGCGTTTGGTCCAATCAGAGATTGGTTTGCTAATTTACCTGACTCCAAAACTCGAGGGTATAAACCTGGAAGATATTCTTTTAATGTAAGAGGTGGGAGATGTGAAACCTGTGAAGGTGATGGTGTGATTACATACGAAATGCATTTTTTACCCGATGTTTATATACCTTGTGATGCTTGTAAAGGAAGTAGATACAATAGAGAAACACTAGAAATAAAATTCAAAAATAAAAATATAGCTGAAGTTTTAGATATGACTGTTGAAGAAGGTTGTAATTTTTTTGAGAATATTCCAACAGTACACTCAAAACTATTAACATTAAAGCATGTTGGCTTGGGGTATATAAAAATTGGTCAGCAAGCCACTACATTATCAGGCGGTGAAGCTCAAAGAATTAAGTTGGCTAAAGAATTATCAAAAAGATCTACCGGAAGAACACTTTATATTCTAGACGAACCAACAACTGGTTTACATACTCATGACATCAAAAAATTACTTGAAATTTTACAAGCATTTGTGAATACTGGTAATACCGTAGTAGTTATTGAACATAATTTAGATGTAATAAAAACAGCTGATTGGATAATAGATATGGGACCTGAGGGTGGTGCCGATGGAGGTAAGGTCATTGCTGAGGGATCGCCTGAAAAAGTAGCTACAGTTGATAGCAGTTATACGGGTAAATTTCTAAAAAATTTAATTAATGGGAAAATGAAAAAAACTGCATAAAATTAAAATTTATGGTATAAATATTTATGGTTAATATATTACAGTCTTTATCTAAAACTATTCACCTTTCAGTTATATTGGCTATCTTGTTATTTGCTGGCCTTTTTTTCGCTGGTGGAGAATGGGCTTTTGATAGACTTTTTTGGAGCTGGTTATTTAGATATATTCATGTTGTTGTTGGTATAATGTGGATTGGATTATTATGGTATTTAAACTTTGTTCAAATACCAAGTATGCCAAAATTTACAGATGAACAGAAACCAGCGATTACAAAAATCATTGCACCAGCAGTTTTGTTTTATTTTAGATGGGCTGCACTGGCAACAATAGTAACTGGTTTGATCGTTGCTTATTTAAACGGCTATGTTCATGATGCAATGATCCTCGGAATTGGTAGTGGTGGAAAAAATACTGCTATTGGCATTGGGATGTGGCTAGGAATAATTATGGCTTTTAATGTATGGTTTATAATTTGGCCTAATCAAAAAAAAGTTCTAGGTATTGTTGATTGCGCCCCGGAAGACAAACCAAAACACGCAAAAACTGCGGTAATCACGTCTAGAGTTAATACTTTATTGTCATTACCAATGCTTATGACGATGGTTATAGCTCAGAATCTTTATTAATTTTTTTCTTCTTCTTTGGCTATAGATTTATAACTAACTCTTAGATATTTTAATATAGGCGAAGCAACAAATATTGATGAGTAAGTTCCAATAATTACACCTATAATCATTGCCAATGAGAAACCCTTTAAAATTTCTCCACCTAAGACGTAAATTGAGACTAAAGCTAATAAAGTTGTGACAGAAGTTATTATCGTTCGTGATAATGTCTCGTTGATAGATGTGTTGGAAACGTCATCTATAGTGCTAGAGGAATACTTTGATAAATTTTCTCTGATACGATCATAGATTACAACGGTATCATTCATAGAATAACCAACAATAGTCAGAACAGCTGCCACAATAGAAAGATTAACTTCTAATGATAAAATCGAAAAAATACCAATAGTGATTAACACATCGTGAAAAATTGCTACAATTGAACCTAAACTAAATTGCCATTCAAATCTAATCCAAATATAAAATAACATAGCACCAAGTGCTAAAAATATAGCAATTAAACCTGAATTTAATAATTCTGCACTAACTTTGGGTCCTACGTTTTCTATACGTCTAAAATTTACATCTACACCTAACTTATTAACTACATTTTCCTTTATAGATTTGATATTTACTACTTTATTAAATTCTTTTTTTTCAAATTTTATAAGGTAGTCACCTTTTTTACCGAATTCTTTAACATTCAAATCTCCTAAATCCATGTTAGAAAAAGCAGATCGTATCTCATTTATTTTGATATTATTTGACTCCACTCTTAACTCAATTAACGTTCCACCTTTAAAATCGATACCAAAATTTAAACCTTTAAAAATAATTAGGATTAAACTTGTTAGAACAAAGAAAATAGAGATTAAATTTGCCATTTTAAATTTTTTTATAAAATTATAACTATATTCTTTTTTCATATTAAAATTTTTTTCTCTCTATTTCTGAAAACTATAATTGAGGTTAGGTGCCTTGAGATAAAATAAGCTGAAAACAATGTCGTAATTAACCCTATCGATAAAGTTACAGCAAAACCTTTAACTGGGCCAGATCCAAAAATAAAAAGAATTATTGATGCAATGAGTGTTGTTATATTTGCATCCAAAATTGTTACTACTGACCTTTTAAAACCCAAATCAAAAGCCTGAATATTGTTCGAAATATTTTTTCTTAATTCCTCTTTTATTCTCTCAAATATTAAAACATTTGCATCAACCGCCATTCCAACAGTCAATATGATTCCAGCAATACCTGGTAATGTTAAAGTGGCCTCAAGTAGTGTTAAAAAACCAATTAACATTAGTAAATTTGATATTAACGAGATATTAGCTATTAGACCAAACAGACGATATTTAATTATCATAAAAATTATTACTAAAAAAAAACCGATAATCAATGAGAATACACCAGCATCTATTGAGTCTTGTCCTAAATCAGGTCCAACAGTTCTTTCTTCTACTACAGATAAAGGTGCTGGAAGAGCACCAGAACGTAATAATAAAGAAAGATCTGTAGCACTTTGAAAACTAAAATTTCCGGAGATTGTTCCTTGTCCACCAGTAATTGCATCTCTTATAACAGGCGCACTTATAGCTTCATTATCTAGAATTATTGCCAATCTTTTACCAATATTTTTACTAGTTGCCTGCCCAAATCTTTGAGATCCCAATCTATTTAGTGTGAAAGCTACTATTGGTTCCTGATTTATATTATCATATTTTGGATTAGCATCTATTAAGTTATCCCCAGTTAAAATTATTCTTTTACTCACTGATATTTTTTCTTGGGTATCTTTGAGAATAAAAGTTTCAATTCCAAATTCAGTTTTGTCATCAGTTACCATTCTAAAAGACAATTGTGCAGTCTTTCCAAGTAACTCTTTAATCCTTTCAGGATCTTTTATACCTGGTAGCTCAACTAAAATTCTGTTGCTACCCCTTTTTATTATAGATGGTTCTTTTGTACCCGTTTCATCAATTCTTTTACGAACTATTTCAATTGATTGATCAACCGCTGAAGTGTTGAGTTTTATTATTCCATTTTTTGATAAAAATATTTTTACCAAATTTTTTTCAAAAATGTAGTCTAATTCAAAAGATCTATATTGATTTAAATATATATTAATATCATTATTTTTATCTTTAAAAAACTTTTCAAATTTTTCTTTATCGTTTTCATTTATTTCAAATAAAATTGTATTTTCTTTAATTTTAAAGTTTTTATAATTTATATTTTTTTCAATTAATTTTTTTTTTAATGGTATTACTTTTGATTGAATTTGTCTTTTTTGTAATGGAGTACTATCAACCTCTAAGAGTAGATATGATCCGCCCTGTAAATCTAAACCTAGATTAATTTTTTTTTTTAAAAAGAAATTATTAGAATCGGAAATATTAGAAAAACAAAAGAAACTTACTGCTAAAAAAGAAAGGTAAATTAATAAAATTTTTATCTTTGAAAAATTTAACACAAAAAGATTATTTCTTAGTCTCTTCTTTTTTTAAATGACCTTGTATTGTATTTTTGATAACTTGAACTTTTACACCATCAGAAATGTTTAATTCTATACGATCATCTTCGAATACTCTATCAACAGTTCCTATTATTCCACCTGAAGTAATCACTTCGTCACCTCTTTTAAGATTTTGAGTCATTGTTTTATGTTCACGAACCTTTTTCTGCTGGGGTCTTATTAAAAAGAAATAGAAAATAACAAAAATAAGTATAAGTGGAATAAATTGTGCAAAATTAGAACTCATAATGTAAGAATAAATATATTAATAATTTTACTTAGACAACTAAATTTTATCATTTATTACTAAATTTTATCTATATTATTCATGTAAGGTCTGAGCACATCTGGAATAACCACTCTTCCTTCTGAATTTTGATAATTTTCCATAATTGCAATAAGTGTTCTACCAATTGCAAGACCAGAACCATTTAGCGTTCCAGGAAAATCAGTTTGGTTTTTATTTTTGTACTTTGCTTTCATTCTTCTCGATTGAAATTGACCACAAGTAGAACAACTGGAAATTTCTCTATATGTATTTTCTGATGGTATCCAAACTTCTAGATCGATTGTTTTTTGTGCGCTGAAACCCATATCACCTGAGCAAAGCATTACTGATCTATAAGGTAGCTTTAATTCCTTAAGTATATGCTCAGCACAAGATATCATCCTGCTTAACTCTTTTTCACACATGTCAGGTTCAACAATACTAACAAGTTCAACTTTATAAAATTGATGTTGTCTCAACATTCCTTTGGTATCTTTACCATAACTTCCAGCTTCTTTTCTAAAACATGCAGTAGATGCCACAAGTCTTAAGGGAAGCTCTTCTTTTTTTAACTGCTTTTCTCTTATCATGTTTGTTAAAATTACTTCTGCGGTAGGAATTAGAAATTTTCTATTTGTTTCATCATTAAATTTAATTTCGAATTGATCATTTTCAAATTTTGGAAGTTGACCAGTCCCAAACATAGCGTTTTCTGAAGCTATCAATGGGGGTGATATTTCCATATATCCAAATTTTTTTGTATGAGTATCAAGCATAAAATCTGAGATAGCTCTTTCAAGTTTAGCTAGATTACCCTTTAAAAAAACAAACCTTGACCCAGATGTTTTAGCAGCAATATCAAAATCCATTAAATTTAAATTTTTTCCAATTTCAAAATGAGATTTGGGCTTAAATTTAAAATTCGAAATATTGCCATATTTATTAATCTCTTTATTAGACTTTTCGTCTTCTCCGATTGGCACATCATCTAAAGCTAAGTTTGGAATAAAATATAATATTTTATTTATATTTTTTTTTAATTTTTCTAATTCACTTTCTAGTATCTTTATTTCTTTTGAGATTTCTTTTGACTTTTTAAACTGATCCTCATTTTTGTTTTTAGAAATAATTTTTTTTTCTTGTTCAAGTTTTTCTTTTTTTTGGGTAATTTCTCTATTTTTTTTATCTAAAGTTAGTAAATCATCAATATTTAACTTTGTATTTCTTTCTTCTATCTTTTTTTTAAAAAAATCAGGATTTTCTCTTATTGCTTTAATACTATGCATTATTTTTCTTTTCCGTTAATTTTACAGATAATATAGATAATTCATACAGTATCAATAACGGTATTGCTAATCCAATTTGTGTTATTGGATCAGGCGGAGTAAGAACAGCTGCAGCAGCAAAAATAATTACAATAAAATATCTTCGCCTTTCTTTAAGATATTTTGAGTCGATTACACCTACTCTAGCTAACAAATTAAGTAATACTGGAAGTTGAAAGCTTAAACCGAATGCAAAAATCAATCTCATAATTAATGACAAATATTCATTAACTTTTGCCTCTAATTGAATAGGCAGGTTGTTGATTTGTCCGCTTGTTTCAAACGTTAAAAAAAATTTTATAGCTAGTGGCATAACTAAATAATAAACAAGCATTCCTCCTAACAAAAATAATATAGGAGTAGCAATAAGGTAAGGTAACAAAGCTTTTTTTTCATTTTTGTAAAGTCCAGGTGCAATAAATTTCCACATTTGGGTTAAAAAAATTGGACTTCCTAAAAAAAGAGCAAGAAAAAAAGCAAGTTTTAAATAGGTGATAAATGTTTCGTGAAGAGCTGTAAAAATTAATCTTCTCTCTATACCATCGTTTCTAACTGCTTTTGCGTATGGTTCTAATAAAAAGCTATAAATATATTCAGCAAAAATATATCCGAAAATAAATATTACAAAAATAAAAATTAAGGATTTAATTAATCTCGATCTAAGTTCGGTTAAATGTCCAGTGATAGTGTTTTGATCATCTATTTTATTCATCTTTTTTATCATTGGCATTTTTTGAATATTTTTCTTCAACTGAATTTTCTTCATCTACAGTTTGATTAAGTTTATTTTGAATATCTGAAAAATATTTTTTCGTTGAACCTATCCAACTACCTAATTTTCTTAACACTACTGGAAAATCTTTTGGGCCAATAATTAATATAGCTACTAAAACAACTATTAGTAATTCGAACCATCCAATTTGTGGCATTAATAATTATTTGTTTTGCGAATTAGAATCTTCGTCTTTTTTGTCCTCAAGATTTGCCTGATTATTTTCGTCAGAGGACATTCCTTTTTTGAAACTCTTAATCCCTTTAGCTACATCACCCATCAAACTTGAAATTTTACCTCTTCCAAAAAGTAAAACTACAAGAACTACTACTATAGCTATTTGCCAAAAACTTATACCCATAAGTTTATTCTACACAATAAAAACAGTTAAATAAATATATTTATTCCTCAATATTTGTAGTTTGTTTGAGCGCATCATCAACATCAGAATAAATATTATCCTTTTTGTCCTGTGATTGTTCTTTAAAAAATTTGCCAGTTCCAAATATCGAAGAATCTACTGATCCTGCATCAATTAATCCGGCAGAGGAGAGTTCATCTATAGTAGGTAAATCTGATAGTTTTTTTATATTAAAATGATTTAAGAAGTTTTCAGTTGTAGCATACTGAATCGGTTTTCCAGGTACATTTTTACGACCAGCTGGTTTAACCCAATCTAACTCTAATAAAATTTCAAGTGTATTTGAAGCAAACGCAACACCACGTATCTCCTCAATTTCAGATCTGGTTACAGGTTGGTGATAAACAATTATAGAAAGTGTTTCTATTGTAGCTTTTGACAATTTTCTTTGGCTAGATTTCTGCAAAGACATTAATTTCGAAACATCTAAAGCGGTTCTAAATATCCATTTATTTGATATACAAACAAGATTTATACCTCTTCCAGTATATTCTTTTTGTAAATTTTCTAATATTTTTTTAATATTGGTTCTAGTACCTACTCTTTCCTCGATAGTTTCTATATCAAGAGGCTCCTCAGCTGCAAAAATAATCGCTTCAATTTCCTTTTCAAGTTTAGATTTTTTATTTGGAAAATTAATTATATTATTTTTATTATTTTTTTCCATTTTTTACTTTCTTTTTAATCTCAATGGAGTATGTGCTGACTTTTTAATTAGCACATCTCCAAATAAATTTTCTTGCATTATATTTATAATTCCGTCTTTTGTTAATTCAAGGCAAGCAGTAAAAATGGAAGCTAAACCACTTTTTTTAGATTTAAGTGTTTTATTAAAGGACTCGGGTATTAACTCATGTATTTTTTTCCAATCATCGATTAATTGCATATTATCCTTAATTTGTTTAATTCCTTCTTGAGTCGTCATTACGGGTAATTTAGGGATATCTATTTTTTGAAATATTGATTGTGTTTTCACTAAAGAATATGCTCTAAGAAGTTCGTATAAAGTAACTTTATAAACTGGATTTTTAATTGATCTAATACCACCTTTTGTACCTCTATAAAAAATATCTCTGCCAATTCTTTTTCTTTTCAATAATTCATCAGATAATAGTCTTATCAATTCAAGTTTTTTTAATTGCAACTTTAATTTATTTGCAACCTCGGATGCTTTAAAATCATCCTCTTGATCTTCCGGTAATAACAATCTTGATTTCAAATAAGTTAACCAAGTTGCCATTAAAAGATATTCAAAAGCTAAATCTAAATTTTTATCTTTAAAATTCTTTATAAAGTCCACAAATTGATCTGCTAGTATTGTTATTGATATTTTTGTTAAATCAACCTTTTGTGATTTTGCTAAATCAAGTAAAGTTTCTAAAGGCCCTGAATAATTTGGTATATCGATAGATATAGAATTATTAGTTTTTGATTCCATTTATAAATATTATCTTAAAAAATTGTAGAATTGATAAGTTTTTTTTCGTGTAAACTCATCAATAGTTCTTAAATTCTTAAGCAAATTGGATGACTCTTTAATATTTCCTCCACAATATAGGACTAAATTGCAACCTGCATTAAGTGCTTTGTCAGCATTTATAGATAAATTTTTGCTTAAAGCTTTCATTGAAATATCGTCTGATATTAAAATTCCCTTAAAATTTAATTTTTTTCTAATAATTTGATTAATAATATTGTTGGAAAAGGTAGCTAAGTTTTTAGAATCAATATTTTTATATAAAATATGTGCAGTCATCATAAAATTTGAAGATAGGTTTTTAAACAATGAAAAGTCTTCTTTATATAATTTTGACTTTTTTTTGTAAACTATTGGAAGATTTAAATGACTATCGCTATTAGAGCAGCCATGTCCTGGGGCATGTTTGCTTACAGAAGCTATTTTTTTCTTTTTTAAAAAGGATATACAAAATTTACCTAAAGTCTTAATAGTTTTAGTTTGATAAGAATACGCGCGACTTTTGATCACTTGATGAGTAGAATTTTGTAATAAATCCATAACTGGAATAGTATTAATGTTAATGCCAAGATCATTTAAAATATTACAAATAGTTTCTAAATAATATTTATAAATTAACTTTCCATTTTTATTATTTTTTTCGTATAAAAGACCAAAAAAATACTGAGAAAATTCTTTTGTGCTAAAGAGCCCAGATAATCGAGAAACTTTTCCACCCTCCTCATCAATTAATATTGGATAAAAAGGGTCTTTCATGCAACTACGTATCTTTTGTGTCAAGTTTTTAGTTTGTTTAAAAGTGATTATGTTTCTTTTAAATAAAATTATTCCCCATGGTTTCTCTTTTTTTAGAAGTTTAATCTCAGATGCGGTTAGTTTAGAACCCTGTATGCTTATGATTGCTGCTTTTCTATTCATCTTTTAGCAAATTCCAGAAGTACCTTTTTTTAATTTTGTTTTCTTCAGAGTTTTTAATATTATATTTAATTACATTATCTGTATCACTCTTTAGTAAAGACAAACCAGATATAACACTATTAAATTTCTTTGAATATACAGCTCTATTTTGATTTATTTTTATTTGAATTTCATTAGAAAAATAAGTCACAATTGCATAACTGATAAATAAAATAATAAATATTAAATGTGTTGTAGTTTTAATCTTTTTAAACATTACATTTTTTTTGGCAATGAAACTCCTAAAATAAACATTCCATTTTCTAAAATGATATAAATAAGTTGAAAAAGTTTTAAAGTGAATAGATTGTTTATTTTTCCATTATTTATAAATTTTAAATTTTTATCTTCATTTCCTTTGCTCCAGTATGAATGAAAAATTGTTGAGAGTTGATAGAGGTAAAATGTGATTCTATGTGGTTCTAATTTCTCGGAAGAAATATCAACAATTTTTGGCCACTCAATAATTTTTCTTAATAATTTTTCTTCAAATGTATTTAATTTAAATTCATTAAAATTATGATTTATTTTTTTATTTGGATTTATATTTAACGTATTAAAAATAGAATTAATTCTTGCGTAACAATACTGAACATAAAAAACAGGATTATCTTTATTTTTTTCTAAAATTTTATTAAAATCAAATTCTATTTCTACATCGTTACTCCTATACAACATCATAAATCTAATAGCGTCTTTATTAACTTCAGATAGTAGCTTGCTTAATGGAAAAAAATCACCTGATCTTTTTGACATTTTAAAAGGTTTCCCATTTTTGATAAATTTAACTAGCTGACAAACTTTGCAGGTCAAACTGATTTTATTGTTTGAAATAGCTGTTACTGCTGCTGAAATTCTTTTTATATAACCAATATGATCTGCTCCCAAAACATTTATTAATTTATCATATTTTTTAGAAACCTTTGTAAAGTGATATCCAATATCGTTTGCAAAATAAGTCCACGATCCGTCATTTTTTTGGAGAGCTCTATCAGAGTCATCACCAAAGTTCGATGATTTAAATATTAATCTTTTAGTCTTTTTCCAATTTTTTGTTTCCTCCCCTTTGGGTGGACTTAAATATCCATCGGTAACATGATTATTTTTTTTTAATACATTTATAATTTTATCTACATATTTTTTTTTGATCATGTTAGACTCGGAAGTGAATACGTCGTGTTTTATACCCAATAACTTTAAATCTGATTTAATTAATTTTAATGATTGATCAAGGGATTTATTTTTTATTGTGCCAAAACTATCTTCATATCTGTTTAAATTTATTTTTTTTGAGTTTTTAAATAACGTTTTTGCTAAATCGATTATATAATTGCCGTGATAAAGATCTTTATCGTTGGGAAACTTTTCTTTAAACTTAATCTCTCTCATTCTTAAAAAAACTGATTTAGTAAAATTTTCTATCTGCTTACCATAGTCATTTATATAAAATTCTTTTGTTACTTTGGCTCCATTAAATTTTAGAAGATTGCTTATAACATCTCCAAATACAGCGCCTCTACAATGACCAACGTGCATTGGACCCGTTGGATTTGCAGATACAAATTCGACATTATATTTTTTTTTAATTTTATTTGATCCATATTTACTTTTTGACTTTAGGATTGAATTAATTATTAAAACCCATGCTTTTTTATTAAATTTAAAATTTAAGAAACCGGGTCCAGCAATATCAATTTTTGCAAAATCATTAATATTATTAATTAAAATAGTTCTTAATTTTTCAGCTAAATTCCTTGGATTTTCATTATTTATTTTACTCAAAACCATAGCGACGTTTGAAGATAAATCATAATCAAATTGTTCAGGTGGACTTTCAACAATGATATTATCAATATTTGAAATATTCTTTATATTTAAAGAATTTTTATTTTTGAGTATAATATGCTTAATATCTATGGCGTATTTTTTAAATAGATTCATTAATTAATAATATTTTTAAACTTTTTAATTGTCTTTTTCAGTCCTAAAAAAATTGCCTCTCCGATTAAGAAATGGCCAATGTTATATTCTTTAATACCTTTAATTTTTGATAATATTTTTGCTGACTCAAATGTTATACCATGGCCAGCATGAACATCTAACCCAATTACATTTGCGTAATTAACAGCTCTTTTGAGTCTATTAAATTCGTTAGAGGTGCTTTTTTTCTTATTCAATAAATTACAGAATTTACCTGTATGAATTTCAACACAATTTGCATTAATTTCTTTAGCAACTTTAATATCTGAAATATTTGGCTCAATAAATAAACTAGTTCTAATTTTTTTTGCCCTAAATTTCTTTAAAAAGTCTCTTATTAATTTTTTATTTTTTTTTAAATTTAACCCCCCTTCTGTAGTGATTTCTGATCTTTTTTCGGGAACTATGCAAATATAATTAGGTTTATGTTTTAATGAAATTTTTAACATTTCTTTTGTTGGCGCTAATTCTAAATTCAAAGGTATTTTTAACTTTTTATTAATTTCTAAAAAATCTTTATCATTTATGTGTCTTCTGTCCTCTCTTAAATGTATCGTTATAGAATCTGCCCCATATTTTTGAGCTATTAGTGCTGCTCTTAACGGACTAGGGTAAATTTCACCTCTAGCGTTTCTTACAGTAGCAACGTGATCTATATTCACGCCTAGTTTTACTTTTGACATTAAAGATTTCTACTTCCAGGCTTAATGGCCTTTAATTTTTTTAAATTCTCAGGAATATTATCTGCTGTAAAAGTTGATATATCTAGTTTTATTTGAGAAACCATTTTTTTATTAATTTCACTCTTTCCACCTGTTCTATCTATTAAACTTGCAAAACCAATAACTTCGGCTCCATATTTTTCAGCTAAGGATGAGCACTCTAAACTTGATTTGCCGGTAGTAATAACATCCTCTACAACTAATATTTTATGATTTCTATTTATTTCGAAACCTCTTCTTATTTGAAAATTGTTATTAACTCTTTCAACAAAGATTGTTTCAATATTTAAAATTCTTCCAATTTCGTAACCAATAATAATTCCTCCTATTGCGGGCGAAAGAATTAAATTAAAATTTTGAAAATTTTCTTTTATCTTTTCCGATAAAGAAATACAAAATTCTTTAGATTTGTCTGGTTTGCTTAATAATTTTGCGCATTGCACATATTTATCACTATGAAGTCCTGATGAAAGAATAAAATGCCCTTCAATTAGAGCTTTAGTTTCTTTTAAAATTTTCAAGGACTCTTTGAATGAAAGCATACTTTTTCTTTTTATGACGTATTACTTTAAATTTAAGTTTTTCTTGTTTAAGTTGACTTATTAAGTTTGTAAAGTCTTTTAAATCTTTTATTTGAATATCAAATAGAAATGTTAGGTATTCTTCACCTCTATTTGTTAATTCAATATTTATAATATTTGCATTATTTACACCAATTAAAGTACTCACCTTACCCAAGATACCCGGCTTGTGTGGTAGGTCGATAGATAAAGTTGAACTATACTCCTTCGATTTGGCTTCTTTATCAAGAAATCTACCTTGCCAATGTTTTCTAATAGATGCTCTAGCCTTCCCAGTTTTGCTTGAAGATAACCAGTGCAAAGATGGAGAAACTTTTTTTGAAGTAATAATTTTTATCATATCACCATTTTTAAGTGATGACTGTAATGGAGATTCTTTTCCATTAATTTCGCAGCTTACGGCTGTATCTCCTATATTAGTATGAACCGCGTATGCAAAATCTATTGGGGTAGCATCTTTAGGTAATTTAATAACAGCGCCTTTCGGTGTAAAACAAAAAACGTTATCTTGAAACATTTGTAACTTGGTAAATTCAAAGTAATGTTCTGGACTACCACCTGTTTCTATTATTTCAACTAAGTCTCTCAACCAATCATATTCCTTCCATGATATTTCAGAAAATTTTTCAGATGACTTGTATCTCCAATGAGAAGCTATACCTCTTTCTGCAAATTCATGCATTGGTTTTGTTCTAATTTGTATTTCTATTCTTTTTTTCATTGGACCAATTACCGAGGTATGTATCGACTTGTATTGATTTATTTTAGGCGTTGATATGTAATCTTTGAATTTACCAGGTATCGCTGAATATTCATTGTGAAAAACACCTAAAGTTATGTAGCAGTCATTTATATTTTTTACTATTACTCTAAAACCAACGATATCTGTTAATTGTTCTAAAGAAACTCTTTTAGAATGCATTTTTCTCCAAATTGAAAAAGGAGTTTTTTCTCTACCAGTTATTTCAGCTTTAATATTATTTTGTATAAGAAGTTTATTTAACTCATCATAAACGTTTTTAATAATATCCTCTCTTTTATCTTTTATAAATGTTAACCTATCTAATATTAGGTTCCGCGCATCAGGATTTAAGATAGAAAAGGATAAGTCTTCAAGTTCATCTCTTATTATATTCATGCCCATACGATCTGCTAACGGAGCATAAATTTCCATTGTTTCTTTTGCTTTTCTAATTTTTTTATCATCATCTCGAACATAATTGATTGTTCTCATATTGTGTAATCTGTCTGCTAATTTTACTAATAAAACTCTTATATCTTTTGATGTAGCTAAAATTAGTTTTCTTAAATTTTCAGCTTTAGAATTTTCCACAGCCTTTTCTTCAAGAGCAGAAATTTTTGTAACGCCATCTACTAAATCAGCTACTTCTTTACCAAACTCTTTTTTTACAGTTTCATAAGTAGCTTTTGTATCCTCAACAGTGTCGTGGAGTAAGCCGGTTGCAATTGTTGCGCTATCTAATTTTAACTCCGTTAATATACTGGCAACAGCAACAGGATGGCTGATATACGGAATACCCTCGTCTCTTTTCTGATTTTTATGTGCCTCAAGTGCAAAAGTATAAGCTTTATTTAAGGCTTCAGGGTTTAAAAATCTATTATATGATTTTACTTTTTTAATAAGCTCTTCGTTATTCAACATAATTAATTATATCACTTTGAGATAACTTTGTAATGTTATTATTTTTACCTTTTAAATTATTTATTAAATGATCAATTGGTTCTTTAGTTAAAGGATGTGACCAATAAGGGCAGATTTCCTTTAATGGCAATAAAACAAAATCTCTTTCTTTCATAGATACATGAGGTATTTTTAATTGTAATTCTTCAAGTTTTAAATTCATCGACTCATTTTTGTAATCAATAATATCGATGTCACAGGTTCGTGGATCATTTTTATTTTTTCTCTCTCTTTCTAGATCCTGCTCAATTTTTAGTAAAATTTTCATTAAATCAATTGGTTTTAATAATGTACTAACTTCGATAACAATATTTATAAATTTTGGATATTTTGGATTTGGAAATGAAGTTGATTCATAAAAACTAGACTTTTTAATAAGTTTGATATTATTTTTTTCAATTAGTGAAATTGCTAAATTAATATTCTTAAATCTATTACCAAAACTTGATTGTAAATTTGAACCAATACCTAAAAAAATCATTACTTATTCTTACTTAATATTCTCGCTTGTTCTCTTTCCCAACTTTTTTTCTTTTTAACATTTCGCTTATCATAAAGTTTTTTTCCTTTTGCAACTGCTAACTCGACTTTGGCTTTACCTTTTTTGAAATATAATTTTGTTGGGACTATAGTTAAACCGTCCCTATTAATTTTACCAATAACTTTATTTATTTCTTTTTTATTGAGTAAAAGTTTTCTCATGTCTCTTGGATTATGGTTGTTATAACTTGACTGTTTATACAAAGGAATATGTGAATTAATTAAATAAATCTCGCCGTTGTTATCATTTGCATAAGCATCTGTAATATTTGCTTTTCCGTCTCTTAATGCTTTTACCTCTGAACCTTTAAGTACTATACCTGCTTCAAAAAATTCTTCAAAAAAATAGTTAAAACTTGCTTTTCTATTATTGCAAACAATTTTAATTCCAGTATTTTTCTTAACTTTCATTAAAGAAGTTCTGCGATTTTGAGTGCCTTTTGTACTTCCTTCTTAGTTTTTTCTGTTACTTTTACTAAAGGTAATCTAACTTCCTCTGAAGATAGATTTAATAAGCTCGCTGCGTACTTTACAGGACTAGGGTTGCTTTCAATAAATAAAGATTTGTGTAGTGGCATTAGTTTTTCATTTATTTCTTTTGCCTTTGCAATCAAATTACTATTATTTTTACTCAAAGAAGCATTTTGAAAATCTGAACAAAGTTTAGGCGCAACATTTGCTGTCACACTAATACATCCAACACCTCCTCTTAAATTAAATTCTAAAGCTGTTCCATCTTCTCCAGAAAGCTGAATAAATTCAGGTCCCATTTTTTTTAATTGTTTATCAACCCTATTTAAATCAGCTGTTGCATCTTTAACACCAGCTATATTTTTTAGTTCAAAGAGTCTTGCCATTGTATCAACTGACATATCTACAACTGATCTTGGAGGAATATTATAAATAATGATTGGAATTCCAACTTTATCATTAATAGCCTTATAGTGTTGATATAAACCTTCTTGTGTTGGTTTGTTATAATATGGTGTTACAATTAAAAGAGCGTTTGCTCCTGTTTTCTCAGCGTGTATAGAAAGTTCTATTGCTTCAGTTGTTGAGTTGGATCCAGTTCCTGCAATAACAGGAATTTTACCATTGGTTTCTTTAACTGCTATTTCGATAACTTTTTTATGCTCATTATGATCTAGTGTGGGCGACTCGCCAGTTGTACCGGCTGGAACAACTCCATTTGTTCCATTTTTAATATGATGATGTATTAAAGACGCATATTTATCTTGGTCTAAAACATTGTTTTTGAATGGTGTAATTAAAGCTACGATTGAACCTTTAAACATATTTATTTATATAGTATTAAACTAAATTCTCGTAACTTTATGCTTAAACATTTAATTAGTCTAGTTTTTTTATTCTTCAGTTTATCGTATTTACCTGCTCTATCTGATATTAATTTAAAACTTCTTCCTAAACCTAAACCCACAATATTGGCAGTTAAAAATGAAAAAAAGATAACTGTAATATTACCTAAAAAGAAACCGGATATTAAAATAAATAAAACTTCAGTTAAGAAACAATTATTACCAAAAGAAAAGCCTCAGGTAAGTAATAACAAAAAAAAATTAGCTGAAAAAGAAATTAAAAATATTGAAATACCAATAAAAAGCAAAGAAAACGAAAAAATTAATTTATCAAAAAAAGAAAAAATAATTTCTAAAACAATAAATAATGAATTTATTTTACCAGCAAAAAAACCTGTAACATATCAAAAGAAAATTACAAAAGTTGCTGAAAGATCAAATATTTTATCAAAAAAAGATTATGATTATGCAAAACAAATATTTGATAATATAGCTCAAAAAAAATGGAGTACAGCATTTACGCTTAATAAAAGAGTTAAAAACAAAGATTTCAGAAATTTAGTAACCTGGATTTACCTAAAAGAAAAAACTAATAAGTCAAGTTTTGATGAATATATAAACTTTATTGATAAGAACCCAGACTATCCTAGAATCAACAGGTTAAAATATCTCGCTGAACATAAAATAAATTTAAAAACCACCAGCCCCAATACAGTAATTGGTTGGTTTGTCTCAAATCCTCCACTTAGTGGTTTTGGTAAAATTAAATTAGGAGAGTCATACTTATTGAAAGGAAACATTTCTGAAGGGTCTGCATTGATAAAAGAGGGATGGATTACAGCATCTTTGAGCTCTAAAGATCTAAGATATCTTAACAAAAAATACAAAAAAATTTTAAATTCATCTGATCATATTAAAAGAGCTGAGTATATGGCATGGGAGTACAAAAGATGGGATTTAAAAAGAATTCTGAGATATTTGCCTCAGGATCACAGAGCACTTTATAATGCTAGACAAATTGTAATGAGCAGTTCTTTCGGTGTCGATAAAGCTATAGCTGATGTTCCAGCCAGGTTTAAAAATGATATGGGGTTAAATTACGACAGATTAAAATGGAGGAGAAGAAGAGGAAGGTTAGATTCATCTTTGGAAATCATAAATAAAATTCCTAATAATGAAACAGCTTTAATAAAACCTGAGTTGTGGTGGAAAGAGAGATCTATAATATCAAGATCTTTAATTTATAAAAAAAGATATCAAGAGGCATACGAAGTTGCAAAAAACCATTCTATGAGGGAAGGACCTGAGTATGCTGAAGCAGAGTGGATGTCTGGATGGATATCTTTAAGTTTTTTAAATGATCCTTATATAGCTCTTCAACATTTTAAAAAGTTTTATGAGAACGTAGGATACCCAATTAGTTTAGCTAGAGGAGCATACTGGATTGGTAAAACATATGAAAAAATTGGAAACGAAAAATTAGCTACAAAATTTTATGAAGAAGGCTCAAAATTTTTAACAACTTATTATGGTCAATTATCTTTTCAAAAAATCAAACCTTTTGAAGATTTTGAATTAGTAGATGATTCTAAGTATTCTAAGGAATTCGAAAAAGAGTTTAATGAAAATCCACTTACTAAACACGTAATTCTTTTATATGAGCTTAATAAAACTAAATACAGTAAAGATATAATAAAACATCTTGCTGAATTAAATATAGAAAAAGGAAGTGAGGTTCTTGCTGCAAAACTTGCAACAAATGTTGGTAGATATGACTATTCCATTCAAGTATCTAAAAAAGCATCATATGAAAAAAGATTCTATAATAAATTTAACTATCCAATCATAAATACTCCAAGAGTGCTTAAAGGTAAATCAATGCCATCACAAGAAATAATTTTGGCAATTACAAGACAGGAAAGTGAGTTTGATCCAAAAGCAAATAGTTATGCAGGTGCGAAAGGTATGATGCAATTAATGACTTATACGGCAAAGCTAGTAGCAAAGCAGATGGATGTGACTTATAGTAAAAGAAAATTAACTTCTGATCCTGAATATAACATTAATCTTGGAACTTATTATTTTAATTCACTATTAAATGATTATGCAGAGGTATATCCATTTGCTATAGCCGCTTATAACGCAGGACCCAAAAGAGTAAGACAATGGCGAAGATTAAATGGTGATCCAAGCAAAAATAAAATCGATTATGTTAATTGGATTGAACTAATAAAATTTGAAGAAACAAGAAATTATGTTCAAAGAGTATTGGAAAATATGAATGTATACAAATATATGCTTAGTCAAAAACCTGTAAAGCTAGAAAAGTTCTTTAATTAAATGGCGGTGAGGGCGAGATTCGAACTCGCGGTAGGTTGTTACACCTACGGAAGTTTAGCAAACTCCTGGTTTAAACCAGCTCACCCACCTCACCAAACATTGGTTTTATATATTATTATACAAGAGAAAAAAACTATTAATTTAAAAAACAAAAAAGACTTTTTTTTGCTCTTTGAAAGTTTTAATCATTAAAGCTCTTGAAAGAAATAGAATAAAAAACCCAAAAACCCAATTCATTAAAAGTATTCCATAAAATATTTCATTAAAATAACCATTGTAAATATTAATAATTCCCCAAACAATAGCAAAAGGTAATATAATCATTCTAAATAAATTAGAATAAAATATAAAATGGGTTTTTTTAAGTGCTGTAAACAATGCGTGGGAAATAAAAAAAACTGGGTATATTGGTCCAATAAAAGCGGCAATCTTTAAATAATTAGATCCAAATTTAATTACCTCTAAGTCGTTTGTAAACAAACTCACTATAAATTCTGAAAATATAAATATTATGATGCCTGAAATACACATAATTGTAAATCCTATTATTATAGCTTTGTTGTAAACATCTCTTACTCTATCATATCTCCTTGCTCCAAAATTTTGTCCTGCTATTGTAATTACTGCTGTATTTAAACCTATAACAGGAAGAGTAAATATGTGTTCAAATCTTACGGCAGCACCGTAGCCTGCAACCGCATTGTCTCCAAAGATACTAATAAAAGAGAGCAAAATATAACTACCTACGGCAACTAAAAAAAGTGCAAAAGTTATTGGCATACACTGATTAAAAATATTGATAAAAAAATTTTTTCTAATTAAAAAATTTTCAGTTTTTAAAACGATTTTTAAAACAGTTTTATTAACTTTATAAAATAAATAAATACAAGCACAAAACTGAATTAATATTGTTGAAATTGCAAGTCCAGCAATACCAAAACCAGGTATAAATAAAAATCCAAAAATAAAAATTGGATTAAGTATTATATTTGCAAATAAACCCACGATTAGTACATTTCTATATGTTTTGGTATCACCTTGTGCATATAAAACTGCGTTTAATGATGTAAGTATGAGAAAAAATAAAGTTCCGTAAAATATTATATCAGTATATTCTTTAGCCAAGGCAATACTATCCGTTGAACTTCCCATTAATTTCAAAATTTCATATGAAAAGAATACACCTAAAAAAGTTAAAATTACTGACAACAGAACTGAGTATATAAGCGTGTGGTAAGTATAAATTAATGCAGCAAATCTATTTCTTTGTCCTAATGAATTTGAAATTAAAGAATTGCAACCAGCAACTATTCCGATTCCAGCAGAAATAATTAAAAAATAGAGTGGAAAAGATTTTGCAAGTGCAGCTAAAGCATTTGAGGAAATTTGCCCAGCAAAAAATGTATCTACTATGTTAAAAAGAGTTTGAAATAAACTACCAGTACTAGCAGGTATTGCTATTTTTTTAAGAAGTTGAATTATAGGCCTTGAGGTTATGTTTAAACTATTTTCCAATTGAACCTCAATAATATTCTTTTTTGAATAAATAATTTTTTCCCATTTTTTTTGCTAATAAGATTTGTTTTTGTCTCATTGCAAATCTTTCTTTTTGAGAACTGGACAATTTATCATAACATTTTGGACATGATATACCTATTTGGTATTTTTTTGATTTTTTCTCATCTTTAGATACTGGTTTTCTACATCCACTACAAATAATATATGTACCAAGTTTTAGTTTATGTTTTAAAGAAACTCTATTGTCAAAAACGTAACACTCACCACTCCATAAACTCGATTTAATGTTAATATTTTTTAAGTAGTTAATTATCCCACCTTTTAGCTGATAAACTTTTTTATAACCTTTTTTCACCAAATAATTAGTGGCTTTCTCACATCTAATACCTCCGGTACAAAACATGGCTATTGTTTTTTTTTTATTAATTTTTTTTAGATAATTAGGAAAATCTTTAAAATTATCAATATTAGGGTTTTCTGCACCTTTAAAGGTTCCCATATTGAATTCAAAAGGTTTTCTAGCATCTATTATTTTAATATCCCTTTTCTTTAAAAATGAATTCCATTTATTGGGTTCAATATAAGTTTTTTTCTTATTAATTTTGGACAATTTTATTCCAATAGGAACAACCTCCTTTTTAATTTTGATTTTTGGTTTATGAAAAGGTTGGAACGGGCACATAGATGAATTTTGGGAATCAAAGTTTTCAAAATTATAAAATGTCTTTATTCTATGTATAATTTTGAAAATATCTTTTTTTTCTCCTGAAATTATTCCATTTAAACCTTCGGTTGAGATGATGATTGAACCTCTTACTGAATTATTTTTTAAAATACTATTAAACTCTTTTTTAAAAGATAAAAGACGCGTTAATTTTTTAAACTTATAAAAACCAAAAATATAGAACATTTAAACTTTCTTACAAATTGTAATACCATCACCTAAGGGCAAAATAATTTTTTCTACTCTATTATCATTTTTTACAAATGAGTTAAACTCTCTTATTATATTGGTAAATTTATCATTTTTACTTCTATCAATAACATCTCCATGCCACAAAACATTGTCTATCAATATAAAACTTTTTTTATTTATTAATTTCAAAGAAAGATCGAAATACTTTTTATAGTTATCCTTATCTGCATCTATGAAAACCATATCAAATTTTTTTTTATCATTTACGAGTTTGATTAAATTATCTAAAGCTGGTCCTAAAAAAATATCTATTTTTTTTTGAATACCAGCTTTGGTAAAAAAGTTTTTTGCAATTTCAGAAGTTGTTTTATTTTTATCTAAGCAAGTAATATGCCCATTTTTCGGTAAAGCTAAGGCCATTGTTAATGAACTGTACCCAGTAAAAGTTCCGATTTCTAAAACTTTTTTTATATTAAAAGATTTAATGAAGAATTGAAAAAAATATCCTTGTGTTACGGATATTTGCATTTTTTTTTGGCTGCCCATTTTTTCATTATGATTAATAATTTCTTTTTGTACCGGGTTTAGTTCGTAACTATGTTCAGCTATATAATTTTCTAACTTTTTACTAATTTTAAGACTTTTGATCATTTTAATGAATTAAATAAATTTATAGCATATCTATCTGTCATTCCTGCTATAAAATCACAAACGGCCCTTTCCTTATTTGGTGAAATTTTCATAAGATTTTTTTTAATATATTTTTTTGGATTTTTTTTAATTTTAGTAAATAAAAAATTAATAATTTTTTTTCCTTTTATATTTTTTTTTAATACCTCTTTATTATTATACATTTTATACTTCAAAAAATCTCTTATATGATAATCAAAATTTAATAACTCCTCAGAAAAGTTTACATAATTTGTATTGGATTTATAAATATCATTGACATTTTTAGGACTAAATTTTTTTAAATTTATTTTAATATTTTTAACTACATCACTTACCATTACATTAATCACATCTCTTATTATTTGTCTTAATATCAGCTCAATATCTTTTGATTTGATTTTTTTCTTATGTTTTTTAACTATTTCTGAAATTACTGGAATATTAACTAATTCATTAATGTTAAAAAGTTTTGCTTTTAAACCATCCTCTAGATCGTGACTGTTATAAGCAATGTCGTCAGATATATTTGAAATTTGAGCCTCTAAAGATGGATTGTTTTTATAAATTATTTTGTTCTTAAAAATGTTTTTTCCTAAGATTTCATCAAATTTTGATTTATCATCTACCGGTCCATTGTGTTTAATTAAACCATCTAAAGTTTCTATCGTTAGATTTAATCCTACAAAACTATAATATTTATTTTCTATTAAAGTGAGAATTCTTAATGTTTGAATGTTGTGGTCAAACCCCCCAAAATTATTCATACACTCATCGAGAGCCTCTTCACCCGCATGACCAAAAGGAGGATGACCAATATCATGGGAGAGGCTCAGTGTTTCACAAAGGTCTTCGTTTAGATTAAATATTTTTCCTAAAGTTCTTGCTATTTGTGAAACTTCTAACGAATGAGTTAGTCTTGTTCTATAATGATCATCTATGGTATTAACAAAAACTTGAGTTTTATGTTTCAGTCTTCTAAAAGCAGTTGAGTGAATAATGCGATCTCTATCTCTTTGATAGGGTGATCTAAATGAACTTGATTTTTCCTCAAAAATTCTCCCTTTTGACTTAATTGGTGTGGCAAATTTAGAATATTCACTTTTTTGCATAAGATATGATAAAAATGTATAATACAGTATTTACAAAAATATGAATAAAAAAATTCAATTTACAGATTCGGCAAAAAAAGAGATTAATCGGATTCTTTTAAATAAAAGTCCTAAAACTTATTTTAGAATCTCTGTACAAGGTGGTGGGTGCTCTGGATTTAAGTATAATTTCAATTTTGATGAGAAAGTTGATAAAAATGATAATATTTTTGACAAAGCAATAATTGATAATAATTCGTTAAAAATTATTGATGGCTCAGTAGTCGATTTTAAAAAAGAACTTATTGGTAACTCGTTTGTTATTAATAATCCTCAGGCGAGCTCTTCTTGTGGTTGCGGCCTGTCTTTTTCAGTTTAAATGAAAATTATTTCCTGGAATGTAAATTCTGTAAGAGCAAGAATAAACAATATTCTTGATTACATTAAACACTCTAAACCTGACATATTAATGTTACAAGAAATAAAAACAGAAAATAAAAATTTTCCAACTGTTGATTTTAAAAATGAGGGTTATACTTCATATATATTTGGACAAAAAAGTTATAACGGTGTTGCTTTTTTATCAAAAATCAAAATTAATAATGTCAGCACAAATTTTATAAAAGATAAACTTAAACAATCTAGAATTATTGAAGGAAATATTAAAAATAAAAAAGATTCGATTAAACTCATCAATATATATGTGCCTAACGGTAATCCTGTAGAAACAGAAAAATATGATTATAAAAAGAATTGGCTTAATTCTTTTATTAAAGAGGTAGATAAGACTCTAAAAAAAAATAAAAATATTATAATATCGGGTGACTTTAATGTAATACCTGAGGAGATAGATTGCCATGATCATAAAAAATATGAAAATGATGCACTGTTTAAAATAGAAATTAGAAAAAAATTTAGAGAACTTTTAAATTTAGGATTTACGGACGTTTACCGATATATTAACAGAAATAAACAAGAATTTACGTTTTGGGATTATACTTCAGGTTCGTGGCAAAAAAATAATGGTTTGAGAATAGATCATTTTCTTGTTTCAAATAATATTCTCAAAAATGTGCAAAATATCTTTATTAATAAAAAACCAAGATCTAAAATTAAACCTTCAGATCACACGCCTATTGAGCTGGATATTAATTAATTCTTCCGTAAATATCTTTATATCTAACAATATCGCTCTCTTTTAAAACTGAACCTATTTGTGCTTCCATAATTTTAACTGGTTTTTTATAAAAATTTTCAATTCTATGAATAGTTCTTACTGGTATGAAAACAGATTCTTTTTCATTAACAAAAAACTTTTTATTATTAAGTGTTATTCTTGGTTTACCTTGTACAACTGACCAATGCTCTGATCTATGGTTGTGCTTTTGTAAACTTATAGATGATTTTGAATTTATGACCAACTCTTTAATCAAAAAATTATTTCCTCGAAATAAATTCGTATATTTTCCCCAGGGTCTTTTAAAAACATTCTTCTTTTTCAAATATTTTAATTTATTATTTTTAAATACTTTTAAAATTTCCTTCCAGTTTCCCAAATCTGTCCATGGAAGGTTAAGCACAATACAATTTATATCGGAACATTTCTCTAAAATAGCGTAGTCAAATGAATTTGTTGGAGACTTTAAAAAATACGTTTTATTTAAATTAATTATTTTTCCTTTTGTTCTGGCTTTAGACATAGATATGTAGCAATTTTTTAAGATTTTCTTTTCAAATTTTTTAAAATTATTTATAATTGAATCTTTTCTTGCAAAAAACATTCCTGAGTTCCACAGTCCTTTAGTTTTTATTAATGCTTTTGCTTTTTTAACAGAAGGTTTTTCAATAAACTTTACTATTTTAATTAAATGATCACCTGATTTTTTAACATTTAAATATCCATATTCTTTTGAGGGATGGTCAGGTTTAATTCCAAATAGAAAAATATTTTTGTTATTTAAGTATTTAGAATTTTTAATTAAATTTTTGTTAAAAACATTATTTTTTTCTAAAAGATGATCCGAGGGCAAAAAAAGCAGAGGTTGTTTGTTAGGAATATTAGGTACTAGGGCAGCAGATAATACAGCGGGACCCGTGTTTCTTTTAGCTGGTTCAAGTACAATACGATACTTGTTAAATTTATTTTTTTTTAAATAAAATTTGATTTTTTTTAAATATTTTACGTTTGTGCTTATAATAGGGTAATCAAATAGAGGGTCTTTAATTCTTTTTAACGTTTTTTCAAATAAATTCCAGCCACCAAAGTTGATAAATTGTTTTGGTTCATTGTTTGTTGATTTATGCCAAAGTCTTGTTCCCTCTCCTCCACAAAGAATGATGGGTCTAATTTTCATTTAAATATCTGCGTAACACTTGACTTCTTCTTTTCCACCTGGATGTGTTGATGCACCAAGATATGCTGGTCCGACTGTTTGGGCGTATTTCCAAAGTGTTCCATTTCCAAAATTAATTCTTTTAGGTTTCCACTTTTTCTTTCTTTTTAATAATTCTTTTCTTGAGAGATCAACATTAATAGTTCCTTTTTTTGCGTCTATATGAATTAAGTCTCCATTTTTCAATAATCCAATTGGACCACCTACTGATGCTTCTGGACCTACGTGTCCAATACAAAAACCTCTAGTTGCTCCAGAAAATCTTCCATCCGTTATGAGTGCAACTTTTTCTCCCATTCCTTGTCCATATATTGCAGCAGTTGTCTGTAACATTTCTCTCATGCCTGGTCCTCCTTTTGGACCCTCGTATCTAATCACAATTACATCACCTTTTTTATATTTTTTTTTTAAAACTGCTTTCAAGGCTGCTTCCTCAGTGTCAAAACATCTTGCTCTCCCAGTAAAATTTAAATTTTTAAGTCCAGCAATTTTTACTATTGCACCATCGGGTGAAAGGTTTCCTTTAAGTCCTACAACACCACCATCTTTTGATAAAGGATTGTTATAGCTTCTCATGACTTTTTGTTTTTTATTAAATTTAACATTTTTTAAATTCTCTCTCATGGTTTTTCCTGTTACAGTCAAACAATCACCGTGGATATATCCTCCGTCCAACATTGTTTTAAGTAGCATTGGTATGCCGCCAGCCTTCCACATGTCTTTTGCTACATATAATCCACCTGGTTTTAAGTTTGCAAGATAAGGTGTCTTTCTAAATATTCTTGCAACATCCATCAGATCAAATTTTATTCCTATTTCATTTGCGATAGCTGGAAGATGTAGTGCTGCATTTGTTGAACCTCCAGTCGCTGCAACAATTGCTGCAGCATTTTCTAGTGATTTCTTAGTTACTATATCTCTTGGTCTAATTTTTTTTCTCAACAAATTCATAACCATCTTCCCGCTATCAAATGCATATTTATCTCTTTTTTGATATGGAGCAGGTGTTCCAGCAGAATAAGGTAGAGCCAATCCAATTGCCTCTGAGACGCACGCCATAGTATTTGCTGTAAATTGACCGCCACAAGCACCAGCACTAGGACAAGCTTTTAATTCTAATTTTCTCAAAGCGTGTTCAGTAATTCTTCCAGATGAATATTCGCCAACACCTTCAATTACATCTTGAACGGTTATATCTTTTCCATTTAATCTACCTGGTAAAATTGATCCTCCATAGATAAAAACACTAGGCACATTTAATCTTACCATTGCCATCATTAATCCCGGTAATGATTTATCGCAACCTGCCAACCCAACTAAAGCATCATAACAATGTCCCCTAACTGTCAGCTCTGTTGAATCTGCAATTACATCTCTTGAAACTAAAGATGATTTCATACCCTCATGGCCCATAGCTATTCCATCAGTAACAGTAATAGTACAGAATTCCCTTGGAGTACCGCCAGCAAGTTTAACTCCTTTTTTTACTGACTGCGCCTGCCTCATTAAAGCTATGTTGCATGGAGCAGCTTCATTCCAGGTTGATACAACACCAACGAAAGGTTTAGAAACATCTTTTTCTGTTAAATTCATACCATAATAAAAAGATCTTTGAAAAGCTTTCTCTGGGCCTAAAGTTGTGTGACGACTGGGTAATTTTTTTTTATTAAATTTTTTCATTTTAAACTATTTATTGTAAAAGTAATCTTTTCAATATTAATTTTTAAATTATTATAGATATTTTTTTCTTGTTCTACAATATGCTTTGGTGCGCGTTTTGCAAAGCTGGGGTTATTTAATTTTTTATTCACTACATCTAAGTCTTGTTGAATTTTGCTTTGTTTTTTTAATAAATTTTGTCTAATCAATTCAAAATCAATACTTTTATCAAAATATAATTTTAATATTTGACCGCCCAATACTAAATTTGCCGATTGTTTTGGCATATCTTTTTTGAAGATTGAATTAATTCTCCCTAGTTTTTTAATTATTATTTCATTTTGTAAATATAGTATTTGTTTGTTTTTATCTAATTTCTCTATCGAGATATCAACAAATGAACCTGGGCCTACATTAAGTTCATTCTTAAATGATCTCACACTTGATATTAGCTCTATAATCTCATTAACGCTTTGAATACTTTTGTCAGTTTTCAATTTCTTTAGATTTATCCAATTTGTATACATTAGATATTTAGTATTTTTTGTTTTCAATTTATTTCTTAACCACAGTTCCTCTGTTATAAATGGTATAAATGGATGTAATAATATTAAAATTTCCTTAAAAACTTGACCAGATGTCATTTTTATCTCATTTATCTCTGACTTATTTTTAGAAAGTAAGATAGTTTTGGAGAGTTCTAGGTACCAATCACAATAAGTATTCCAAACAAATTTATAAATAGTTTTTGCGGCTTCATCAAAACGATAATTTTTAATAAAGTTTTCTGTTAAAATTTTTGTCTGAATAAGTTCGTTATAAATCCATTTGTTAATATTAAGTTTAAGATTTTTAGGTTTTATTACCCCGTTAAATGTACATTTATTTACTTTAAGAAAATTATTAACGTTCCATATTTTCGTTAAAAAATTTCTATATCCTTTTACTCGTTGTTCTGAAAGTTTTACATCTCTACCTGGTGATGCCATAGATAACAAAGTAAACCTTAAAGCATCTGCGCTGTAACTGTCTATAAGTACTAAAGGATCAATTACATTTCCTTTTGATTTTGACATTTTTTGTCCTTTTTCATCTCTCACAAGTGCATGGACATAAACTTCTTTGAATGGTTCTTTGTTTAAAAATTGCATACCCAACATCATCATTCTAGCCACCCAGAAGAAAATTATATCAAAACCAGTAACTAGAACTGATGTTGGATAAAATTTTTTTAAATAATAGTTTTTATTAGGCCACCCTAGTGTAGCGAAAGGCCATAGACCTGAAGAAAACCATGTATCAAGTACATCCGGATCTCTTTTTAAATTAATTTTTTTTTTATAAAATTTTTTTGCTAATAATTCTGCTTTATTTTGATTTTCTGCAACAAATATTTTTTTATCCGGTCCGTACCATGCAGGAATTTGATGGCCCCACCAAAGTTGTCTAGATATACACCATGGCTCAATATTATTCATCCACTGAAAGTATGTTTTAGACCAATTTGGTGGAAAGAAATTTGTATCTTTTTTTTTAACAATTTTTTTAGCATTGATAGATAATTTTTTTGCATCGCAAAACCATTGTTCAGTTAAAAAAGGTTCGATTATAGAATTAGATCTATCACCGTAAGGTACTTTATTCTTTATAGTTTCTTCTTTTTCAAAGATTTGTAATTCTTTCAATTTATCAATTATTTTTTTTCTAGCTTCAAATCTGTCTAGACCTATGTATTCATTCGGAGCATTATTATTAATTTTTCCATCTTCGGTAAAAATATTTATAGATTTAAGCTTTTGTCGTCTACCAACTTCAAAATCATTAAAATCATGAGCTGGTGTAATTTTCACAGCACCACTGCCCTGCTCCGGATCAGCGTAATCATCCTGAACTATTTTTAGTTTTCTTCCAACAATAGGTAGTATTGCAAATTTATTTACTAAATCGAAATATCTTTTATCTTTAGGATTAACTGCAATAGCTGTGTCACCAAGCATGGTCTCTGGTCTAGTAGTAGCAATAGTAATTGTTTCAGATGAATTTTCTATCTTATACCTTATATAATAAAGTTTTGAGCTTACTTCTCTTTGATCAACTTCAAGATCAGATATTGCTGTTTTTAATACTGTATCCCAATTAACTAGTTTTTTAGCTTTGTAAATTAATTTTTTTTTATAAAGATCAACAAATACTTTTATTACAGAGTTTGATAAATTTTTATCCATTGTAAATGCATTTCTTGACCAGTCACATGAACAGCCTAGTTTTTTAAGTTGATTGATTATTTTTCCACCATATTCATCTTTCCATTCCCAAACTTTTTTTACAAATTTTTCTCTTCCAATTACATTTTTATCTATCCCTTGATTTTTTAAATTTTTTTCAACTAAAGCTTGGGTTGCTATTCCTGCATGATCAGTGCCTGGTTGCCATAAAGTCTCATAATTGTTCATTCTATGAAATCTAACCAAAACATCTTGTAATGAATTATTTAATGCATGACCCATATGTAAACTGCCAGTTACGTTTGGAGGGGGGATTACAATTGAAAAAGTATGTTTGTTTTTCTTTGGTTTGAATAAGTTATTTTTTTCCCAATATGAATATATCTTTTTTTCTACTTTTTTATGATTATATTTATCAAAGCTCATACTTATAAATATTAATAATATTTGCAAACTTCTAGCTTTATTTTTATATATAAACCTATATTAATCTAATATGGCCACGTGGCGGAATGGTTACGCAGAGGATTGCAAATCCTTCTATCCCAGTTCGATTCTGGGCGTGGCCTCCAGATTGAATAGTATTTTATGATTGATAAAGAAATTTTTAAAACTGCTTCAAATAATAAAGATTATGGATATCTTGATAATTACTCTCATTATTCAAACTCGAAAAGTTCTACGTGTGGCGATAATATAAAAATATATATTCAAGTAAAAAATGAGAAAGTAATTAATCTTAAATATCAAGGTAACTTTTGCATCTATTGCAATGCGTCAGCAAGTCTATTAGCTGAAAAATCTAAAAATAAATCAGTTAAAGAAATAGTAAATTTTTTAAAAAATTCAAACACTTTATTTAAAAGCCAGAAAAATTTGAAAATCGATAAATGGTTATCTTTTAAAAAAATAATGAATAAGACCAATTTATCGAGAAAAGAATGTTTGCTTTTACCTTTAAAAACTTTATTAAAAGCTTTAAATAATTAGTTGTTTTAATTTTTTAAAAATGTATGTTCTTTTTTTATTCCTCGGTAGCTCAGTTGGTAGAGCAGTTGACTGTTAATCAATTGGTCGCAGGTTCGAGTCCTGCCCGAGGAGCCAAATTCTCAACTAATTTTTTAGCCTGTTTCTTTGAGACTTGAAGAATTTCTTAATAACTGAATTAACTTATTTTTATCTGTATCGGATAATTTAGAAAAGGTTTTGACTAAAAAAGAATAATTTAGATCAGTATTATTAAAATCATTTGAACCATCAGCTTTATATGAGGGAAAATCTTCATAAAAGTAAGTTATTGGAACTTTTAGAAAATTTGCAAGTTGCATAAGTCTGCTAGAACTTACGCCGTTAGTCCCTTTTTCATATTTTTGAATTTGTTGGAATGTAACATTTATTGCGTTTGCAACTTTTGTTTGAGTTAGACCAAGAGATAATCTTCGCATTCTCAATCTTTTACCCATATGCGTGTTAAAAGTTTCTTCCATTATCCCCTTAATTAACTCTTGAAAAGATTAAATTGAACATGAAAAAATCATTTTAAGCAACAGTAAAAATAATTTTTTTTTGGGTCTGCCTGACCTTAAAATAACAACGAAAAGGGGTTGACTTATATGATAAATATAGGACAAGATTTATTCCCAATTAAAAAAAAGCATGATTTTTTAGCCTGTATTCCCATTTACCTAACTTTTCATAAGACATTTTTAACCATAAAAGACTTTCTTCTTCATACCAAAGGTTAAAATTTATTTTCTTTTTTTTTAAAGGCTCATTATCGTTAGATAAAAAATGGAATTTTAAAGCATCATGTGTTTTATCAAATAAAGTTATTTTCTTTTTTCCTAAAAATTTGACTTTTTGAGGCAAAATTCTAGCAGAAACTGCGCTAATTTGAACATTTTTATTAATAATTTCATGATTCCACCAGCTTCCAATAATATTATTACTATCTGTCTGTCCTTTGAAGGAGGAACCATCAATATCAAACAGTTTTTTATTTTTATTTAGTTTCAAATTAACATATTTTCTTTTATCATTTTGAAATGTTTCAGAAATAAAACTATTTAATTGTCCATTTAAATAGATTTCTTGTGTTGTTGTCCTATAGTTCATTAAATCTATACCAAGTTTTTTAACTTTAAAATAACCCTTGCTTGTTACAGTTAATTTATCTTTATCTGTTTTAAAATTAAAAACATGAATGCCGATTAGTTCATTATTTAGATAAATTTCATATTCTAGAGATTTTAAATTGCCATAATGATTAACATGACTTGATAAAAAATTAGGAAATAGAATTGAAGTAAATATTGTTAAAAATACGATAATTTTTCTCATAATTTTCTTTATGAAAACAGATAGTTTTAGAGTATTTGGCTTAAGAAAAGTTTTGTTCTTTCATTTTTAGGATTTGCGAAGAAATCTTTTGTTTTGGCTCTTTCAACTATCATTCCTTCATCCATAAAAACTACTTCATCAGCTACTTCTTTGGCAAAACCCATTTCGTGAGTAACAACAATCATTGTCATACCGGCTTTTGCAAGATTTACCATTGCATCTAAAACTTCTTTGATCATTTCAGGGTCTAAAGCTGAGGTTGGTTCATCAAAAAGCATAATTTTTGGTTCCATACATAACGCTCTTGCGAGAGCTGCTCTTTGTTGTTGTCCTCCAGATAGTTGTCCCGGAAATTTTGATGCTTGGTCAGCTATTTGAACTTGTTCTAATTGTCTCATCGCAAATTCCTCTGCTTTTTTTTTCGGAGTTTTCTTTACCCAGATAGGTGCGAGCGTACAATTGTCTAAAATTGATAAATGTGGAAATAAATTAAATTGCTGAAAAACCATTCCGACTTCTGCTCTAATCTTTTCTATATCTTTTGTTTTTTCAGATAATTCATTGCCATCAACTATTATTTGTCCTTTTTGATGTTCTTCAAGTCTATTAATACATCTTATTAATGTTGATTTTCCAGAACCAGATGGACCACACACTACTATTTTCTGTTTTTCTTTAACTTCAAGATTAATGTCTTTTAAAACCTGAAAATCTCCAAACCACTTGTTAACTTCTTTCATTTGTATAATTGACTCTGACATTCTATCTTTCCGTTTTATATTTTAATTCTAAATACTGACTATATTTACTCATAGCATAACAAATTGCCCAAAATAATATAGAGGCAAATATATAGCCTTCCATGGCATATCCGAGCCATTTAGGATTTGTTTTAGCCATTTGCAACATTCCGACCACTTCAGAAAGGCCAACAACAAAAATTAATGGTGTATCTTTCACCAGTGCTAGGAATGTATTTGCAATTCCAGGTATTACTAATTTTAATGCCTGTGGCAGAATTACAAAAATTTGCATTTTCCAATATCCCATTCCTAAAGATTTAGCGGCATCATATTGTCCTCTTGGTAAGGCTTGCAAACCGCCCCTTATAACCTCTGCAACATAAGCGGCCTCGAAAAGTATAATCGCTGCAATCACTCTAATGAGTTTATCTACAAAAGCGTCAGACGGTAGGAACATTGGAAACATAACAGATGACATAAATAAAACTGTAATCAATGGAACGCCTCTCCAAAACTCAATATAACCAATTGAAATATATTTAATAATTGGTAATTCAGATCTTCTTCCCAAAGCTAAAATCATTCCTAGAGGAAAACAAAAAATTAAGCCAAAAAACGAGACAATAAATGTTAAAGATAATCCGCCCCATGCATTAGTTTCAACCCACTCAAGACCGAAAGAACCTCCTGAAATTAAAAAATTAATAATAATAAATGCGATTATTGGATAAAGAATTGCATAATAAAAAGTTATATAATTTTTTAATTTACCTTTCATAAAATAACCTACAAATGCAAATGCAATTAAAACAATGAATGCAGTGTTTATTCTCCAGTGAAAATCATTAGGATACATGCCGTACATAAATCTTCTGAACCATACTTTTATATATGTCCAACAAGCTCCTTCGGTTGCCACACATGCTTCTTTTGTGTCACCAGAAATCGTTGCTTCAAGTATCATCCAATCTAAAGCTGGTGGAATTACTAAAAGAGTAAGAAATATAATTATTAGGGTTAAACCTGCATTAAATGTATTATTATTTATATTTTGGTTAATTTTATCAACTATTCTATTACCTGAATATTCAAGCCTTATCATTTGCAAACCAACTAAACCTATTATCAAAGGAAAAAGGAAATTTAATGAGCCAGGTAAAAAAGTTAAATAATTAATATTAAAAAAACTTCTCAAAAAAACATCAAAAATACCCATGAAAATAAGAGCTGAACCTATATACAAATAGGTTTGAAAATTAGAACTAGTTGGTTTTAAAATATTAATATTAATCATTTTATTTTTCTTTAATTGCTATTTTTTTGTTGTACCAATTCATTAAAATTGAAATTGATAAGCTTAAGGTTAAATAAGTTAACATTGTTATTGAAACTATCTCAATTGCTCTACCTGTCTGCATTAATGCTGTACCAGCAAAAACCAAGACAAGATCAGGATATGCTATAGCTGCTGCTAACGATGAATTTTTAGTTAAATTCAAATATTGATTAGTAGTTGGTGGAATAATTATTCTTAGGGCTTGGGGCATTATAACAAGTTTGAGAATTTGATTAGGTGTTAACCCAACTGAAGCTGCAGCTTCTTTTTGACCTTTGCTTATTCCTTGAATACCTGCCCTTACACATTCTGCAACAAAAGTAGCGGTGTATAGAGATAAAGCCAATACTAACGCTATTAATTCGGGTGGAACACTTATGCCTTCAGCGTATATAAAAGACGTTTTAGACAATTGTTTTAAAACTGGAAATGTAACATCTAATTGAACCATTCCAGTTATAAATGTTATCGCTGGAAATATTAATAGTAATCCAACTGAAATCAAAAGAACTGGAAGCTGTTGACCTTTTTCCTCTTGTAATTTTCTCGCATAATTTCTTATAAAAACAATAGAAATTATTGAGGCTAAAATTGAATAAATAAAGATATCAAAATTTTCCCATAATAAACGTGGAATATAATAACCTTTAACGGTTAAATAAGTGACGCCAAATAGAGGTTCTGTATTTTCAGGTAAAGGTAATGCTCTTAAAGCAGCATAGTACCAGAAAAATATTTGTAATAGCAACGGAACATTTCTAAAAAATTCAACATACCAAGCAGCAGTATTTCTTATCAAATAATTTGGAGACAATCTTGCTATACCAACAATTACACCAATTATAGTGCAAAAAATTATACCTAAAACTGAAACTAAAATAGTGTTTAATAATCCAACTAAATATGCTTTTGCATAGGAATGAGAACCATCATATTCTATTAATGAAAATTGAACATCGAATGACGACTCTTGATTTAAAAATCCATAACCGAAATCAATACCTCTCTCTTCCATGTTCAGTTGTGCATTAATAGTGAAAAAGCCTATCACTGCTAACACAAATAACAGTGTTAATAATTGAGGAATAATGCTCTTAATTCTATAATTCATCTTTTCTTATGTATAAAAAAAAGGGCCAGATAAATCTAGCCCTTTCTTTTTAGTAATAATTATTAGCAATTATCTTGCTGGTGGAACGTAAAGTATACCACCTTTAGTCCAAAGTTGATTTGGACCTCTGTCTGGTAAAATTCCAGTATCAGCTATATTTCGTTTGTAGCTTTCACCGTAGTTACCAACTTGCTTGATAATTCTTAAGCTCCAGTCGTTATCTAGACCAAATGCTGCTCCTAGTTCACCTTCAGCTCCAACTAGTCTTTTTACTGCTGGATTTTCTGAAGATTTCATGCTGTCAGCATTAGCAGATGTTATACCATACTCTTCTGCTTCGATCATAACGTTTAGTGACCATCTAACAATGTCTTCCCAAACAGGATCACCCTGTCTAACAACAGGTCCTAATGGTTCTTTAGAAATTGTTTCTGGTAATACTATATGATCATTTGGTTTGCTCAATTTAATTCTTTGAGCTGCTAAACCAGATTTATCAGTAGTGTATGTATCACATCTTCCTGCATCATATGCAGCTACGACTTCGTCAGCTTTTTCAAAAGTTACTGGCTCATATTTAATTCCTTTAGAATTAAAAAAGTCCCTCATGTTAAGCTCTGTTGTTGTACCTAAGTTTGTACAAGCTGATACACCTGCTTTAAATTGATTTACAGATGTAATACCAGAACTTTTTCTAACCATGAAACCTTGTCCATCATAAAAGTTTACACCAACAAAAGTTAAACCGATGTCAGCATCTCTTGATAATGTCCAAGTAGTATTTCTTGATAAGACGTCTATTTCACCAGATGTAAGTGCTGTAAATCTTTCTTTTGCGCTTAATGGAAAAAATTTAACTTTTCCAGAATCGCCAAGAGTAGCAGCTGCAACAGCTCTACATAGATCTACGTCAACGCCTGTCCAGTTTCCTGATGCATCAGCATTAGAAAATCCCGGTAGACCTTGAGAGACACCACATCTTACAAAACCCATCTTTTGAGTTTTCTTAAGAGTTTTTGATTTTTTTGCAAACGCACTAGTTTCGAAACTAACTAATAGTGCAATTGAAGTAAGCAAATAAACCAACGCTTTTAATGTTCTTAGCATTATTTATCCCCTTTTTTATTGTTAACAATAAATTACACTTGAGTGTAATTTTGCTTATTATGTTTTATAAAATTAAGTACTTCAAGCTGTTAAAGTGGCGTCGTATAATGACACGATCAAATTAGGGTTATAAATATATACTTTATATAGTTGCCCGAATTAAATTTAAGCCTAAATGGTGATTTCAACAATTTTTAGGTGTTAGTGGCGCGCCCTGAAGGATTCGAACCTACGACCCTCGGTTTAGAAAACCGATGCTCTATCCAGCTGAGCTAAGGGCGCTCTAATTTAATTATATATACTTACTTAAAAACATACCAGGTGGTCAATAAAAATTGGAGTTTTAATTCCAAATTTTTCAGATTTCTCATGTTGATGAATATGATGGGAATGAACAAATACAGGTATTTTTTCATCAGTTACTGTTTTTAATGTGTAAATAAAATTAGTACCTCTAAATTTTCTATCAACAACCTCTAATTTCAATTTGCTTTGATCATCATGTCTTAAATCTTCTGGTTGTAATAAAAGTTTAACTTTTGACCCAACTGGAAAATTATTAACTAACTTTCCACGGATTTCTCCTAGTATTGGATGACTTAAACTATGTACTGCACAGTCTGTTTCGACAACTTTAACATCAACAAAAACTCCTCTATTTAAAAATTTAGCCACCTCTAAAGAGTTAGGTTCGTGATGAATATTATAGGGAATATCGTACTGTTTAAGGGTTTGGTTTAATAATATTCCACATTTGTCACCCATAAAAAAAGCTTCATGTGAGTCATGCGTTACAATAATAGTTGTTATGTTAAATTCTTTTAAAATATCTTTGATTTTTTTTTGAAGCTCTTCCTTTAAACTTGTATCGATATTTGCAAATGGCTCATCTAATAAAAGCAAATCTGGTCTAGAAAGCAATGATCTTGCTAACGAAACTCTTTGTGCTTCACCCGAACTAATTTGGTGAGGATATTTTTCTTGAACACCTTCTAAATGAAGTATTTTAATTAAGTCTTTATCTGAATAATTGAATTTAGAACCGTTTTTTCTTTTTGCTCCAATATTAATATTTTCCAAGACATTGAAATGTGGAAATAAAGAATTATCTTGAAAACACATAGCGATATTTCTTTTTTCGGGTTCGAGATTAAAACTTTCAGAAGATATTGTTTTTCCTTTAAGATTAATCTCTCCAGATTTTAAATCTTGTAAACCGGCAATAGTTCTTAAAATCGTAGTCTTTCCAACACCTGAGGGTCCTAACAAACATACAATTTCACCTTTTTCTTTTATTGATAAAGAAACATTGTCGATTTTGTTTTTCTCACTTGCAACAAAAGTAGCGTTTTTAATTTCAAGAAAATTTGAGTTCATTTGGATGTAATATAACTTTATTTTTCAGAAAGTATATATTTAGAAATAAATAATATAAATATACTAGCCCATATAATTAGACATAAAGATGGAAAGGCAGCTGCTTCGAGTAAATCTTGCGCAGCATATGAGTAGGCTTTTGTTGCGAACGTCTCAAAATTAAAAGGTCTTAATATTAAAGTGATTGGAAGCTCTTTAATAATTTCCAAAGCTATTAAAACACCAACAAGTAAGATATTGGTTCTTAAATAAGGTAAATGAATTGTTGAGAATGTTTTAAGTTTTGAATATCCAAGAAGGTATGCATTTTCATCAATTGAATTATTTATTTTAGAGTAGCCAGACTTAATACCATTGTAAGAAAGTGAAAAAAATCTTACGAAGTATGCAATCACAAGTCCAACTACAGATCCAATAAATACATTCTTAAAACTATTAAATCCAAAAATTGAACTTAAAAAATCACTAAACCAAGAAATAAATGTTATAAATGCAACTGCTAAAATTATTCCTGGTAACGCGTAACCTGACACTGAGAAAGTTGATAAATAACTAATTAGTTTATTTTTAGATACTCTATTTCCATAATTAGTCATAAAAGAAAATATGATCAAGAATAAACTAGATAAAAATACTAATAGCAATGTATTCATATTTAGTGACCAAAAATTAATGTCCTGAAAATATTTTGGAAATTTTATAGTCCAATAAGTCATTTGAGAAACTGGAAAAACAAAACTACAGAAAAATAAAATTGAGCAAAAACAGGTCGCAAAAATAGATTTACCTCCCACTAACTGAATTTTAGGAATAGGCTTGTTGCCTTTTGAATTTTGATGATATTTTGCTCCTTTTCTTGATAGATTTTCAAGAACAAATAATAGAAGGATAAAAAATAATAAAACAAAAGATAATTGATTTGCAGTTGTTAAATCATCAAAAGAAATCCAAGCATTGTAAATAGCTGTGGTTAATGTTGAAATACTAAAAAAATCTACTGTTCCAAAATCTGACAGGGTTTCCATTGCAACAAGCGATAACCCCACTACTATTGCGGGTCTTGCTGATGGTAAAATAATTTTAAAAAAACTTTCATATGATGATAAACCTAAATTTTTTCCCACTTCTATAAGATTATGAGATTGAAATATAAAAGATGCTCTTGTTAAAACATAAACATAACCAAACAAAGAGAAAGAAATTGAAAACATTGACCCAATTAATCCATCAAATTTAGGTATATTTTTATTATAATCTCCTTCTCCAAATAAAAATGTTAATATACTAAATGCTGTCCCGTAATTTTCAAAAAAAGCAACTAAAGAGTAAGCGTAAATGTAAGCTGGAACGGCAAAAGACAATATCAACGCCCATTTAAAAAAGTTCACTCCAGGAAATTTATAAAAAGAAACAAAATAAGCTGAGGTTACACCAAATATAAAAGTTAGTGATAAAACGCCTAATAAAATTAAGAATGAATTAGTTAAATACTTTAAAAGAAAAGTATCTGTTAAAAGATCTAAATAATTTCCTGTTGTATCAAAAAAACTTAAAAAAACTGTAAATATAGGTATGGCTACCAGTAAAGGCACTAAAAACGCAAAAATAACCCAAAAATTTATCCTCTTTATCAATTCTCCTCCTAAATTTAGTCCCCGGAGGAGTCCAGGGACTAAATTATTCTATTATAAAATTACCAGCCGGCTTCGTTCATTACTTTCAAAGCTTTTGCTTGGAGTTTTCCATAATTAGAAACTTTTGTTTTTAGATCTTGTTTAAAATCTAAACCAAATTGTGCAATTAATTTATTTGCCTTAACATCAGGTATCATTGGATACTCAAAAGTATTGTTAACAATATGCTGTTGAGCTTCGGGGGTTAGAAGAAACTCTAACAATTTAACTGCATTAGCTTTATTAGGTGCGTGTTTTAATATACCGCCACCACTAATGTTCATATGTGTTCCTCTTCCATCCTGATTAGGGAAGAAAGGCATTACTTTTTTAGCTGCCGCTTGTTGTTCGGCACCTTTTTTTCCAGACAACATTAAAGCTAAGTAATAAGTATTTGCTACAGCCCAATCTGCTTCTCCAGCAGCTACAGCTAATATCTGTGCTCTGTCGTTACCAGTAGGTTTTCTAGCAAAATTATTTACCATCCCTTTGGCCCAAGCTGCAGTATTTTTCTCACCATTATTTTTAATAAGTGATGCAACTAAAGACTGATTGTAAATGTTGCTTGATTTTCTTATTACTACTCTACCTTTGTATTTAGGATCAGCTAAATCTTCATAACTCATATTCCATGAAGGATTAACTGTTTTTGGATTGTAATAAATTATTCTTGCTCTCTTAGCTATTCCAACCCAATAAGGTGATCTAAAGTTAGCAGGTACAACTTTTTTTATAGCTGCCGAACTTGCTCCCTTTTGAAACATTCCTTCTGCTTGAAAAGCTCCTAATCTGCCAGCATCAGCAGTTATATAAATATCTGCTTTGCTGTCCTTCCCTTCTTCTTTTATTCTCTTTTGTAATGCTTTATCTTTTCCAGATACTACATTTACTTTTATTCCAGTTTTTGATGTAAATTTTTTATAGAGCTGAACATCAGAATCGTAATGTCTTGCACTAAAAACATTCACTTCATTTGCAAAAACTGAATTTGCAACTAGTAAAGCAGAAAACAAACCAACAATAGCTAGCCCAATTATTCTAATTAACTTATTCATAGTTTTCTCCATTTGAGAACGATTATCACATAAGTGATAATGATTATCAATGGCAAAAACGTCGCATACCTGACTATTTTAGTAGGAATAGAGAATAATATTTTTGATTGTCTAACCAAACTCGTTCAGTGGTCCAACCTGTATTTGAAGCTAGTCTTGTAAAGGATTTCACAGTAAATTTATTTGAAATCTCGACTAAAATTCTCTCTCTCTTTTTTAAAAAAAATCTTTTATTACCAATTTTAAAGTTTTGATTAACCTTACTAACTAAATAACCTTGAATACATTTTAATTTAGTATTGTAAAAACCATGATAATAAAAATCTTTAATATTTAGATTTGTTTTTTGTGTTCTATTTATAATATTGATTAAATTTAAACTAAATTTAGCTGTATACCCTTTTTTGTCGTTATAGGCTTTATCAAGAGTTGTTTTATTTTTAATAAGATCAACACCAATAAATAAATAGTTATTTTTACTTATGCTTTTTCTTAACTTTTTCAAAAATTTAATTTCCTCTTTATTGTAAAAATTACCAATAGATGAACCTAGAAAAAAATACACTTTAGTTGTTTCTTTAAGATTAGGTATTTTAAATTGCTTAGAATAATCAATTTTTTTAGGTTTTATTTTAATTTTTGGATATTGTTTTTTGAGTTTTTTTACTGAATTCCTTACATAATCTAATGATATATCGAGTGGAACATAATATTTTACATCCTTATTAATTAATAACTTTATCTTATCTATAGCTCCGCTTCCCAGTTCTACATACGATAGCTTACCATTAAATAGTTTGGGTATTTCTTTAGAAATTTTTTTAAGTATCTCTTTTTCTTTTCTTGTAGGATAATATTCTTTTTGTTTTGTGATTTTCTCAAAATATTTACTTCCCTGTAGATCATAATGATACTTTGATGGAATTCTTTTGTTTTTTTTAGATAAACCGATAATAAGGTCTTTTTTGAATGTCATTTTGTGAAATTAATGATTTAAAATTTGATCGATAATATTACCTAGTTTTAATATTATCTTGTGGAACGATTTTTTGAGTTATTCTGTCTAAAACTATTGCTAATATTACGATACCTGTACCGCCAATTACAGCTGCACCGATATCTAATCTACCAAGGGCAACATAAACGGTTAAACCTAGACCGCCAGCTCCAATTAGAGCTGCAATTACTACCATTGATAAAGCTAGCATTAATGTTTGGTTTACTCCTGCCATAATAGTTTTTAGTGCAAGAGGTAATTCAATTCTGTGTAAAATTTTAAATTTTGATAATCCTAAACTAGCACCTGCTTCTTTAAATCCTTTACCAACCTGTCTAATTCCTAGATTTGTTAGCCTGATTACTGGTGGTAAAGCAAATATAATAGTTGCTACTACACCAGGTGTTAAACCAACTCCAAATAGCATCACAACTGGTATAAGGTAAACAAAACTAGGTATGGTTTGCATTATATCGAGTATAGGTCTTAATATTATTTCGAATATTCTACTTCTGGACGCAGCAATACCTAATGGTATTCCAATAATCATACAAAAGATAACAGCAGTAAAAATCATAGCAAGAGTTGTCATGGTTTCTTTCCATAGATCAACTAAATCAATAGCGATTAAGCTTACAGCTGCAAAAAAAGCAAATTTTACCCCGTTTGTTTTCCATGCAAAAAAAATAAATATTAAAACGACAATTGGAAATGGTATCCAATTAAATAGAGTATCTAATCCTTCGAGAGTAGCATCAATGGGTGCGGCTAACTTCTTAAAGAGCGGCCGTTGTGTAAACAGCCACTCTTTAATATTTCTTTCAATCCATTCTGCTATTGGAATGTAGATTTCGTAGTCAGAAGGTGCAAGTTTTAAGTTCACTGAACTTATGATTGCAACCTATTTAATCCAACTATTGAAAGTACTTTGGTTAGCTTTAATCCATTCAGCAGCATGCTTTTTAATTGCTCTTTCGCTTTTCTCGCCCGCATTCATTTTCATGTTTTGAGCAGCAATATCAGCTAGAGGAATTGATGCTTTTTTAAGCATCTTCTCTATATCTTTATTTGCTTTTAAGAAATCTGCGTTAGCAGCTGGTCTGATGTCATCAGCACCAAAACCCATATTAATTTTAGATTTTGTTGCATTATCTACGCTAACTTTTTTAGTAGCGCTGTAAGGAACTTCTATCCAAACAACGTCCTGTCCAAGTTTTAAAGCACCAACAGTCCAATTCGGAGTCCATGTATAAAATAATACTGGTTTTCCGTTTTTGTATTTAGCAACTACATCAGCCATTGAAGCAGAGTAGTCAGCCTTAACTGGATTAATAAAATCACCTAAGCCTAGTTCAGCAAAATGTTTTGTAATTTGCTTTTCGCAACCCCAACCTGGAGGGCAAGCAACCATGTCTGCTTTACCATCGCCATTAGAGTCCCATGCTTTAGCGTTTGCTTTAATATCCATTACGCTTTTGATTCCATACTTGTCAGCTGATTTTTTATCAACTAGATAGCCTTGCAATCCGCCTTTTTTCATCACGTAACCAACGGTTTTAACTTTTCCTTTGGCTTCTTTGATGTAACCATCGTGAGTTCCAAACCATCCATTAACCCATAGGTCTAGATCTCCCGCAGCTGCAGCTACGTAAAATACTGAAGGTTTGATAGCTTTAGGTTCAGTTACTGTGTGTCCCATTGCTTCCAAAGCTTGTTTGTATATTTCAGCTTGGAAATAACCAGTATCCCAATTTGCTTTTGCCATTTTAACTTCCACAGCATTAGCAGCGTTTGTGATAGTGATCGAAGTAAACAGAGCAACTATTAACTTAAATAGTCTCATTTTTCCCCCTTAATTATTAATTAATAATTGCAAAAAACTAGCATGTATAAAAAGTTAATGTAACCGGAACACAACTAAAAAGTGAATCTTATATGTAAGTAAAATAAGGGTTTTTGAGGGAAATTATTGTTTTAATTTACAATCTCTACATAAACCAAAAAATTCCAAATTATATTTCTTATATTTCATTCCAGAATTATCTTCGAAATTACTCAAATATTTTGAAAGTTTAGTATTTTTAATTTCTTTAACATGCTCACAATTATTGCAAATTGAAAATGCTGTTGCTTTTGAAATTTCACAATCAGAATTTTTACAAGCAATAAAAGCATTTTTGCTTTCGATTTTATGTATTTTTCCTATTTCAATAAGCTTTTCTAAAGCTCTGTAAACCTGGAGGGGTGCTTTAATTCCCCTTTTTTGAACGTTATAAAGTATTGAATAAGCTTTAAGTGGTCCTTTTGCCTTTTCAATTATATTAAGAACAATTTGTTGGTTTTTCGATAGCTGTTCTTGTTTCTGAGTCATAAATTATTTTAACACTTTCATTTTACTTTTTCAAATCTGAAACTTTTTTAAATTTTATTAGTGATAATATAAATAATAATAATGTAGCAGTTATAATTGATGGTCCTGAAGCTGAATTAATTTTCAATGATGTGAACAAACCGACTAAAACAGATATCAATCCAAATACTACTGAAAAAATAACCATCTGTTTAGGATTATTAGAAACATTTCTTGCAGTTGCAGCAGGAATAATAAGCATACCGGTTATCAAAAGGAGTCCTACAATTTTAATTGAGATGGCAATAAGAGCTGCAGTTAAAATTGTAAAAATTGCATTAAATTTATCTGGTTTCATACCTTCAGCTTCTGATAGTTCATAATTCACCGTTGATGCAAATAATGGCTTCCAGATTAATTTAAGAACAATTAGTATTAAACCTCCACCAAGCCAAATAACCAATAAATCATTTTGATTTACAGCTAAAATGTCTCCAAATAACAAGGCCATTACATCAAATCTAATTGAAGTTAAAAAACCTATAACTACAAGTCCAACAGCTAATGAGGCATGAGCTAATAGACCTAATAAAGCATCATTTGGTAATTTTGTTTTCTTTTGTAATTGTAATAACAAAATTGCTAAGACTGCAGAGATTATAAAAACTGAAAACGCAATATTAATTTCAAAAAATAAAGCCATGGTAACACCTAATAGTGCTGAATGAGCCAATGTACCCGCAAAAAAAGACAATCTCCTCCAAACTACAAAGCATCCAAGCGGTCCTGTTACAAGTGAGATTCCTATCCCCGCTATCAGTGCTCTAGTAAAAAAATCATCAAACATAATTATTTTTTTGGATCTATTGATCCATCTGCAGAGTGTGAATGATCGTGTTCGTGTTCATATAAAGATAATATATTTGAAGCTCTGTCCCCAAATAACTCTTTATATTTTTCATCTTTAACTACTGTGTGAGGTTTCCCTGAACAACATACATGTCCATTTAAACATATAACAAAGTCTGTTGCTGACATTACAACATGAAGATCATGTGAAATTAAAAGAATCCCACAATTTAATTTTTCTGATATTTTTTTAATTAATTCATACAATGCAATTTCACCTTTAAAATCAACGCCTTGTACTGGTTCATCTAATACTAAAAGTTCAGGTTTTTTTGCAATAGCTCTTGCTATTAAAACTCTTTGAAATTCACCGCCAGATAAATTACTCAAGCTTTTATTTTTTAAATGATCAACCCCTGTTAAATTTAAAGCAACGTTAATTTGATCATTTTTTAAATCTTCAGTTAACGACATAAAATCAATTACTCTAATAGGAAGCGTCCAATCTACTGAAACTTTTTGTGGTACATAACCTATTCTTTCAGTAAATCTTCTTACTCTACCTTCTATTTTTTTATAAATACCTAGAGCAATTTTCGCTGTGGTCGACTTGCCTGATCCATTGGGGCCAATTAAAGTAACTATTTCACCTTGTTTTATTTCTAATGAAACTTCTTTTATTAATGCTTTGTCATTTAAATAAAAGCTAGCGTTTTCCACTTTTAAGAGAATTTTTTTATTTTTATTTTCCATAATAAAACTCTTGATTAACAAAATGTAATATTATAACAAACGTTATATTATAACAAATTAAGGAGCAACATGAAACGAACCCTATTTATTACATTATTTTTATCTATATTTTCTTTTAACAGCACAGTGTCTGCAGACGTTAAAGTAGTTACTTCGATTAAGCCAATACATTCTTTGGCTGCATACGTAATGGATGGTGTTGGAAAACCTAATGTAATAGTAGATGGTTATAATTCACCACACGGTTTTAGCTTAAAACCATCACATGCAAAAATGATTGAAAACGCTGATCTAATTATTTGGGTTGGTGAAGATTTAGAAGCATTTTTAGAAAAACCATTAGATTCAATTGCAAAAAAAGCAACAAAAGTAGAATTAATGGATTTAAAAGGAATTAAAAAATTAAAATTTAGAGAAAAAAATATTTTTGAAGGTCATGATGATCATGGACATAAAAAAGATAAACATGACGATCATGGACATAAAAAAGATAAACATGACGATCATGGACATAAAAAAGATAAACATGACGATCATGGTCACAAAGAGCACAAAGAGCATGGACACAAAGAGGATAAACACAAAGAGGATAAACATGATGATCACGGTCACGAGGGACATGCTCACGGAGAACACGATCCGCACATTTGGTTAGACCCAATGAACGCCAAAGTGATTATTAAAGAAATTACAAATCAATTAGTTAAGCTTGATTCAGCAAACAGCGCAAAATACAAAGCTAATTCTAGAGAAGCTATTTCTGATATAGACGCGTTAACAAAATCCATCAAAAAAGACTTAAATAAAAATTCAAGAGTTGTAGTTTTCCATGATGCTTATCAATATTTTGAAAATAGATTTGGAATTAAAATTCTTGGGGCGTTAACTGTTAATACAGATGTATTACCTGGTGCTGAACAATTAGCTGAAATTAGAGAAGTTATTGAACATGAAAAAGTTAATTGTATTTTTTCAGAACCCCAGTTTAATCCATCAATTATAAAAACAATTGCAAAGGATACAAATATTAAAACTGGTGTGTTAGATCCTCTGGGAGCAACCCTAGACAAAGGTAAAGGCATGTATTCTGAACTACTTAAGAATATGTCTTCGTCCTTTAAAGGCTGCTAATTTTTGATCCTATTTTTATTTGAATCAAAGAAATAAACATTTTCTTTAGAGAATGATATTTGGGAATGATTTTTATCTATATTGCTTGAAGTTTTTATTCTAAACTCTTCACCATCTACAGACGAGTATATAATCTTATCAAATCCAAGATTTTCTATAAGATCAATCTTAATCTTGGCTTTTATATCTTGAGAATTATCAGCCTTAATATGTTCAGGTCTAATTCCAAGATAAATATCATCATTAAATTTATAACCATTAAACTGGATATCGCTGTTAAAAATATTAATTGTATTTCCGTTTTTAATTTTTCCTTTATCAATTTTTAAAATATTCATTCTCGGTGACCCTATAAATTCTGCTACAAAAATATTATTTGGATCGTTGTATATTTCATCTGGTGATCCATATTGCTCCATTACTCCTTGGTTTAAAATAACAATCTTATCAGCTAGAGTCATGGCCTCTACTTGATCGTGTGTAACATAAATCATATTCGTACTAAGTTTTTTATGAAGTTTTGAAATTTCTACACGCATTTCTGATCTTAAAGCAGCATCAAGATTTGAAAGCGGTTCATCGAACAAAAACAATTTAGGGTTTCTCGTTATTGCGCGTCCTATTGCTACTCTTTGTCGTTGTCCGCCGGATAGTTGTCTTGGTTTTCTCTCAAGAAGATCTTCAATCTGAAGAGTTTTTGCTGCATCTTTTACCTTTTTATCTATTTCGTTTTTATCAAGCTTTTCATTTTTCAATCCGAATGACATATTTTCGTAAACATTCATGTGCGGGTATAAAGCATATGATTGAAAAACCATTGCAATTCCTCTTTTTGATGGAATTAAATTATTAATTATTTTTTTATCTAAATGTATTTCACCTTCATCAACTGACTCTAAACCAGAAATCATTCTTAGTAGTGTCGACTTTCCACATCCTGATGGACCTACTAAAACAATAAATTCGCCGTGATTAATTTTAATGTTAAATTTGTCTATGACCTTGTTTGCACCAAATGATTTTTCAATATTTTTTAATTCGATAGTAGCCATACAACTTCTGGTTTAACTTTAGATTTTAATTTTTATTTATACTTAAAAATTAAAGTAATAGAAAAATTCGATAGCATCTATAATTTTTTTAAAGGGTTTTCATTCTCGACAGATTTGGTAGGTTTTCTCGTTTATATATAAAATTATTAGGGGGATAAATGAAAAAAGTAATAATTTATCTTTTTGCTTTAGTATTTTTGGCAAACTCGAGTTATGCCGGAATTACATTTTGGACGACTGAAGTACAGCCGGCTAGAATGGAAAAGCAGAAAGAAATGGCTAAAGCTTTTGAAGCCAAGTCAGGTATTAGCGTAGAAGTAATTCCTGTTGAAGAAAAAGATCTTGGAAAAAGAGCTACAGCTGCAGCAGCTGCAGGTGATCTACCTGATGTGATCTATCATACACTTCAGTACGTATTACCATGGGCAGAAGCTGGGATATTAGATGTTAATGCTAACAACGCAGTTGTTAAATCTTTGGGTAAAAATACTTTTGCTCCAGGTGCACTTAACATGGCAAAAAAAGGTGGAAAAATAGCTGCTGTACCAGTTGATGGCTGGACACAGATGGTTGTTTACAGAAAAGATTTGTTCAAAGAATTTAATCTTCAACCACCAACAAATTATGAAAACATTTCTAAAGCTGTAAAAGCTTTATCAAATGCAGACAGATTTGGATTTGTTGCTGCCACGAAAACAGATGAAAACTTTATGAGCCAAGTACTCGAACATGTACTTTTAGCGAATGGAGTTAATTTTGTTAAAAAGGGTGGAACAAAGAAACAAGGTAAAGAACTTAAAAATGCTCTAGTGTTTTACAAGGAACTTGCTAAGGCAAGCCCTCCAGGAGAATTATTCTGGAAACAATCTAGAGAGCTTTACTTCGCTGGCAAAACACCAATGATTATTTGGTCACCATTTATTATGGACGAATTAGCAGGATTAAGAGACTCTGCTCCTCCAACAATAAACAGTGATCCAACATCGCCGGAACTTGCATCAAAAACTGGTTTCATCACAAACTTTAGTGGTCCAGATAATAAAAAAGGTGCTGCTTGGGCTGATGTTAGATACTTTGGTATTACTGCTGATGCTGATACTGATGAGGCTAAAAAATTCATCGAATACTCAATGGATGAAGGTTACACAGCTACATTATCTATCGCGCCAGAAGGTAAATTTCCTGTAAGAAGAGGAAATGCTAGTGATCCAGCTGCGTTTACAAAAGCTTGGAGTAAGCTTCCAGTTGGTGTTGATAGAAAGAAACCTTTAACAGAACTTTATTCTGGTGATGTTATTAATAACATTGTAGCAGGTTTAGATACTGCTAACAGATGGGGTGTTAAAGAAGGTGAACTTTCTAGAGCATCTAAAATCATCAATGCACAATTCTTAAATAGAATCACAAGAGAATTTATTGATGATCAAATTACAGCAGATGAAGCAGTTGATAAAATCAACGCTGAATTAGCTAAATTTTAGTAAAAATATTCATAAAAAGCGGGTAATATAATATTATCCGCTTTTTATATGACAGACACTTTATCAAAAATAGAAAAAAGAACTGCTTACACCCTCCTATTACCAGCGGTGTTTTTAGTCTTCGCCATAGTTTTATTTCCAATATTTGCAAATATCTGGATAAGTTTTAAGGAAGTACAATTAAAAGATATTAGAATTCCTGAACCAAGAGCAAAAAAAATTGTAAAAATTATACCTGAAGACAAATCAAAATTAAAAATAGTTTATAGACTAAGAAATAGTTCGTTAATTCAAGATATCAATAATATTAAATTTTCAGAAAGACTTCCAAACAATATAGAACCTGCAGATCTTGACTCAAGATGTGAATTTAAATCAAAAAAAATTATATGTAATTTTGGGAATTGGGAAGCTGGATATAAAGAAAATTTTGAAATTTTAATTCAAAATACTAATAATAAGGAAATAGATAAAACAGCTGTTAAAGATCAAGAACCAAAACTATCTGGTGATGCTGATAATATTTTATTAACAACAAAGTTTACATTAAAAAACTTCAAAAATATTTTTAATGAAAATGAGTTTTTAGATTTATTGTTAACTACTTTTTACTTCACATTTTTTGGAACTGTTGGTGCTATTATTTTTGGAATGTTTGCTGCGCAATTAGTAAATCAAAAGTTTTATGGTAGGACTTTTATGAGGAGTATTTTACTTTTTCCATACGTAGGTCCAGTAGTTGCATTAGCATACACTTGGACATTAATGCTTGATCCAAATAGTGGAACTTTAAATGCTCTACTGGTTAATTTCGGTATAATTGATAAACCAATTAATCTATTAGGTCAGAAATATTTAATATTAAGTCTTTTTGGTTTTGAAATTAAATTAAGATTAGCATTAACAACTGTAATTATGTTTGAAATTTGGAGATACTTTCCCCTAGCCTTCTTGTTTATTTTAGCAAGGCTGCAGGCTGTTCCTAAAGATTTGTATGAAGCTGCGGAAGTTGATGGTGCTGGACCATTTAGAAAATTTATAAATATTACTCTTCCACAGATAACAGCAATTTTATCTATTCTGTTTATGATAAGGTTTATTTGGAATTTTAATAAATTTGAAGATATTTTTCTTTTAACTGGTGGAGCATCGGGAACAAGAACATTACCAATTAATGTATATCAACAAGGTTTTGCTGTTTCAAACATAGGAATGGGATCCGCTGTTTCTATTGTCATAGTCATGTTGCTAATAATTTTCATGATTATTTACTTTAAATTAATTGGAAAGAGAGCAAATGAAGTATAAACCGTTATTCATTTATTTATTTATTTCATCAGTTTTTTTAACTTTGGTGAGTTCGATCTGGAAAATTATGGCAACCCTACAAGGACTGAAGCTTACAGAGATAAATCTTAATATTAATTTTCTTCTAGCTCTATTTTTAAGTCTGGCGTTTATTTTAATAGGTAAAAAGTTTAATCATTTAATTAAAATTGTAATTCTTTCTTTAATATTCACTTTTTTTTATATTTTGATAAATGAAGGTGCTCCAATTTGGTATAATGTTGGCATTCTTTTAATATGCTTATTTTTTACAAATAGACTTAAAAATTATGATTTAAATTTTCTAAGAGAGGATTTTATCTCTGAAAAGATTGTTTTTGATTTTTTATCACTTTTTTGCAATTGTATTTTTTGCTTTTGTAATTTTATTTCCCTTTTATTTAATGTTCGTAACGAGCTTCAAAACTCAAGCCGCTCTTTTGTTTAATCCTTTAGATTTAAGTATTAGTTTAACAAATAATCTAACAGAAACATTTAAATCTTATTTTGTTATTTTTAATACTTATGACTTTGGAAGATATATTTATACAAGCTCTATTGTTTCAATAGGAACTGTAATTATTACTCTGATCTTTGCGATACCAGCGGCGTATGCTGTTGCTAGGTTGAACTTTTTTGGCAAAACTTTTTTATCTACTTCAATATTAATTATATATATGTTCCCAGCTATAGTTTTGGTTATACCTCTTTATACTGTTTTTAGTCAGTTAGGTTTAAGAAACTCAATTGAAGGTCTTCTAATTGTTTACACAGCAACAACTCTACCTGTCGCAATTTATATGTTACAAGGTTACTTTAAAAGTATTCCTAAAGAAATTGAAGATGCTGGCCTAATGGATGGACAAAATTGGTTTGGAATAATAATTAAAATTATCATACCTTTAAGTTTGCCAGCAATAGCATCTGTTGCCTTGTATGTTTTTATGATTGCATGGAATGAATTTTTATTTTCTTTAATGTTTTTGGACAATCCTAAAACATTTACATTATCCAGGGCTATCAATCATTTAACTGGTGATGCTGAAACACCTAGACAATACCTGATGGCCGGCTCAGTAGTGGTAACTTTGCCTATTCTTTTAATTTTTGTTTACTTTGAAAAATATCTTGTCAGTGGATTAACTGCGGGAAGTGTAAAGGGTTAATGAAAATTTCGATAAATAAAGCAAAAAAAACTTTACTTGGTAACAGAAGAAAAGGATACACCTTACCAACCAATAATAAACTTTACCCTGCTCAGTGGAATTGGGACTCAGGCTTTATTGCTCTAGGATATTCTTACTTTAATTTAAACTTTGCATTAAAAGAAATAAATACATTGTTAGATGGGCAATGGAAGGATGGAATGGTTCCACACATTTTGTTTCATAATACAAGAACAAACTATTATCCAAATTATACTGCATGGAATTGTGGTAATAAAATCCACTCATCTGGAATAACTCAACCACCAATATTAGCAACAATTTTAAAAGAAATTTTAAATAAAAATAGTATTAGCAAAACCCAAATTATAAATATAAAAAAAATAATTTTAAAAATTAAAAAATTTCATGAATGGTTAATTCAATTTAGAGATCCAAAAAAAAGTGGTTTGGTATCAATTTTGCATCCTTGGGAAAGTGGATATGATAATTCCCCTTTATGGGATGAGCCTATGAATAAAGTAAAAATTGAAAAAAATATAAAATATAAAAGAGCTGATAATAAAGTTGTAAACCCAGATTATAGACCACATGATATTGATTACGATAGATATGTCACAATAAAAAATCATTTAAGAAAAATTAAATATAATCCAAAAAAAGTTTATAAATCCTCCTTTTTTAATGTGGTAGATGTTGGTTTTAATTCAATATTTTTAAAAGCAAACAAAGACCTAGTTACATTATTAGATGCCTTTGGTTTAAATAAAAATAAAATAGATGGATACATCAAAATGACAGAAAAAAATTTCCTTAAATTATATGATAAAAAAAAAGGAACTTTTTTTTCAAAAGATGTAAAAAATAATAAAAAGATCTACATGCCATCAATAACCAATTATTTTGTATTATTTGCTGATTTGAACAATAGTAAAATTAATAACAAACTAATTGAAAATCTTAAAAAACATAACCCTAAAGAAAAATATTTTTTTTCATCAATTAAACCAAATCATAAAAGTTTTGAGGAGAAAAGATACTGGAGAGGCCCTGTCTGGATTAATTGTAACTGGTTTATTTACAAAGGATTAAAAAATAAAGATAAGTTTTTTTCTGATAAAATTAAAAATAAAACTATTGAAATGTTAGAGAAAAAAGGTTTTTTTGAATATTACAGTTGTAAGAATGGTAAACCAATGGGTGCAAAGAATTTTTCTTGGTCTGCCGCTTTGTATTTAGATTTAAAGTCTAATTAATTTTTCTAACGATAAAAACGAAAATTATTGAAGTTAAGAACATTACTATCGCATAAGTAGCCGTAGGTATGAGATAGGTTATTTCAGTAAAGAGTTGACTTGCTACAAATACAGCTAAAGTTCCGTTTTGAAGTCCACACTCAAGAGAAATAGATTTTCTTTGTGAAACTCCACTGGCAAGAAATTTTGCAACATAGTAACCGATAAACATCATGATAATATTTAAAACTAAAGTAATTAATCCAGCTTGTTTAATATAACCCATTATATTCTCCCACTCTTCAACCCATATAGCAGCAAAAACAATTACAAATAAAAAAACTGAAATTCTTTCAATCAATTGAGATTTAGACATAACAAAGTTTGTTGCGAATTTTCTTATTAACATTCCAATAATTACTGGAAGAGTTACAACCAAAAACATTTTCATTGATATTCCTATCATTGAAATTTCTTTTGAAATTTCCGCAACTTCTAATAATTCTGCAGATTTAAATACAATAAATGGAACCGAAATAATGCTGATTAAACTTATAATTGCTGTTAATGAAATTGAAAGAGCCACATCTCCATTAGCAAATTTTGTAAGTACATTAGATGTTACACCACCAGGTGCAGCGGCAATAATCATTACACCAAGAGCAATCTCTAAAGGTAAATTAAAAATTTTAAGTAGTAGAAAAGCAATAATTGGAAGCAGTATTAACTGACAAATTAATCCAACTAAAAAATCTTTTGGCTGTTTTACTACTCTTAAAAAATCTTGACCGGTTAAACCTAATCCAAGTGCTAACATTATTAGTGCGAGAGCTATAGGCGCAATTTTTGTTACTACTTCCATTTATTAAATAAGTTTTGATATTTGTATTGATGTATCACACATACGATTTGAAAAACCCCATTCATTATCATACCAAGATAGTACTCTACTAAATTTATTTTTTATAACTTGAGTTTGGGTAACGTCAAATATTGAACTGTGTGAATCATGATTAAAATCTTTTGAAACTAGTGGCTGTTTATTAATTCCAAGAATACCTTTTAGCTCAGCACTAGCAGCTTTTGTCATAGCATCATTTATACTATCGGCGGTAACATCTTTTTTTGTAACTAATGTAAAATCGATTAAAGAGACATTTGGTGTTGGAACTCTTATGGCCGTACCATCAAGTTTTCCTTTTAGACTTGGTAAAACTAAACTCATTGCTTTAGCAGCTCCTGTTGAGGTAGGTATCATTGCTCCCTCAGTAGATCTTGCTCTTCTTAAATCTTTATGAAGTGTATCTAATAATTTTTGGTCTCCTGTGTAACTATGAATAGTAGTCATATATCCATACTCAATACCAAAACTATTCTCTAAAACCATTGCGACTGGTGCTAGGCAATTTGTTGTGCAAGATCCGTTGGAAATAACATTGTGCTCTTTTTTTAAATCTTTACTATTTACTCCTTGCACAATTGTAAAATCTACATCTTTTCCTGGGGCTGATATAATAACTTTTTTTGCTCCGGCTTTTAAATGTTTGCCCGCAGTTTCTTTATTCAAGAATAAGCCTGTGCATTCTAAAACAATATCAGCACCAACTTTACCCCAAGGTAAATTTACTGGATCCCTTTCAGCAAAGACTTTTATATTTTGATTTAAAATTTTAAAACCGTCTTTTGATGTACTTACATCATGTGGTAGAGTTCCGTGCGTACTATCGTATTTTATTAAATGGGCATTGGTATCTATGGAACCAAGATCATTAATACCAACAACTTGAATTTTGTCTTTATAATTCTCTAATAAAGCCCTGAGAATTAGCCTGCCTATTCTTCCAAAACCGTTAATTCCAATTTTTACCATTTATAGTTTCACTTTGTATTCTTTAATCCGCTTTAATGATTTCATCAACAATTATTTTAATAATTAGAATGTAAATAAGCTTGTTATAAAAAGTTAATAACAAATTTTTTATCCTTACAAATAGACTCTACAAGTGAATACATAATAGGAAAATCTTTTTTAGATAGGTCTTTTAAAATCTTTGGTCCTATTTGAAATGCTAATTCAGCACCTTCAACTGTATCGTTTGGCATAAACTTTTTCTTTGCCTCAGAATATGAATGGCCCTCACCTAAGTGTTGTCCCATTTTACGGTTTCTTCCGCCCGCAATACTAACGTATAAATCCCCTAAGCCAGCTAATCCATAAACCGTTTGTTCTGAACCACCAAATAGCTTAATAAATTTTCCCATCTCAATCACAGATTTTTGCATCAATATAGCTGCTGTGTTTAGATCTTTTGCTGAACCAATAACCATTGAATAAAAATTTTTTATTGCAGCACACATTTCAACTCCAACAACATCTTTAGAATAATCCATAAAATAATAACTGGTTTTCACTAGCTTGCCTACAGCCTCAGCTGAGGAAATATTCTTATTAGTAAAAACTACTCCAGTTTTGTTTCTTTTAGATAAATCTTTAGCTAAACAAGGTCCTGCTACAGCAGAGACATTCGGGTTTTTAAATAAATTTGTTAATATTTCTAATCTGTCGTTTTTAATTGATAAACCCTTAGTAAGTAAAAGTAACGGGGTTTTTGAATTTGAGGAATTAAGTTCACTTGAAATCCAATTTATTCCCTTTGAATTAACACCTAAAACAATGACATCGTATTTTTTTTTAATTTCTTCATTAAGACTTTTAGAATTTAAAAACACTATTTTATCTGAAAGTTTACAATTAAGAGGTTTATGAAAACTGTCCTTATTTAATTTATTAATTTGATCATTTTCTAATGGAGATCCAATAAGTGTGACGTCATGTTTATTATCAATACATGGAAAAGTAAAAGCTGATCCCATTGCACCTGCTCCAATTATTAATATTTTACTCATAATTAATTTTTAATAAAAACTTTTTGTATTAATATAAAAATAGAAATTAATTCTACCTTGGCAACCACCATGAACAAAATAATCGATATTTTTGAAAATGATGACAAATTCACAAATTCGATCTTTTCTATACTATAAATATCTGACGAAACTGTGTTTGTTAAGGTTAAAATTGATAATTTGAAAGAATTTTCAAAATCTAAAAAGTCAACTAATAAAATACCGCTTAAAAGAAATATGCTTATAAAAAACAGTATAAATATTAGAAAGGATATTTTAATAATTTCATTAGTAATTTTCTTATCAGAAAACATTATTTTATTATTCAATATTACATTAGGTTGAACAAGTCTGTATATTTCTATTAAAAATCCTTTAACTAAAATATAAATTCTTAAAAATTTAATTCCAGAAGTTGAAGATAAAACACAACCACCAATTATTGTTAAAGTTATGAAGTATAAACCATAGTTGTTTGGTATTGATGTTATACTTATACCAGAATTACCAATACTACTTAAAACAGTTAATAGCGATTGAAAAATATTAAAATCACTTAATAAATAAAAAATCATAGTAAATACAAAAATACTAATTATTATATAAAGATCTTCTTTATGATCTTTTAAATTTTCCCTTTTTAAGAATAAATTATAAAGCAGATAAAAATTTAATATTGATATTAGAAATCCTAAAGATAGAGAGACTGACTGATAATTTGTTTTAATGATGTTATCTAATGAGTCCGTTGGAAGAAAACCACCAGATGATATAACGGTCATTGTTAAATTTAAGCCGTCAAACAATCTTATTCCTGATAGTGAAAAGATTACAAAAATTAAAAGCGTTAGTGTTAAATAAATAAAAAAAATCCTTGTTGAAACTATTCGTAGATTTGGTGCAAAATTTATTTTACTTTCTTGGTTATAGGTTAAATCTAAAAGTTTAAAATTTAATTGTTTATTTGAAAAAATAAGAACTAAAAATATTAAAAAATAAAGCCCCCCTATCCATTGAGACGATGATCTCCATAGCAGTATAGGGTCGTCTAAAAACCTTATATTTTCAAAAATAGTAAATCCAGTTCCTGTTAATCCAGAGATGCTTTCAAAATAAGATTCTAAAAAAGAGATTTTATATTCGCTAAAGTAAAAAGGTATTTGAATAAAAAAACTTATTAAAAAATAAATAAGTAAAATAGTAAATATTTGCTCAAAAATATTGATGTTTTCTTTTTCTTTTTTTCCAAAATTATATAGATTAAATCCTACAATTAACGATAAAAATAAAACAGCAATGTATGTTTGTACGTTTAGTAAGTAATCAAAATAAAAAGAATAAAAAATATTTAATAAAGCCATTATTGAGATTGGAAAACAGCTTAGACCTAAATAGTATATACAGGACTTTAGTTTCATTATTTTAGGAAGTTATACTAAAAAGATTTTCAACTTCTTTTAATTGGTCTCTTTTAGATAAAAGTACAACAATATCATTTTTTTCAAAAACTGATGTTGATTTTGGCATCATGACTTTACTTTTTCTAACTATTGCCCCAACTCTTACTTCTTCTGGTAAATTAGAGTCTTTAATAGATTTTCCAACTAGTTCTGATGTTTCTAAAATTTTAGCTTCTAAAAATTCGTATTCTCCATCTAATAAGGAATAAACAGTATCTATAGTTCCTGTGTGAACATGTTTCATAATTGTTGATACTGTTGTCATTCGAGGATCAACTAGATCGTCTATTTTCAATGACTCTTGAAGCAAATTATAGTTATGTTTATTTATTATAGCTATGGTTCTTTTCGAAGGAGTATATTTTTCTGCTAATACACATGCCATGATATTATCTTCATCATCATTAGTTAGTGCAAAAACTGTTTCGATCTCTTCAATATTGGCTTCTTTAAGAATTTTTTCATCCAAAGCATCACCACAAATTACAATTGAAGAGGAAAGTTCACTAGCTATAAGCTCAGCTCTACTTTTGTTTTTTTCAATTATTTTTGTTCTTAAACCATCTGCGCCTTCTAGAAGTTTTGCTAAATGCAAACCAATATTTCCACCACCTATGATAAGAATTTTTTGTGCTGATTTTTCTTCGTGTCCGAAAACAGATAAAAGTTTATTAATTTGATCGGTGCTAACTACTAAATATACTTTGTCACCAACATTCATTACATCATCTTTTTTTAAAAAAACAAAAGAGTCTTTTCTTTGAGCACCAAAAATATGTGCTTTAAACTCAGGAAATTTTTTTGTTAAATCTTTTAAGGGTAGGTTGATAATCGGGCATCCTTTATCGATGGATATCTCCAACAACTTAACTTTGTCTTTTACAAAAGGAACATTGTCCAATGCGCCTGGTGCCTCAAGCTTTCTATATAACGATTTAGCAACTTCACGCTCAGGTGAAATAATCACATCAATTGGAATGTTTGATTTGCTGTATAACTTACTCCACTTTCCATCTAAAAATTCTTGCGATCTAATTCTTGCTATTTTTTTTGAAATATCAAATAAAGAACTAGCAATTTGACATACAATCATATTGATTTCGTCATTTCGAGTAACTGCAATAATCATATCTGCGTCTTTTGCACCTGCATTTTCTAGCACTGAAGGTAAAGTTGCTTTTCCCACAATGCCTTTTACGTCCTGTGTATCATTAATTTTTTTTATATCCTCTGAGGATTGGTCAATCACAGTTACGGAATGACCTTGTGAGGAAAGTTGTTTACTTATTGAAAAACCGACCATGCCGGCGCCACAGATAATAATATTCATTATTAATTTATACCTTTTATGCCAAGAGATTTGAGTTTTCTATGAAGCGCTGATCTTTCCATGCCAATAAACTCTGCTGTTTTGGAAATGTTGCCTTTATTCTTTCTCAATTGATTTAAAAGATAGTTTTTTTCGAAATTCTCTCTTGCTTGCTTAAGTGGATATGACATTGATGTTGTGGTTTCATTTAAATTTTGCGTCGAATTTTTATTCAATATCTCATTTAATAATCTCGTTATATTAGATTTATTTTCATTTTGAGATAATATAGATATTCTTTCAACTAAATTTCTTAATTCTCTAACATTTCCTGGCCAATCATAACTATAAAGCAATTCCTCATCTACATTTAATTTTATCTCGGGAATTCCATTAATTTCAGATATTTTCTTTTGAAAATAATTTATTAAAATTGGTATATCATCTGGCCTTGAACTTAATTTGGGTATCTCAATTGGGACAACATTAATCCTGTGATATAAATCCTCCCTAAAATTTCCCATTGTAACCTCGCTTTTAAGATCTTTTGAAGTTGAGGAAATAATTCTTATATTGACATTTATATCTTTAGTTCCATTTATTCTTTTAAACTTTTGATCGATTAAAACTCTTAAAATTTTAGCCTGTGTATCAAGCGGTATTTCGGAAACCTCATCAATTAATAAAGTTCCATTAGATGCTTTTTCTAGAAAACCATAGGATACACTACCGTCCTTATTTTCAGTGCCAAATAATTCATTTTCGTAATTATCAGATTGAAGTAAAGCCCCGTTCATAACAATAAACGGGTTTTTTGAACGATTAGAATTTTTGTGAATTTTTCTTGCAACCAATTCTTTACCAGAACCTGTTGGACCAGAAATTAAAACTCTACTATCTGTTGAGGATAATTTACTTATAAGTTTTTTTATTTTTAAAATTTGATTACTTTCGCCAATTAACTCAAAAGAGTGGAACATTTTATTTTCTAATTTAAGGTTTTCCCTTTTAAGTTTAATATTTTCTAGAGCTCTATTTATAAAATTTAACAATTGTTCAGTAGCAAATGGTTTTGTAATAAATTCGTATGCCCCGAGTTTTAATGACTCTACTGCCATCTCAACATTAGCATGGCCCGAAATCATAATAACTGGCACTAAATCTGTAATTTTTTTTATTTTCTTTAGTAAATCAATACCGTCTTTATCTCCTTTGTCTAATTTAACATCAATAACAGCTACGTCGGGTAATTGTTTATCTATTTCAAAAGACGCTTGGTCAAAATTTGCTGCTTCTCTTACAATAAAGTTTTTGTCTTTCAGAATATTTGAAATCAGATTTCTGATATCAAAATTATCATCAACAACTAAAATTTCATTTTTCATTATATAGCTGGTAAATATATCTCTATTATTGCCCCAGATGTTTTTTTAAGAAAGTTAATGTCACCATTGTGCTCATTTATAATTTTACTTACTATAGGTAAACCTAATCCTGTACCTTTTGTTTTTGTTGTGTAATAAGGTTTAGTTATATTATTTATATCGTTGAAACCAGGACCATTATCCAGCATTTTGATCACTATATATTCATTATTTCTGTCGATTTCTACAACAATTTTACCTTGTAAATTCTTATCTTTTTGTTTTTTTTCCTCTATTGCTTCAATAGAATTTTTTATAAGATTTAAAAAAACTCTGTAGAGCTGGTCGCTATCACCTTTAATACTAAAATTTTGTTTTTTATCGATAACTACTTTTAGGTTTAAATTTTTGTCTGACATTTTGTAAAATTCTACTGCTCTCTCAACAACATTTGAAATATTAATCTTTTTTAATATTGGAGATGGCATTCTTGCAAAATCTGAAAATTCATTAACCAATTTTTCGATATCTTTAATCTGTCTATTGATTGTGCTTAGATAATTATCAAAGTTTTTACTTTTATCTTTTAGCTGATCTGAATATTTCTCTTTTAAACTATCTATTGATAACTGAATTGGTGTTAAGGGATTTTTAATTTCATGTGCAAGTTTTCGTGCAACACTCTCCCATGCAGAATACCTTTCTGCAACTAAAAGTTTGTCTTGTTGTTTTTTCAATCTCTCGATCATGTTATTAAAATTTTGATTAAGAGATTTAATTTCTTCATCCGCATCTACATCTGGTACTCTACTATCTAATTTCCCAGCACTTATATTTTTTGAGGCAGATATTAAATTAATTATAGGCTTTGTTAATCTTTGTGCAAATGTTACAGCAAGAACAATAGTTAAAAATAACAATAATGAAACAATAATTATATAAATAATTGCAAATGTTATTTTAATTCCGGTTCTATTATTTTCGACAGTATAATAAAAATTTACTGCCTGTTCTGTTTCATCTAAATATTGAAGTAGTTGAGGTTGAATATTTTTTGAAATATAAAGATATGTATCAATAAAATTACCAAGCTTTATAATAAATGCAGTTTTGTTTTCTTTAGAAAGATTTACTGAAACAGGATTACCTTCCAACGCTTTTTCAAAAATCTCTTCTGAGGGGATCGGGAATTCATCTTCCGGGTTACTGACGTCTGCAAGTAACACTGTACCAGAGCTATCAAAAATATATAGATCATCGACTTTTCTCAAATTTTTTTGAGCCCTAACTATATTTGAGAATCTTTTAGGGCTAGAAAAGAAAGTTTGTGAATATCTATTTAAATCTTGACTAATTAAATAGATGTCTGTCTCAACTGTTTTTTGGGTCTCCTCTATATAATTTTTTGCAACTTGATAAGAATTATTAACTGCAGAAGTAATTCTTTTATCAAAATATTTTTGTAAACCTACGTTAAATAAAACTAATGAAAATATAGCAATAACTAATGATGGTAAAAATGCAAATAATGAAAATTGCAAAACATAATTAATGCTTGTTTTTGATCCAGAACGTTTCTTTGAATATTGTGTGTATAATTTTGAGGTTTCTTGTATTAAAAGTAGCAAAAAAATTAATAAAAGCGTTACGTCTAACATTAATAAATACTGTAGGTTATCCTCGTTTAAAAAAAGGAAACCTTGATTAATAAATGTTATAAATGTGAATACCCCAAGTATTACACATAAAAAGGAAACGCTAAAAAACCACTTAAAATTTTTTATGGTATTAATCATTTTAAATACTTAACATTTTACATAAATATGAGGTAAATTAATATAATGAGTTTTTGCTTAATTTTATTAGCGGCTGGAGATAGTAAAAGATTTAATTCTAAAATCCCAAAACCATTCATTAAAATCGCTGGAAAAACCCTTTTGGAGCATTCTTTAACAAAATTTAATAAAATAAAGGAGATTAAAGACACTATTGTTGTTGTTAAAAAAAAACATTTAAGATTTTTAAAGAAAATAGGTCATAAGAATATTCATAAAGTAATTGGGGGTAAAACTAGACAAATATCAACATTAAATGCTTTAAGATACATAAAAAAGAATAATTTCAAATGTGGCAATGTTTTAATCCATGATTCTGCGAGACCTAATTTTTCAATAAAATTCATAAAAAAAATCATTAAAGCTTCAAAAAGAAATATTGTAATACCTAAAATACCAATTCATGATGCACTTAAAGAAAAAGTTGCTGATAGATTTGTGCTAAATTTACCAAGAGAGAATTTTTTTTCAACACAGACGCCACAATCATTCAAATTTAAAGAAATATTTAATCTTCATATAAGAAACAAATCCCTTTATAAAGATGACGATCTATCTTTAGTTCAGCCATTGAAAAATGTTAAGTTTATTGATGGAGAAAAAAATAATTTCAAAATTACAAATATAAATGATCTGATGATGCTAAAAAATTATATTAATCTTAAAACAAGCATGGGAATTGGTTTTGATGTTCATAGACTTGTTCCAAAAAGAAAGCTTTATCTTGCTGGATTGAAAATTAAATCAAAACTAGGAACACTCGGACATTCTGATGGTGATCCTGTTCTTCATGCTATTACTGATGCAATTTTAGGTGCTTGTAAAATGGGTGATATAGGTCAAATGTTTTCAGATAAAAATAAAAAATTTAAAAATATTAGCTCGACAATTCTATTGAAAAGAGTCTTAAAAAAAATAAGCTCTTATGGATATATTATTAATAATATTGATATTAATATCATTGCTCAAACACCAAAAATAAAGAAACACAAAAACAAAATGATTCATAATATTTCTAAAATTTGTGAAATTTCAAAAGACCAAATCAATATAAAAGGGAAGACCACTGAGAAATTGGGTGTTATTGGAAAAGAAAAAGCTATAGCTACTGAGGTGATTGTGTCCATTGTAAAATATGATCAATAAATTTAATTACTATTTTGTGACCCTTTTAATTTTTGGAGACTCTGTACAAAAATATAGAGGGACATGGGCTTCATTATTTACGGTATTATTTCTTTTTATAATAATTTATTTTTTAAAAATATCAGTTTTTGTAGTAACGATTTTATTACTTATTATTTTTGTTTATTCGTATTTTGCAATAGCCTCTTCATTAAAAAATTTCAAAGAGTCGGATCCACAGGAAATTGTAATTGATGAGTTTGTTGGTCAATCCATACCAATAATACTTTTTGAAATCTTTCATGGTGATAGAGATTATTCTGCTTATGAATCACTTCAGATATATTTCTGGTTTTTTTTATTATTTAGAGTATTTGATGGTTTAAAACCTTTTCCAATTGATTATGTAGATAAAAAATTCAAAAATACATTTGGAATTTTATTTGATGATATTTTAGCGGGTATTTATGTTGTTTTGTGTTTAATATTATTTATGGTTGGTAAAACTTACTTGCTTCAATGAAAAAAATTAGTGTAAATTTAGTAAAATCTTTAAAGAAAAAAAAATTAACTTTAGCTATTGCAGAGTCTTGTACAGGGGGCTTGCTTTCGTCATCTATAACAGGAGTAAGTGGTTCATCCAAAGTCTTTAAATTTGGTTTAGTTACATATTCAAACCAATCAAAAAATAAAATTTTAAAGGTTCCCAATAATATTATAAAAAAGTATGGTGCCGTAAGTATTCAGTGCTGTTTATCTATGGTTAATAATCTTAGTAAAATTGCGAAAAGCAATATATCTATATCGATTACAGGAATAGCTGGCCCTGGTGGTGGGAGTAAAAATAAGCCAGTTGGTTTAGTCTTCATAGGCTTAAAAAAAGGTAATAAAGTTAAAGGTCTAAAATATATTATTAATAATAAAGGAAGAACTTATATTCAAAATGCTATTGTAAGAAAGTCACTAAAATTAATTAAAGACCTAATCTAGTTTGATATAAAAATCATCATTTTAGCAACTATAAGATTTGTAAGTAAAAATAATATAAGGGTATCAATATATAATAAAAAGATTAATTTATTTCTTATCCTTTTTCTTTGATTTAAAGATTGAGTATCCTTGTCCCAATATTTTTTAAAGTCTTTGTCGTCTTTGAAATCATATGAAAACATCCAGTAGTTTTGATTATTTTCATTTGGATCGCCAGTTTTATAATAATTGATAAGGTCTCTAAGATAATACCAAATAATAACAAACAAGATTGTAAATAATAGTGTTGTAATCATTTTTTTGTATATAATTTAATTGCTCTTTGCTCAAAAGCATCAGCAATTTTTTTTAATCCAAGATCAAAAGACTTTTGCATAATCATATTGTACACTATATTCTTAATTTCAAAATCAATTTCAAAGTGAACTTCGCTTTGATTATTAATTTCTCTTATTTGCCATTTGTTCTCTAGATGTTTCAGTGGTCCACCAATATTATTTACTAAAATTTTTCCTTTATCTTTGTAATAGGTAACATGGCTGGTATAGGTCTGATTTAAAAATTTTTTTCCAACAGTTAAATCTGCCTCCATTTCAATCATATCTGGTTTGTCATCTTTTCTATGAATTTTGCCTGATAAACACCAAGGAACAAATTCAGGATATTTCTCAATATCTAGTATCATTGTTACTAAATCTTTTTTATTACAAGGAATAATTTTTTTTATTGAAGCTGTTGGCATTTAAGTTGCTCATCTCTTTTAATTTTGAGTTTTTTAAAATCTTCATCAGCATGATATGAAGATCTTGTTAAAGGTGATGAAGCAACTAATAAAAATCCTTTAGATAACGCAATTTCTTTTAATTCTTTAAATTCATCAGGATGATAATATCTTTGAAGTGGGTAGTGTTTAGGTGATGGTTGTAAATACTGACCAATTGTTAGAAAATCGACATTAGCTATTCTTAGATCATCCATAACCTGTAAGATTTCATTTTTATTTTCCCCCAAACCAACCATTATTCCCGATTTTGTGAACATATTTGGTTTAATTTTTTTTACGGATTCCAATAATTTAATAGATCCAAAATATCTTGAGCCTGGTCTTACCTGTAAATATAAACTAGGTACAGTTTCTATATTATGATTAAAGACATCGGGATTTGCCTCTAAAACCTTTTTAAATGCATCTCCTTTTCTTAAAAAATCTGGTGTTAAAACCTCTATAGTTGTATTAGGATTTTTTTTCTTTGTTTCTAGAACCACATTTTTAAAGTGTTCAGCACCTCCGTCTTCAAGATCGTCTCTATCGACTGAAGTAATAACTACGTGATTTAAATTCAATTCCTTTACAGCTTTTGAGATTTTAAGATGTTCAAAAGAGTCGAGTGCTCCTGGTTTTCCAGTTTTCACATCACAAAATGCACATCCCCTTGTGCAAGTATCTCCCATAATCATAAATGTTGCATGTTTTTTGCTCCAACACTCAGTAATATTTGGACAATTTGCTTCCTGGCAGACAGTGTGAAGATTGTTTTTATTTACGATTGCTTTGGTATTAAAAAATGTCTGGCTATCAAGAACTTTAGATCTTATCCAACTAGGTTTTTTTTTAATTGGGTTGTAAGGTTTATTTATTTTTTCGGGGTGACGTGGTTTAGTCATTTGTTTTAATTAGTACCTCCCCCTTTTTTCCATACATAAATTTTTCTCTAATCAAAGTATCAACTAAATCATAGCTTTGAATGTTAGATAATAAGTTGTTTTTATTTTCAATACTTTGCAGTTCATCAACTAACAGTCCTTTTTCATTATTTAGATTGCTCAATAGTGTTTTTTTCTCAAAATAGGATATTAAACCTCTTTCACCAGTAAAAAGATTTATAGATATATATAATAGAAAAAAAATATTTAAAAAAAGTAGTTTTTTTCTTTTTAATACTTTTAAAAACTCCATTGTTATATTTTAGCTATTTTTGAGGAATTTCCAAGTTCCTCTTCGATTCTTATAAGGCGATTATACTTAGATACTCTCTCAGATCTTGATAATGAGCCTGTTTTAATTTGTGATGATTTTGTCGCAACAGCTAAATCAGCTATAAATGTATCTTCTGAGTCGCCTGATCTATGCGAGATCACTGTCTGAAATTTATTCTCATGTGCTAAATTAATTGCATCCAACGTCTCACTGACAGTACCAACTTGATTTGGTTTGATCAGAATTGCATTTGCAGATTTTTCTGAGATACCTTTTTTTAATCTTTTCAAATTTGTAGCAAATAGATCATCACCGACAATCTGAATATTTGTTTTAGAGGTGAGCTCGCTGCTCGACTTCCAATCGTCTTCGTTAAAAGGATCTTCAATTGATTTTATAGGATATTTATTAAATAAGCTTGTAAAGTATTCTACATTTTTAGGTTTTTTTAATTCATTTGCTGCCACATCTAAGCATATTGAAATATCTTTACCTGGAACAAAACCCGTGGCTTCAATTGATTGTATAATGAATTCTATTGCTTGTTCATCCGATTTTAAAGAGGGTGCAAAGCCACCTTCGTCACCTACACTTGTTGAAATATTCATCTTTTCTAAATTTTTTTTTAATTTTTGAATAACCAAATAAGACATTCTCATGCACTCTTTGAAACTTTCAGCTCCATCTGGTCTAATCATGAATTCTTGTATTTCTAAAGAATTATTTGCATGTGCCCCTCCATTTATTATATTCATCATAGGGATGGGTAGTGTGTTTACGGCGTTACCTCCAATAAACTTAAATAGTGGAGTTTTTTTTTCTAATGCAGCGTTTTTAATTGCAGCAATTGATACTGCTAATATTGCATTTGCACCTAACCTTTTCTTTTGTTCTGTGCCATCCAAGTCTATTAATGTTTGATCAATTTTTTTTTGATCTTTTGTGTCAATATTATTTAAAGCTTTAAAAATAGGACCATTTATATTTTCTACCGCTTTAAAAACACTTTTGCCTAAATAGTCGTTATTTTCATTATCTCTTAATTCGTAAGCTTCATGTGTTCCTGTTGATGCACCTGAAGGTACAATTGCTAAAGAAGAACCAATTTCTGAAAATAATTCTGCCTCAACTGTTGGATTACCTCGGCTGTCGAAAACTTGTCTACCTATAATCTTTTTAATTTTAGCCATTCTTTATTAGACTATCTATCTCGACTAATTGTTTTAAAAGCTTTGGCATTTGCGATAATGGAACCATGTTAGGTCCGTCAGATGGAGCATTGTCTGGGTCTTCGTGAGTTTCCATAAAAACTGCTGCCACCCCAACTGCTATTGCTGCTCGAGATAAATGTTCTACAAATTCTCTTTGACCACCACTTTTATCACCCATACCACCAGGCTGTTGAACTGAATGAGTTGCATCAAAAACAACTGGGTAACCAATCTTTGCCATAATAGGTAATGATCTCATGTCGGATACTAAAGTGTTGTAGCCAAAACTTGCACCTCTCTCTGTAACCAAAATATTTTTATTTCCTGATTGTTCAATTTTTTTTGTGACATTGGTCATGTCCCAAGGAGCAAGAAACTGTCCTTTTTTAACATTAATAACTTTCCCAGTCTTTGCAGCAGCCACTAGTAAATCTGTTTGTCTACATAAGAAAGCTGGAATTTGTAAAACATCAACATGCTTTGATACTACATCGCATTGTTCGATTGAATGAATATCTGTAAGAACTGGAATTCCAACTTCTTTTTTAATTTTGTCAAAAACAGGTAAAGATTTTTCTAATCCTGCTCCCCTCTTACCATTTAAACTTGTTCTGTTAGCTTTATCAAAAGATGTTTTATAGATAAGACCAATGCCCAACTTTTCAGTAATTTTTTTTAAATCATTTGCAATCGTTAAAGCGTGTTTTTCGTTTTCAAGTTGGCAGGGACCGGCAATAAGAGTGAAAGGACCTTTGTTTGAAATGTTTAATTTTCCACACTTTACAGTTTTATCCATTAATTTATTCTCCTTCTAAGATTAGCTGCCTTAATAAATGAAGAGAACAACGGGTGTGGAGTGAAAGGTCTTGATTTGAACTCGGGATGGAACTGTACCCCTACAAACCATGGGTGATTATCTAATTCGATTATTTCAGGTAAAGTACCATCTGGTGATAAAGCAGAAAAAATAAGTCCTTTTTTCTCAAAATCTTTTTTGTATTTTATATTTACTTCATATCTATGTCTGTGTCTTTCTTTAATTCTTTTTTCTGAGTAAATTTTTGAAATTAAAGAATTATTTTTAATTATTGCATCGTATAAACCTAATCTCATAGTTCCACCTAAATCCTTTTCACTACCTTTGAAAATTTTTTTTCCTTTTTGCCATTCTTCGATCAGACCAACAACTGGGGTACAGTTATTTCCAAATTCGCTACTAGATGCATTCTTAATATTCAACATGTTTCTAGCAGCCTCGATAACAGCCATTTGCATTCCAAAACAAATTCCAAAGAATGGTATATTATTCAATCTTGCGTATTTTATGGCAGCAATTTTACCTTCCGTGCCTCTTTTTCCAAAACCGCCTGGTATTAAAACTCCAGATATATTCTTAAGTAAAGGCTTAATTTTTTTCGGGTCTAGATGTTCAGAGTCAATTCTTTCCAATTTTACTCTGACATTATTAGAAATACCTCCGTGGATTAGGGCTTCATCTAAAGATTTATAAGCATCTTTAAGGTTTATATACTTTCCTATAATTCCAATATTTACATCGGTTTTTGGGTTTAAAACTTTTGAGGTTATATTTTTCCATCTTGATAAATTAGGTTTCTTTTTATTTTTAATATTAAAATATGAAAGAACTCTTTCATCTAATTTTTCTTTATGAAAGCTAATTGGAGCCTCATAAATAGTTTTGACGTCAACTGTTTCAATAACATTTGCTATCGGAACATTACAAAACAATGATATTTTCTTTCTTTCTATTTTTGGAATCTCTCTTTCGGATCTACAAATAATTATATCGGGTTGAATACCTAAGCTTCTTAGTTCTTTTACGGAATGTTGTGTTGGCTTTGTTTTTAATTCTCCAGAGGCTTTTAAATACGGTACCAAAGTAAGGTGTATAAACAAACTATTTTTTTTTCCTGTATCATTTGAAAATTGTCTAATAGCTTCTAAAAATGGTAAACTTTCTATGTCGCCTACTGTTCCGCCAATTTCACAAATAATAAAGTCCTCATTTTTTACGTTATGAGAAATAAATTTTTTGATACGGTCAGTTACATGAGGTACGACCTGAACTGTTCCGCCCAAATAATCTCCTCTTCTTTCTTTTTTGATTATATCGCTATAAATTCCACCTGTAGTAATATTGTCAGATTTTGTTGCTGGTATTCCAGTGAATCTTTCGTAATGTCCTATATCTAAATCTGTTTCTGCTCCATCATCTGTTACAAAAACCTCTCCGTGTTGAAAAGGATTCATGGTTCCAGGATCTACGTTTAAATAAGGATCTAATTTTCTTACTCTTACTTTAAAACCTCTTAATTGAAGTAGCGACGCTAAAGAAGCGGAAGAGAGACCTTTACCTAGTGAGGAGACCACGCCGCCGGTGACAAATACATATCGCGCCATGGAAGAATACTATATGGGATTTTTTTAAAAAAATAAAGTTTATTTTTGACTGTCTGGGATTTTGGGTAAATCAGAATCTTTTTCTTGCTCTAATCTCTCAATTACTGACTTTTTTTCCTCTAAGTCACCCCTTGATAATACCACCAAGGATATACTGGAAATAATAAATAAAGTAGCAATTATCGCTGTAGATTTAGTTAAGAAATTTCCAACTGTTCTTGTTGAAGCAAAATTGTCTTGGGATAAGCCAAGACCGAGTGCTCCGCCCTCAGATCTTTGTAATAATACAAGTATAATAAGAATGACTGCTAAAATTACATTAACTGCGATAATGATAGTTTCCATAGAGCTTATTTATAGAAATTTTTTATTATATCAATAAATTTTTTCGATGATTTTGATGCTCCACCAATTAAAAACCCATCTAAATGTTTAATTTTTTTAAATTTATGTATACTTTTGCTGTCAACAGATCCTCCGTAAAGTATTCTAAAATTATGTTTTTTGTTATAATTCATTTTTAAAAAATTTTTCAAGTTTATAATAATATTACTTAATTCATTTTCAGATGGTAATTTACCCGAACCTATTGACCAAATAGGTTCATATGCTATCAGTATTTTTTTAAAATCATATTTTTTGTCTAAAGATTTTCTAATTTGATTTTTAAGAACATTTAAAGTTAATTTTTTTCTTTTCTCATATTTATTTTCACCAATACAGAAGATAATATTTAAATTATTTTTTACAGAGGCTAAAACCTTTTCTTTAAGAATATGATTATTTTCACCAGCTTCTCGATTTTCTGAGTGGCCAATTATGACGTGCTTAACTCCTAGTTTTTTAATCATGTAAGGACTTACGAAACCAGTGTGAGAACCGTAGTTATTTTTGTGAAAACAATTCTGGGCACTTATTGAAATTTTTTTATTTTTGAAGGACTTGGTAAAGTTTTCTAACAAAGTGTAAGGTGGTGATATAATGACTTTATAATTTTTAGATCTTGCTTTATCTTTTTTGACATAATTGTTAATCCTGTCTAAAATTTTGATAGAACCAGGAATTCCAAACATTTTCCAATTTCCAATAAAATATTTCATCACATTGCCTTATTTAAACACTTTATATATAGATTTTTTAAACTAATTAATTTAAATTTCATAAATTAAAATTATGCTGTCATCAATAAGAAAGTTTTCAACGTCATTCATGGGAAAAATCGTCATTGCTCTCATAGCTATTGCTTTTATTGTTGGATTTGGGATGAGCGGTAGTTTTTCTGGTAAACAAAATATAGTAGCTCAAATAAATGATGAAAAAATCTCAACACAAGAATTCGTTAATTATCTTCGTACAGTAAACATAACTTATGAAGAGATGGAAAAAGTGGGAAAATTAAATTTATTAGAGAGAGTTTTAACAAATTATATAAGCGAGAAAATTGTTGCTATTGAAAGCAACAAAATGGGATTTCAACTTAGTGACAGATCATTATTCAGAAAACTTGCAAATGATAAAAAATTTCAAAAAGATGGGGAATTTTCTGAAACTAGATATGAAAAGTTTATTTTAAAAAATGGATTAACAAAACCGTTTTATGAGAGTCTGCTTAAAGAAAACGAAATTAAAAGTCAGCTTTTAAACTTCTATTCTGGAGGATTAAATTTACCAAAATTTATTATCGACGATCTTTACAAAGAAGAAAATAGATCAATAGATATAGAATTTATTAGTCTTACAAAAATTTATGAAAAAAAAGTAGTTAAAGAGGAGGAAATAGTAAGTTTCTTTGAGAAAAATAAAGATTCCTTCGAGGAAACTCGTAAAAAGTTCAGATATTTGACTTTATCACCGGAGGTTTTGGTTGGAGATAAACTTATAAATGAGAATTATTTTAAAAAAATAGATATTATTGAGAATGCAATATTAGATGGTGAAAGTTTTGATCAACTTACTTCAGAATATAAATCGAATATAAAAAACACTCCTTTTATTAATCAAGATGGTTTGAAAAGTGACGGAAATCTTTTTAAAGATTTAAATAATGAGACTTTGAATGAAATATTCAAAATTTCTGATTTAGATACACCAGTTTTTTTAAACCAAAATAATAATTTTTATATTGCTGAATTAAAAGAAAGTAAAAACGAAATTTTAAATTTGGAAAGTGTAGGATTAAAAGAAAAAATTGTTAATCAGATAAAATTAATTGATCAAATTGAAAAAATCAGCAAGCTTATTAATGATATTGAAGAAAATATATTTAAGAAAGACGATTTTACCAATTTTGCAAATAAAAATAATGCACAAATTAAAAATTTAACTTTAAAGAATATTGATGATAAATCAAAATTTAATAGCAAATCTTTAAAAAGAATTTTTGAATTAAAGTCAGGATCGATTTTTGTTTTACCAGATGAAAATGAAAATTACTTAATGACAATTGTAAATGAAAAAATTCCTAAAATTGATATAAATTCTGCAAGTTACAAAAATTACCAAAATAAAGCAAAGGAACTATATACAGCTAAAATATATAAATCTTATGACAGTTATATCAATCAAAAGTATAAGATAGATATTAAAAAAAATGTCCTTAAAAGAATTGAGAACTCATTTTAATGAAACTCAGTACGAATTTAGAAAGATTTCAAAAATTACACAAAAAAAAATTTAACCAAACCATTCATTTTTCTATAAGGTGCAAAAATTACAAATTTATTGAAAACTTATATAAATTTATTCTGGTTAAAAAAAATAGTTTCATATTTGAATCTGTTGAGAAAGGTAAAGTTAGAGGAAGATATACAATTATTGGGTTTAACCCTGATAAAATCATAAATATAAAAAACAATAAGATTATTGAGGATAATTTTAATAGAAAGAAATTAGTAAAACAAAATATTTTAAACTATCTAAATAAACTTTTAAAAAATTTTAAGGTAAAATCTCCAAAAGAGCTTCCTAGAATGTCGTCGATGTTGGTTGGATATTTTTCATATGATATTATTCGTTTAATTGAAAAAATTCCTAACAGTTGCAGCGATGATATAAACATACCTGATATAAGATTAATGAGACCAAAAAATTTAATTATTTATGATAATTTTAAGGGTAAAATTTTTTTCATAGAAAATATATTTGAAGATCAAAAAATTGAGGATTATCAAACAGAATATAATAAAATTGGAAATAATCTAAAAGAATTGAGTCATTACGGAAATATTCCCCTGCCTACAAATTTTTACAGACCATCAAAAAAAATTAACATTAAATCGAACATAACAAAATCAAGATTCAAAAAAATTGTTAGAAAAGCGAAAACCTACATTAGTAAAGGTGATATTTTCCAAGTTGTTTTAAGTCAGAGATTTAAGGCTAATATAAATAAACCACCACTTGAAATTTACAATAGTTTAAGAAAGTTAAATCCATCTCCATTTATGTTTTATTTTAATTATGATGATTTTCAAATATTAGGTAGTAGCCCAGAAATTTTAGTGAGATTAGTAGACGGGGAGGTTACAATAAGACCAATTGCAGGTACTAGACCTAGGGGAAAAAATAGTAAAGATGATAAAAGATTAACAAATGAGTTGTTAAATGACCCAAAAGAATTATCTGAACATTTAATGCTTCTTGATCTTGGTAGAAATGATGTTGGAAAAGTCTCCAAAGCAAATTCTGTAAAAGTTACAGAAAAGTTTAAAGTGGAAAAGTATTCTCATGTTATGCATATTGTTTCAAATGTTGTTGGTAAACAAAAAAATAAATTGTCTCTTTTTGAAACATTTTTATCTGGATTTCCTGCTGGAACCGTAAGTGGGGCTCCAAAAATAAGAGCAATGGAAATTATTGACGAATTAGAAATGTCTAAAAGAAAACTTTATGCTGGCGGTATTGGATATTTTACTGCAAATCAAGAATTTGATACTTGTATTGCTCTAAGAACAGCTTTAATCAAGAATAAAAAAATATATGTTCAAGCAGGTGCTGGGGTTGTTGCAGATAGTAAGCCAGAAAATGAATACGAGGAAACTGTTAACAAAGCAAAAGCCCTGCTGCAATCAATACGTTAAATGAAAATATTATTAATAGATAACTATGATAGTTTTACCTATAACCTTTATCATTATCTAGAGGCTCTAAGATGTAAGGTAGATGTAGTAAGAAATGATAAAATCACATCAAAGGAAATAATTAAAAAAAAATATAAAAAAATTGTGATATCTCCAGGTCCAGGAAATCCAAATCAGGCTGGAAACTGTTTAAAAATTGTAAAAGATTTATTTAAAAAAATACCTATCTTGGGTGTTTGTCTTGGTCATCAGATCATTGGACAAGTCTCTGGTGCCAAAATTATAAAAGCTAAAAAACTTATGCACGGAAAAACTAGCAAAATTTCACATAATAAAATGGGAATTTTTAAAGGCTTAAAGAATAATATTGTTGGAACAAGGTATCATAGTCTTATAATTGACAAAAAAACACTGGGTAAAGATTTTATAGTTACCGCAAAAACAAAAGATAATGTGATTATGGGAATTATGCATAAAAATTATAATGTTCATGGCGTACAATTTCATCCTGAAAGTATAAGTACAAAAGAAGGAATGAAATTAATAAAAAACTTTTTAAAATATTAGTATAATGGATGAAATTTTAAAAAAAACTCCAAAATAAACAGAACCTTTCTTTTGAAGAGAGCAAACAGGCTTTTGAGAATATGATGTCTGGGAGACTAAAAGATAATCAAATTCATGACTTTTTAACTTTTTCATCTGCAAAAGGTGAAACATCTAGTGAGATAGCCGGTGGTGTTTATGTTTTACGGGATAAAGCTACTAAAGTTAATGTTCCGGATGATACGGTTGACACTTGCGGAACTGGAGGTGACGGAAAAAATACCTTGAACATATCAACTGCGGCAGCGCTTTTATTATCAAGTTTCGGTGTGAAAGTAGCAAAGCACGGGAATAAATCTGTTTCATCAAAGTGCGGATCTGCTGATGTTCTTGAAAAATTAGGGATAAGTATATCTCTTGGTGCTAAAGAAGTAGAAGAAAGTATAAAGAATTATAATTTTGGATTTATGTTTGCTCCAGGTTATCACTCTGCAATGAAATTTGTAGGCCCAGTAAGAAAAAAAATTGGAAAAAGAACTATATTTAATTTAATTGGACCTTTAAGTAGCCCTGCTAAAGTAAAAAGACAAGTAGTTGGTGTTTTTGATAAAAAGTTACTTAAAATTTTTGCTGAAGCTTTAAAAAACCTTAAATTAAAGAGAGCTCTAATAGTAAATAGCGAAGACGGACTAGATGAAATTTCTCCCTACGCTAAGACAAATGTAGTTGAATTGGAGGGTGAAAGTATAAAAGAATTTATTTTGGATCCAAAAGAAATGGGAATTAATGCAAATAATTTTAATAATATTGTTGGTAAAGAACCTGATTATAATTCTGGAAAAATAAAAGAAGTTTTTCAAGGAAAAGATAATGATTTTTCAATTGCTATATGTTTAAATGCTGCGGCAGGTTTAATTGTATCAGATAAAATCAAATCTTTTAAGGAAGGCTACGAACAACTAAGAAAGCATATACTTTCAGGAAAAGTCGAAAGTCATCTATCAAAATTGATTAAATGAACAACATATTGGAAAAAATAATTGCCGATAAGAAAAATAGTGTAGAGAGTTATAAAAAATCTCATCCTTTAGAGAAAATAAAAAAAAATATATCTCAATTTAATAATTTTATATCTTTCAAAGATAAATTGACAAAAAATAAAATTAACGTAATTGCGGAGATAAAGAAAGCTAGCCCGTCTGCTGGCATTATAGTAGAAAATTATAATCCTAAAGAAATAGCAAGAAAATACTTAAAATCCGGCGCCTCATGTCTTTCTGTATTAACAGAGGAAAATTATTTTAAAGGAAAGTTGGAACATATTGAGGAAGTAAAAAAAGAAGTAAAGTTACCTATTTTATGTAAAGATTTTTTTGTTGACCCCTATCAAGTTTATCTTGCTAAAAGTTTTGGAGCAGATGCTATATTAATAATATTAGCTGCTATTGATGAAAAAACCTCAAAAGATATTTTCAGTGTTGCTGAAGAATTAAATATTAATACAATTGTTGAGGTTCATACTCAGGAAGAAGCAAAGAAAGCTCTTGACTTTAAGAATTCAATAATTGGCATAAACAACAGAAATCTTAAAACACTAGAAACAGATTTAAAAACTACTTATGACCTGCATAAGGATTTAGCTAACCATGAAGGGCCTATAATTTGTGAAAGTGGTATTAAGTCAGAGAAAGAAGTCGAGGAAATAGTAAAAAAAAACTAAAATAAATAATTTTTTAATTGGTGAATCACTTTTGAAAAATATAAACGAAAACACTTCGTTATTAGAAAAAATCGTTCAAATAAGCCCATAATATAAGGTTAATTTTGCATTGATATTGAAGTAGAACTTTTGTAGAACATAAATGTACAGGATTTGTTCTATGCTTACAAAAAAAAACAAAAAAACTTATTACTTTTTATTAATAAGAAAATTAGATCGACTGGAGTTTCTCCGTCATATGAGGAGATGAAAAATTCACTCAACCTTAAGTCGAAATCAGGAATTCACCGACTAATATCAGCCCTAGAGGAAAGAGGATTTATAAAAAGATTAGCACATAAAGCTCGTGCTCTTGAAGTTGTTAAGCTTCCAGAAAACGCTAGCGCTCACGATTTATTCAACAGCTTTACTCCAAGTGTAATTAAAGGCGGTTTAGATAAGAATACAACAAAATCTAGCAAGATCTCAGTGTTAGGTACAATTGCTGCAGGTACACCAATTGAAGCAATACAACAAGAAGTTGATAAAATAAATTTGCCAGCTGACTTCAATAAAAACGATGATCACTTTGGATTAAAAGTTAAAGGTGACTCAATGATTGAAGCAGGTATCAACGATGGGGACACTGTTATCATTAAGAAAAGTTCAAATGCAGATAATGGTCAAATTGCGGTTGTTTTGATTGATAACGAAGAAGCTACTTTAAAAAGAATTAGAAAAAAAGGTAATACAATTGCATTAGAAAGTGCCAACAAAAAATACGGTACAAAGATATACGCAGCAAAAAGAATTAAGATTCAAGGAAAATTGGTTTCTTTGTATAGAAACTTCAATTAAAATAGTTTAATTTCAATTAATGGCTTTTATTTGTAGGTTTGCGCCCTCACCCACAGGACCTTTGCACATTGGTGGTGTTAGAACAGCTTTATTTAATTGGTTATTAGCAAGAAAAAATAAAGGAAAATTTTATCTAAGAATAGAAGACACAGATAAAGAAAGATCTAAAGATGAGTTTAAAAAACAAATAATCGATTCTTTGTCATGGGTTGGGATAAAACATGACGATAAAGAATTTATTCAATCCAAAAATATTAATAAGCATAAAGAAATTGCTGAGGAACTTTTAAAAAAAGGTTTTGCCTATAAATGTTATTGTTCAGAGGAAGAAATAAAAGAACAAAAAGAAAAATGTAAAAAGCAAGGTATCCCATATGTTTATAATAGGAAATGGAGAGATCCTAAAGATCTTCAAATACCTAAAGACATAAAACCAGTTATCAGGTTTAAAAGTAAAGTTTCTGGAAATACTGTGATTAAAGATTTGGTTCAGGGTGACATTAATATATCAAATTCAATTATTGAGGATTTTGTTATATTAAGACAGGACGGATCTCCAACTTATCAATTGTCCGCAACAGTTGATGATCATTTAATGAAAATTTCACATGTTATTCGAGGTGACGACCATAAAATTAATACATTTAAACAAAAACAAATTTATGAAGCAATGAAATGGGATATTCCTCTATTTGCACATATACCTTTAATACATAGTGAAAAAGGATCTAAGCTCTCAAAAAGGGATAAATCCTCAACTATTGATGACTATGTTAAAATTGGAATTTTACCCGATGCACTTAGAAATTACTTATTACGACTAGGTTGGGCATATAAGGATAAGGAAATCTTTTCTTTAGATGAAAGTATTAAACTCTTTGACTTAAAAGGTGTTGGAAAATCTCCATCAAAACTTGATATGTCTAGAATACTTTCACTTAATGAACATTATATTAAAAACATTGATGAAAAAATTCTTTTTGATTTTTTGAAAAGTTATGCCCAAAAGTATAAAAAAACTATCGATCCATCTAAGGAAGAAGTTGTTATTAAGTCTTTAAATTTCCTAAAAAATAAGGCCAAAACTCTTAATGACATTTACCAGAATTCACAATATATACTAAGCAAAGAAATAAGTATTTCCCCTGAAGATTTGAAGCTTTTAGATACTAATTCTAAGAAAATTATTGGTGATTTCCTAAATGAGTTTAAAAACATTAATAATCCAAACAAAGAAAGTATTGAAAAATTAATAAATAGTTTAATAAATAAATACAAAACTAACTTTAAAGGTGTTGGTCAACCACTAAGGATTGCTTTAGTGGGTTCAAGATTTGGCCCTGGTATTTATAATATCGTCCTATCACTTACAAAAGATGAAGTCGTAAAAAGAATTTCTAAAATTAATTAAATTCTTTTCATTAATTAAACTTGACGATCTTTAATCTTACCTTTATAAAAAGAACAAATCAAGAACATTTATGAAGCTTAAATTACCTTTTTATATTCACAAAGTTGGCGCTGGTTTCCCCTCGCCTGCCACGGATTATATTGAAGATGATGTAGATTTAAACACACATCTAATAAAAAATGCGCCAGCAACGTTCATAATAAGAGTGCAAGGTAAGTCTATGACTAATGTCGGTATCTATGATGGAGATTTATTAATTGTTGATAGAAGTATTAATCCAAAAAAATTCGTCAACGGTAATAGCAAATGTAAATGAAGAGCTAGTGGTAAAAACTTTCATTAAAGGAAAAAATAATAATTATTTAGCTTCTGGTCCTAATAAAATTGAATTAAGTGAAAATCCTAACGTAATAATTTGGGGAGTAGTTACTTATGTCATCCATAAATTACAATAAAAAGAAAATTGCTCTTGTAGACTGTAATTCCTTTTACGTCTCTTGCGAAAGATTATTTAATCCAAAAATACAAAATAAACCTGTTGTAGTTTTATCAAATAATGACGGATGTGTAATTTCAAGATCTAATGAAGCAAAAGCTTTAGGGATAAGAATGGGAGAACCATATTTTAAAGTAAAAGAATTAATCAAAAGAAATGATGTTCATATTTTTTCTTCGAATTATGCATTATATGGTGATCTATCAAGGCGAGTAATGAAAGTTTTAAAAACCTTTTCAACTAATGTTGAAATTTATTCTATTGATGAAGCATTTATAGATCTATCTTTTTTAAAAGAAGAAGATGTTGAGAATTACGGAAAAGAGATAAGAAAAAAAGTTTTAAAATGGACTGGTATACCAACGAGCGTTGGGATTTCAACAACAAAGACGCTTAGTAAAGTAGCAAACCATATTGCTAAAAAGGAAAGAACTGGTGTCATGTACTTAAACAAAAATATTGATGAAAGATTAAAAAAATTTCCTATTCAAGATGTTTGGGGTGTGGGCAAACAATTGTCGAAGCTATATATAAAAAATGGTATAGAAAATGCTTATCAATTAAAATCTGTTTCAAATACCTGGGTAAAAAAAAGCACAAATGTTCTTGGATCAAGAACAGCAATGGAATTACGAGGCGTAACTTGTATTGGATTAGAACTTCATGAAGAGAAAAGAAAAAATTGTTGTGTATCAAGATCTTTTGGGAAAAGAATAACGGACTTACAAAAATTAGAAGAAGCTGTATCAACTTACTGCTTAAATGCTGCTGAAAAAATAAGAGGTGATGATCAAATATGTAGAGGGTTAACGGTATTTATTAGGACTAGTCCTTTTAATAAAAATAGAAAATATTACTCAAATTCACAAACTATTGAACTGCCTATTGCTACAAACAATAGTATTGAACTTGTTAAATACGCAAGAAAGATTTTAAAGGGTATGTATAAGCCCGGGTATCATTATCAAAAAGCTGGGATTATTTTATCAAAACTAAAAGATGCAGATAAGAATGAAGTAAATTTATTAACACCACTTATGGATGATAGATCAAAGACATTAATGAGAGCTATTGATCATACAAATAATAAATATGGTAGACATGCAATAACAATAGCTAGTGCAGGAATACACAAAGGGTGGAAGATGAGAAGAGAACATTCTTCAAAAATAGATACTGCTTCTTTTAATTATTTGCCTAAAGTAAGTGCGTCATAAATATAATAAATCTGGGTTGAAAAAGGGGTAAGAGATTGATTATAAAAACCCATGGATAAAAACATCTATGTAATACATGAAAACGATGAATGGCTTATTCCATTAAGGGAAAGTTTTAAAAAGATTAAAGCTCCATTTAAAGAATGGCACATGGACAAAGAAAGCTTCGACTTTAAAAAATCTCCACCTAATGGAATTTTTTATAACAGAATGAGTGCAAGTGCACATTCACGGGGCCACAGATATGCGCCGGAAAATACAAAAGACGTACTTAGTTGGTTAGAAAAAGATAAAAAAAGAATTGTGAATAATTCAAGAGCTTTAGAACTAGAAATAAGTAAACAAAAACAATATGAGGAATTAAAAAAATTCAATATAAATTTTCCGGAAACTTATTATGCTAAAAACAAAAATGAGATCTTAGAAAAATCAAAAAATTTTAAAAAATCATTTATTACAAAACACAATAGAGGTGGAAGAGGTCTAGGAGTAAAATATTTTAAAAATACGAGTGAACTTGAAAAATATATTAATGGAGATTTTGAAGATTCAATTGATGGAATTACTTTATTACAAGAATATATTGAGTCTGATCCAAAAGTAATCACAAGAGTGGAGTTTGTAAATGGAAAGTTTTTATATGCTGTACAAGTTGATGCTAGTGATGGTTTTGAACTATGCCCTGCTGATGCCTGTAATGTCGAAGAAAAGTTTTGTCCAACAAATCCAGATGGAAATAAATTTATGATAGTAAAAGATTATAAAAATCTAGAACTTAAAAAATATGAAGATTTGCTTAAATCAAATGGTATTGAGATAGCAGGAATTGAATATATTAAAGGTATAGATGGAAAACATTATACTTATGATATCAATACAAACACAAATTATAATTCAATTGCAGAGAGAAAGAGTAATTTAAAAGGAATGGATTCTATTGCATCATTTCTTTATAATGAATTAAGAAAGTAATTTAAGGGGTGTCTATCAAGACTGAGATTATACCCTAGAACCTGACCGGTAATTCAGTGAGGGATAAATGGAAAAAACATTTTTTTTACAGCAAAGTTCAGCATTAACAATATTAATTATATCAAGCTTCCTGTTTGCATTTATCGGAATTTTTTACTCAAGAAAATATAGAGGATCATCTAACTATTTAACAGCAGGGCGAAAAATTGGAACTTTGTCATTAACAACAAGTCTTGTAGCTTCAGCGTTAGGTGCGTGGATTTTATTTGGGCCTGCATCTGCAGCGACTTGGGGAGGCATAGGAGCTGTAATAGGTTATGCATTAGGAACAGCCTTTCCAATGATTGCATTAATTTTTCTTGGAAAAAAAATACGGAAGGTCTTCCCTAAAGGTATTACTTTTACCCAATATATTTTTTATAAAATTGGTAAAAAACTATTTAAATTTATAATTTTTCTAAGTATTTTTTATATGTTTATTTTTTTATGTGCTGAGATTACAGCCGTAGCAATATTAATAAATTATATTTCTAGCACACCTTTGTGGTTGACGGCCTCTCTAGTAATTATTTCAACATTAATTTATACTCTCTACGGAGGTTTAAGAGCTTCTATTATAACAGATAATCTTCAGTTTTTTATAGTAGTAGCTTTATTGCTTATTTGTTTGTTTAATATTTTTAGTTCAGACTTGATAGCTTCGAAAGAATTATCCAGTAGTTCTTTAAATTTATTAAGTGGTAATTATATCCCAAATTATACATCTGGAATAACTTTTTTTATAGCCGTAGCGGCAACTAATCTTTTCCATCAAGGAAATTGGCAAAGAGTTTTTGCAGCAAAAGATTATAATGTTTTAAAAAGAAGTCTTAAATTTTCATTTATGATAATTATACCAACAGTTTTTATTATGGGTATAACTGGAATATTTGCGATCTCTCTAGATGATAAAATTAATCCAGACCTTGCTTTTTTTTATTTGTTATTAAAAGAAAACTCAGAAATTATTGCAGTAGCTGTGATTATTTTGGCAATATCGCTTACAGTAAGTACACTTGATACATTAATAAATGGTATTTCAAGTTTAATAATTGTTGATGGAAAAAAGATAAGTAAAAATATAAATTCATCAAATTTTGTAATAATTATTCTTTCAATTATTGCTCTATTTGTTGCTTCAAAGGGATTTAGTATTTTATACTTATTTTTATTAGCAGATCTTTTATGTTGTGCTGCTGTCTTTCCAGTATTTTATGGTTTCTTTAAAAAGAAAATTATTGAATCGGATTTAATATTATCAATTGTTATCGGATTAGTTTTAGGCTTATTATTTTTTCCAAATACTAGTTTTACAAACAGTTTGTTAGTAGGTGGGCTTATAAATAATGAGTTTTTTCCTGTGATAATAAAAAATTACTTGTTATTTTGGTCTTTCTTGATAGCTACAATAGCACCTGCAGTTACAGTATTGTTTAAATATATTCCTTCAAAATAGACGACGCAATTTCAGATGATTTGTCTGTTTTAAAATTGCTAATAATGGACTGTGTCTTATCTAATTGATTTTTTAAAGCAGTTTTATCATTCATTAATTTGTCAACAGTATTATAAATGTCATTAGCATTACATTTAGATTGTAATAATTCAGGGATTACTTCTTCTCCTGCTGCAATATTAACAATATTAGCAAATTTTACCTTAACTAGCATTTTAACAATAAAAAAATTAATTGTTCCCATCTTATAAATAATAATTGAAGGAACTTTTGAATTACAAATCTCTAAAGAAATTGTTCCTGATTTAGCTACAGCAAATACTGATGATTTTAATATATGTGATTTAATTTTTCCGTCAGCTATAGCACCACAGTTTTTTAATCCTTCGTCTAAAAGTTGTTTTTGAAGTAACTGAACGTGTTCTTGAGTAGAATGAAATACAAAAAAAAGATCCTTATATTTCATATTCATTTTTTTTATAAATTCAAATAAAATTGGAGTTAAAATATTTATTTCGGATATCCTGCTGCCAGGAAATATTGAAAATATCTTTTTATTTTCTTTTATGATTTGACTTATATCAACTTTACTTTTTTCTTCATCTTCCAATAACGGATGACCAACAAAAGTTGATTTTATTTGCTCTTTATCAAAATATTTTTTTTCAAATGGAAATAATAATAAAATATGATCAAGAAATAACTTAAGTTGTTTAACCCTATGTTCTCTCCATACCCAAACTTGTGGGGCAACAAAATGAATTGTTTTTATATTCGGATCTTTTTTTTTAACTTCTTTAGCTACTCGAAGTGTAAAGTCTGGACTATCAACGGAAAAAAGAATATCTGGCTTAAATTTAAGGATTTCATTCACAGTTTCATTTATTTTTCTCTTAATTTTAAAAAGATTGAGAAAAACTTTAGTAAATCCTAAATAAGTAATTTCTTTTAAGTCATAAAGTGACTTTATACCAAGACCTTTCAAATACTCACCACCAACACTTAAATATTGAATATCTGATCTTGTGCTTTTAAATTTAGAAATAACTTTTGAAGCTAATTTATCTCCAGATGGTTCACCAGTTAGAATAAATATTTTTTTCATCCCCAAATTTTGTTTAACACTTCTTCTCTTTGACAGCCTCTTTTGTACATCAGATACCTTATGAAATTCTTTTCATAATAATCCTGATGGTATGTCTCTGCCATATAAAATTCCTTGAAATTTTTAACGTAAGTAACAACTTTTTTATTAAATTTATTTTCAATATTCTTAATTGAAGTCTCTATAATTTTCTTCTGATCAGTATTTTTATAAAAGACTACTGACTTATAACTTTCACCTTTGTCACAAAATTGACCGTCGGCATCAAAGGGATCAATGTTAACCCAAAAAATTTCTAAGAGCTTTTCAAAGTTTGTGATTGATGGGTCATAAGTAATTTCTAAAGTTTCATAGTGACCAGTGGTATTCTTAACAACATCTTTGTATTTTGGATTTTTTACATGCCCGCCAGAGTATCCGGAGATGGTTTCGATAACTCCTTCAACTTTATCAAATGACTCTTCCATGCACCAAAAACACCCACCAGCAAAATATACCTTTTTAATATTTGAGGCATATAAGTTTGTTGATAAAATTATGAAGAAAAATGTTAAGAATGTTTTTTTCATTTATACATTCTCCATAGCTCTCCATTATCTGACAACATGTATAGCTCGCCAGTTTCCTTTTGTATCTTGACATCTCTTATCCTTCCAATATTTCCTTGAAAAATTATTTGTTCACTTATGAATTCATTGTCTTTAAACTTTATTTTTCTTAATGATTGATCTTTAAGCGAGGTTATTAAAGCATCTCCATTCCATTCTTTAAATTCATCACCTTTATATATAGCCATCGCACTAACAGCTATTGAAGGAACCCAGTATTTAATCGCTTTAGTAAAACCCGGTTTCCATTTAGGTCCAATTTTTGTACCTGAGTAGTTTGTTCCACCCCACCCCAATATTTTCCAACCATAATTTTCTCCATGATTAGCTGTACCAAACCAATCGCCACCCTTTGCCCCATGATTTGTCATATAAATTTTATTATCAAAAGGAGATAATGCTAATCCTTGAGGATTTCTTACTCCAATTTGATAAATCTCAGGTAACCAGTTTTCTTTACCTTTAAACTTGGGATTATCTTTGGGTATAGATCCGTCTAGATTTATTCTTATAATACTTCCAGGATGTTTTGAGGCGTCCTGTGCAATCATACCTTTCCCTCTTTCGCCAGCTGAAATATATAAATGATTATTTTTTTTAACTATTCTAGAGCCAAAATGGTATCCGGAGTCTATAGGTGGATCGGCTCTGAAAATATTTTTAAATTTAATTTTGTTAACATTAAATCGACCTTTTGCAACAGAAGTACTTGTTTTCCAACCATCTACTTTTTCGGAGTATGATAAATATACGTTTTTGTCATCATAGAGCACATCAAGTAGACCTCCTTGGCCATCCTCAAGAACAGACAAATTATGTTTAATTTCAGATATGGTTTTATTTTTAAGATCTAAATGAAATAATTTACCTTTTTTTTCCGTAAAAAGAATACTGTTTTGATCTATGAAAGATAAACTCCAGGGTTTGTTCATGCCCTCAACAATCTTTTCTAATTTAGCTTCAAATCCAAATAAGTTTGCAATACTTAAAAAATATATTATTAAGATTATTTTTTTCATTTCGCTATAAGAAACATTTTGTTTTTATTTGCAAAATTGATACATTTCTTTTTCTCAAGTAAAATATTACTTTTGCTTTTAAGAACGATTCCTTTTAAACCTGCAGATTTACATTGAATGAATGTCTTGTATCCAACAGTTGGCAAATCAATTCTTAGATCTTGTTTCTTTTTAGGAAACTTAACAAGAACTCCTTTATTTTTAATCTTAAATTTTTTACATTTTTTTAACATCGCTTTTGTGCCACCTCTTCCTTCAATTGCTATAACTTTGTTGTCTTTAACCACTGTCCCCTGACTATAGTTGTACTGCCCCAGTCTATTTAAAGTTCTTATAGCTTTATCAATGTCTCTATTATTTTCTTTATTTGGTTTCGTAATTGTGAAGTTACCTTTTTTTAATGAAAGTTCTGGATTAAAAGTAAGCGAACTAATTGTTTTAATTTTTTCCTTAGAAAGTATTTTGATTATTTCTTTTAATATTGCTGCATCTCCAAGTTTAGAGCTTTTAATTATTCTAGGCATATAATAAATACCTTTTAAATCTAATTTGAGCTTTGAAAAATTCGGTTTTTTGACGCTCCCAGCAAAAATAACTTTTTTACAGTTATTTTCTTTCAGAATATTGATAATTTTTCCAAACTGCCCAATAGATACAGTAAAACAATTTTTCTCTCTTTTGAAAATTCTATTTTTAGTAAGATCAATAATTAAATATTTTTTTTTCTTTTTTTTTACTTTCTTTAAAATTTCTTTGGGAAAAGATGTTTCACCAAATATTAATCCAATCATTATTCAGATAAAGGTGTGCAAATAGGTCTTTTCTTGTCTTTTTCAATAAATTTAGTCACCTCTTGCACCAATTCATTAGCTTTAAATTCGCCATTAATTTTATTTAGGTTCTCCTGCAAATTGTTTGTTGAAAAAATTTTTTTATAAGCTTGATCTAATTCTAGAATTTTTTTGTTATCATATTTCTTTCTTCTAAGACCAATTAGGTTAATTCCTTTCAGGTAATTTCTATTTCCGAACGATAGACCAAATGGAATTACATCTTTCAAGACACCCGTCATTCCTCCTATCATTGCTAATCTTCCAATTCTTGTAAATTGTTGAACAGCAGAATTTCCTCCTATAACAACTGAGTCTTCTATAGTCACATGTCCTCCTAAAGGGACATTATTTGCAATTACTACATTATTACCAATCACACAGTCGTGAGCTACATGTGAAGAAATCATAAATAAACAATTATTACCTATTATTGTTTTACTACCACCACCAGAAGTACCAGGATTTACGGTCACGTACTCTCTTATTACGTTGTAGTCACCTATTTCTAAACTATTATTTTCCCCCTTATACTTTAAATCTTGGGGTTGAGTTCCAATGCTTGCAAATGGGAATATTTTTGTATTCTTTCCAATTTTAGTATTTCCTTCTATGTGAACATTTGAAACTAGCTCAACACCATCTTTTAATTCAACATTTGGACCGACAAATGAAAAAGGTCCAATTTTTACATCCTTACCTATTTTAGCTTTGCTGTCTATTACGCTTGACTTATGAATCATTTATTTCTTTCAACTATTGTTGCTGCCCATTCAGCATCAGCGACTTTTTTTCCATCTATTTTTGCTACACCTTTATATTTCCAAACTCTTCCGTGAGATCTAATTGCTTCAATGTCTAAATGAAGTTCACAATCAGGCATTACTGGACTTCTAAATCTAGCTTTGTCAACACTCATTAAATAAACTAATTTATTTTCATATTCTTTTTTGTCTATTCCATGTGCAGTCAATGCTGCTGCAGCTTGTCCAAAAGCTTCCACAATTAATACTCCTGGCATAACAGGCTGACCAGGAAAATGTCCATCAAAGAAAAATTTACCTTTTTTAATATCTACTATTGCTGTTGCAGATTTAAGTGGAACCACATTAATCAATCTATCAATTAAAAGCATTGGCTCCCTATGAGGAAGGAGACTTAAAATTTCTTCTTTTGATATTGTATTAGACATTTTATTTTTTTTTTAAAAAATCTTTTAAAGGCACGGCCGGATAACCCATAACAGTTAAATTGTCTGGTATATCTTTGACTACTCCACTACCACCACCGATCCTTACATTATTTCCAATATTTAAGTGACCAGAAACACCAGCCTGACCTCCGATTGAAACATTATTTCCAATTGTAGTGCTTCCTGCAAAACCCACTTGACCTGCAATCATACAATTTTTTCCAAGTTTAACGTTATGTGCCATGTGCACTTGATTGTCTAAGAAAGAATTTTCCCCAATATAAGTATCTCCAATAGATCCTCTGTCAATTGTACAGTTTGCACCTAATTCAACGTTGTCCCTCAAAATAACCCTACCAATATGCGGGAAACGGAAATTTTTATCTTGCATGGGTATAAAGCCAAATCCCTTTATTCCAATTTTACAACCATCCTGTATCACAACATTATTTCCTATAATTGTATTTCTTAAAGTTACATTTGAACCGATAAGACAATTATTTCCAATGCTGACTTTTTTTTCAATAATAGTATTATGTCCAATAGAGGTCTTTGATCCTATTTTAACACCTTTTCCAATTAAAATATTTTTACCAAATGTGACAGACTTGTATTTAGGTGAGGTTCCAGATACCTCTCTTACTGAACTATCTGAGTAATCTAAATCTGCGGAAGGATAAAGCTTCTTAGTCGCTTTAGCAGTTGAAAAAAGAACGTTTTTAACAAATACTTTAATACATTTTCTTGGTAAATATTCTCCTAAACTTTCTTTAGTAATACACGCAACAGCTTTAGTTTTTGAGGCTTGCTCATTATATCGAGTAGAGTTAAAAAATGTTAAATCTTTACTCGATGCATTTTCCAATGTCTTTATATCAAAAATTTTCGTTTTATAATTATCTTTTGATATGTCTTCGAATAAATCTTTTAAAAATAAAGGGCCCTTTGGCTCAAAAAAAATAATTTCAGACATTTAAACTTAATTTAATTTAATTGATTTTAACTCTTTATTTAATAATTCAATTATTTTGTTTGTTAGATCAACTTTAGAATTAGCAAGAATTACGTTTTTTTCGTTTAAAATCATAGTAATATTATTATCATCCATATATTTTTGTAAAATAGGATTAAGAGCTTTTAAAAGTTCATTTCTTGCATTATTTTTCTTCTTAACAAAATCTCCTGAAGCAGTTCTTCTTCTCTTTTGAAAATCAGCGTTTTTCTTTCTTAAAGCACTAACTTTTTTTTTATAGTCTTCGGGAGAAAGGGTTTTTTTTTGCGTGATAAGTTCAGTTTCTTGTTTTTTTAAAGCGTTCGACTCACCTTTAAACTTTTTATCTTTACTCTCAAATTCTTTTAAAAGTTTACTTTGGGCATCACTTCCTGCTTTGCTTTCATTTAAAACCTTTTTTAAGTTAATAAAATATACATCATTTGAATGTGCTAGATTAAATGGTGCTAAAAATAAAGCTATAAGGATTAATGATTTAAATTTTTTCATATTTTTAAAAAGATGTTCCTATTTGAAATTTAAATGTTTGTGTTTTATCTGAGTCCGCTTGTGAAATTGGTTGTGCTAAAACAAAATTAACTGGTCCAATTGGTGTATAAAGCTGAGTTGTTACACCTACGGAAGATCTTATTTTGCTTGAACTACCAGCGCTACTATCATAGTCAACTGACCACAAATTACCAAGATCTACAAATGCGGCTACGTCAGTTTGTGTTGCTTCTGGAAGTAGATTTGGCAATTGAGCTTCTAAATTTAAAGCAGTTGCATAATTACCTCCAACATAATCGCCTTGATCAACTGGACCAACTTTACCAGATTCAAAACCTCTCAATCTTCTACTAGGTAAATTTAACCTTTTACTCAATCTGACATCATCATCTAATGCGGTAATAGTGGCACCATAAAATTTTATTGCACCAATAACATCATCACTGAAACCATGATATTTTGAAAAACTAAATCTATTAAAAAGAGAAGGTTGATCAGAAAAAATTGGTAAACTTTGTGAGAAAGACACTATACTTCCGCTTGTTGGCATAAACGACCTGTCTCTTTTGTCCATTTCTAAACCATAATTAAAATTAAATTCTGTAAATTCTCCTGCCTGTTTTTTTAACTTTTCTGATGCAGTACCATCAACTCTCAAATCATCAAAGGATAAGTCTAGTCCTGGGGTTAAATATAAATCTTCATATTGCTCAAATTTAGTTCCTATATTTAAATTTGTAATTGTATTTTCATAACCTGATGATTTTAATTTATCATTATTTGTGCTTGTAAGTCCGCCGTATACTAAGTTTCCACTATAATTAAAATTAGGGTTAGACATAGTTAAACCACCCCTTAAAGATTCTTCTGATGCAGACAATGTTGCATCTACCATTAAACCTTTACCTAAATAGTTATTTTCTTGGACCGTAAAACTGAAACTTGTTCCCTCTGTTCCAACACCTGCACCGGCAGCTATTTCACCAGTAGGTTTTTCTTCAACCGTAATTTCCAGAATTTTTAAATCTTTTTCAGAACCATCTACTATTTTTTCCTGTACTTTTTTAAATATATTTCGTGCTTTTAATTCAGATATTGATTTACTCAATTTAAGTTTACTATAAGGGTCTCCCTCATCTAATAAAAGTTCTGATCTTATAACAGTGTCACTAGTAACAGTATTACCAAAAATATTTACTCTTTCGATTTGAATTTTAGGTCCTTCAAATATTTTGAATTCAATATCAATATTATTCCCGTCAACAGTCTCAAGAACAGTTTGTTGAACAAATTGTAATTCATTTTGGTCGACTATTTTGTCGATTTTTTTAAGTATTTTTTGTATTTTAAAAGGGGAATAAAATTCTCCTGCAAAAGAAGTAAACTCTTCTTTTAGTCCCGCGAATATAGAGCTATCAAAAACAGGATCAATATTGGTTGATAGTTTTTTTATTCTATATCTTTCTCCAGCATTAATACTATACGTAAGTTCAATTTCTGTGCTTTTATTTTTACTTTCAGCGCTGCTTGAAACAATCTCAACATTATAATAACCTTTGCTCAAATAAAAGTTTTTTAAAAGTCTTTTGTCTAATTCAATTCGTTCAGTATTTAAATAAATATTTTTTGAAATAAATTTCCAAAACTTTGCTTCTTCTGATGCAATAACATCTCTTAATCTTTTAAATTTAATTTTTTTATCTCCAATAAAATTAATTTTAGAAATTTTATATTTTTCTCCCTTATTGACAGTAAATATTAAGTTTAGTCTTTTTTCATCTTGTCCTATATATTGACTTCTCGCTTCAACTTCAGCTGCATAAAAACCTAAAGATTTATAAAAAGATTTAAGTAATTCAATATCTTTTTTTATGTCACTTTCAACAAATGCACTATTTTCCTTTAATGAGATTATATCTAAAATAGCTTTTTTAAATTTTTTTGATTTTTCTCCATCTAATATTATAGTGTTAATAATAGGATTTTCTTCAACAGTAATTGTAAGTATGTTATTAGAAAAATTAGCAGAAATATTAGAGAAAAATTTTGTATCATAAAGTTTTTTAATTACTTCATTAATGTCATCACTTGAATAATCTTTATTTAGTTCTATCTCTCCATAAACTTTTAAAGTTTCGGTCGAAATACGAGAATTACCTTTTACTTCAAATTTCTTTAAAACCTCAGCTTGACCCTGGGTTAAAAGGATAAAGTAAAAAAAGATAATATATAAAAAATTTTTCATGTAAATTTTCGTCTTATTAATTCAAGTGTTTTAGTTCTTGCCCAATTATCGATTTCATAAATTTCATCAATATTTGGTGATCTTTTTATAGCATATTTTTTAAAATGTTTATGCCTCAAAACCGACCTAAGATAAAAAAATATTGATTTAAAAGATATCTTTCCTTCAATAAATTTAGATACGAGTGTTTCATTGCTGGCATTTAGTATAATTGGACCAGAATTATTATTGGAAAACTTTTTTAATAATGTAACAATTGGAAATCTTTTTTTATCGACTTTTATAAATTGTAGATTTTCAAACTTTTTTAGTATGTCTTTTTTCGGGTAAATAAAGTTTTTGTTATCAAAGTCATTTTCAAAAATAGCATTTGAAATTGGAATTTTCATATCTGTTTCGTGGTAGAGAAATCTTGTTTGTCCATTTTTAAAATGAACAATTGCGTGTACTAATGATTGCGGGTGAATAATTATTTCGTATTTATCAATTTTAAATGGAAATAGCCTATATGCTTCAATTATTTCTAAAACTTTGTTCATTAAATTTGAAGAGTCTATTGATATTTTTTTGCCCATTTTCCATTTTGGATGTTTAATAGCATCTGAAGGCTTAATTGACTTAAAAGATTTTAGTGGTTTGTATAAAAAAGGTCCGCCAGACGCTGTTAAATAAATTTTTTCAATATCTGTGTCTTTATAATTTCTGGTTAGTTGATCAATAGAGAAGTGTTCAGAGTCGACAGGAATTATTTTAGTTTTATGTGACTTGGATAAATTCTTAATTAAATGCCAGCCGCAAATAATAGTTTCTTTGTTTGCTAACAAAATTTTCTTTGAATATTTAACAAATTTAATAGTAGGAGATAAGCCTGCGATACCAACAATAGATGAGATTGTAATGTCAAACTTTTTTTTTAAACTTAGATTAGAAAAGTTATTGTATATTTTTATTTTATTATTTTTGTATTTTTTTTTAACTTTTTTAAAAACTAATTCATCGCTAATTATATAATATTTGGGTTTAAACACTTTAATTTGTTTACAAATTAGTGAATAATTTCTATTTGCTGCTAATAAAATAATGTCAAATTTGTTTTTGTTTTTTTTAAATATATTAAGGGACGTAGTACCAATTGATCCTGTTGAACCTAAAATGGCTATTTTTTTTTTCATGGAAATAATTTTAGATAATATAAAATATTCGCAACTATAGTGGAAAGCATCAAACTATCTATTCTATCAAATATTCCTCCATGTCCGGGAAGTATTTTTCCAGTATCTTTAATTTTATCAAGTCTTTTAAAATATGATACCATGAGATCTCCAAGCTGGGCAGATAAAGATAAAATTATAGCAAAAATAAAATATTTTAATTTTAAAAAAAAACTTAAATCAATTTGAAATAAAATTTTACAAATTAAACCGAGTAACAAAATTGAGAAAATAGAAAAAATTAGTGATCCTATTACTCCTGATAATGTTTTGGTTGGACTTATATTTGTAAGTCTTTTCCACTTAAAAATTTTTCCAAACATATAACCTCCGATGTCTGAGGAAATAGTTAATATAATAACCCATAGTAATAGTATTAATGATGATGCTGTATCATTTCTTAAGTGCAAAATAGAAAGTAAAGATGCAACTAATATACTGTCTAAAAAAATTATTGAAGTTTTTCTTTTAAATGCAGAAAAAGCTTCAAAATTAGCTAAAATTAAAATCGCATACAAAAAAGAAACTATGTAATTTCCCCCCTTGATTATAAAAAACATTGACACAGGAAAAACTATTAAAGAAGTAAATATTCTTTTATTTAAATTAGTCATATATTTCCAAAATTCCTTCTCACTTTTTTAAAATGGTTCAAAATTTTATTAAAATCTTTTACTTTAAAGTCAGGCCATAATTTATTAATAAAGTATATTTCAGAATAAGACAATTGCCATAATAAAAAATTGCTTAACCTTTTTTGGCCACCAGTCCTTATTAAAAGATCTGGATCAGGAATACCTTTTGTATATAAATTTTTTTCCAAACTTTTAATAGTGAATTTTTTCTTATTTTTTTTGACTGTTTTAGCAGCATTAATGATTTCATTTTTAGATCCATAATTTATTGCCAAGTTTACCCTTATATTGTTACATTTTTTGGTAATTTTTTTGCTATTGATTAAACATTTCTTAATTTTTTTAGGAAGTGTATTTAAGTTTCCTAGAATATCAATTTTGATACCATTTTTCTTTAAATTAATAATTTCTTTTTTGAAATAATTTTCAATCAAATTAAAAAGAAATGTTATTTCTTTTTTTGGTCTTTTCCAATTTTCTGTTGAAAAGGTATAAAAGGTTAATGTGGGTATTTTCTTTTTTATGGAGTATTTTACAATTTTTTGAATTACTTCTACTCCTTTAGTATGTCCGTAATTTCTTGATTTGCCCCTTTTTCTACCCCATCTACCATTTCCATCCATGATAATGGCAATATGGTTTATTCTGTTCATAAGGTGAGAATTTCTTTTTCCTTGTCAGTTGAAATCTTTTCAATTTTTGTAATATTCTCGTCTGTATTTTTTTGTATTTGAGCTTCATAATCTTTACTCTCGTCCTCACTAATTTTTTTTTCTTTAAGAAGTTTTTTTATATTGTCGTTACTTTCTCTTCTAATATTTCTAATAGAAACTTTTCCCTTTTCGACAAGGTTTTTTAAAACCTTTGTAAGCTCTTTTCTTCTTTCTTCTGTAAGCTGAGGTATGTGAATTCTCAGAATTTGGCCGTCTATTTGCGGATTAATTCCTAAATTTGATTTCTGTATTTCAGCATCAACTGCTTTAATATTATTTTTATCCCAAACCTGTATTGAAATAGTTCTTGGTTCAGGTACTGTAATAGTAGCAATTTGATTGATTGGCATTTTTTGTCCATAAACATCAATTCTGATTAAATCTAACATTGAAGGGTTTGCTCGACCAGTTCTCAATGTGCTTAGATCTTTTTGAAACGAAGCTATTGATTTATTCATTTTTTGTTGTAGCTCTTTCAAATCAAAATTTTCCATAATTAATCTATACCCTCACCTACTTTAAATCTTGCAAAATCTAATACTTTAATTTCTTCTCCATCTGAATATTCTTTTACAACTTGATTAACCTTCTTTTTTGTATCCATTATCCATACTTGATTGAGCAACGTGTTATCTGAAATAAATTTTTTAATTTTGCCTGATGAAATTTTTTCAATCATCTCAGGTTTTTTTCCACTGTTTTTAAGTTCTGCTTTTATTATCTCTAATTCCTTATCCAAAGTGTCTTTGTTGATACCTCTTTCATCAATAGCTAAAGGAGACTGTGCAGCTATATGCATTGCTAGTTTTGAGCCTAAATCTTTCAAATCTTTTTTTGAATTTTTGCTAAGTTGAACAATAGATACAACTTTTCCTACATTTTTTTCTAATGAATTATGAACATAAGAAAAGTTGAGTCCACTATTTTCAAAAAACTTAGCTCTTCGTAATGTAATTTTTTCTCCCATTTTTGAAATAAGTGCAATTAAATTCTCATCTACGGTTTTTTGATTTTTCATTTTACTAGATTTTAACCTTTGTATATTTGATTTGTTTATAAAATTAAGTTCTGATATTTCTTTACAAAAATTTTTAAAATCATTATTTTTAGCAACGAAATCAGTTTCACTGTTTATTTCAATTATAGACATGGAATTATCTTTTTCAAAAATTAAAGCTAAACCATCTGCAGCAACTCTCCCCATCTTTTTCGAAGCCTTAGCAATTCCTTTTTTTCGTAAAAATTCAATAGATTTTTCAATATCACCATTATTTTCGTCTATTGCAATTTTACAATCTTTGAATCCTACGCCAGTTATCTCTCTCAACTTTTTTATATTCTCTAAGTTTGCTTTATCAGACATTTTGCTTTTTTTGTGATTAGTTCTTTTTTTTTAAATCTTCGTTTTCTACTTCTTCATCTACAATTGTTGATTTATTATTCGAAGCATCACTTTTATCTTTTAAAATTTTTGTTTCAGCAGTTTTTTTAGATATATACTTTTTTGCATCCACAATTGTATCTTTCAGAATTTCGCAGTATAAATTTATTGATCTTCTAGCATCATCGTTACCTGGTATTGGATGATTTATACCGGTGGGATCCGAATTAGAATCTAAAATTGCTACTATTGGAATATTTAATTTTATAGCTTCTTTAACAGCTATAGACTCAATATTTGTATCAATAATAAAAAGCATGTTAGGAACTACTTTCATATCTGCAATTCCACCTAATGATCTTTTTAATTTGTCTTTTTCGGTAGTAAGTTTTAAAATTTCTTTTTTTGTAAATCCAATATCATCATCTTGAGATAAATCTTTTTCTAATTTTTTTAATCTTCTAATCGAATTCTGTATAGTTTTCCAGTTCGTAAGCATACCACCAAGCCATCTATGATTTACATAAAATTGTTCTGTTTCATTAGCCAGTTTTAAAACACTTTCTGATGCCTGTTTTTTAGTTGAAACGATAAGAATTTTTCCACCGCTTGATATACATTTGTGTACCTCCTGCATGGCTTCTTTTATCAAATTAACAGTTTTCGTCAGATCAATTATGTGAATTGAATTTTTTTCACCAAAAATAAACTTATTCATTTTTGGATTCCACCTAAGTGTTTTATGTCCCAGGTGGACACCGGCTTCTAATAATTGTTTAATTGTTACTTCTGGTATATTCATAATTTTCCGGTTAATCCTCCACAGCTTTCCTTTCGGACCGGCGGGCTTTAACCCTTTGCTGTGTGCGAAATTATGAAATTTTTAATGTTTATTTTAATGAAAATCAAGAGATTAAAAACTTATTTTTTCAATATATTCTTTGTCTTTGATGTGATTAAAAGTGCCAGCATTGAACTTCCTTAAATTTTTTAGTTCAAATGTGTAAATTTTTGAGGTTTCTTTGATTTTAATCTGAATTTTCGTTTCGCCGTCTTCTCTAAGTAATTTCTGAAGTTCATCTAATTTAGATTGATTTTTAATTTCAATCGTTACTTTATCATATTTTTTATTTGTAAAATCATTAAGGCTTATTAGTTTTCTTATATTTATACGCCTCGAAAAAGAGTCAGCGCCAGCATTATCTTTTTGCAGTGTTAAAATAAATGAATTAGCAGTTTTAAGATTATCTCTGTTAGATACTAAGAGATCAGAAAACAAAAATAACTCAAACTCACTTTTTAAATCACTGAATTTAACTATTGCAAAAGGTGTTCCTTTAGAGCTTTTTTTCTCTTGAATAGACATTATTGTTCCTGCTACAAGTGCTGAGCTTTCTTTTCCATCGACAAATTTGTTGAAACTAATCACATTCATTTTTTCAAAATAATCTCTATAAGCATTTAAGGGATGATCTGACATATAAAATCCAATTGATTGAAACTCATGCATAAGCTTTTCATTGTTGGTCCATATTTTAGTTTTGTTAGCATTAAAAAGTAAATCATTATCACTACTATTATCTTCGAAAAGATTATTTTGTTTACTTTGTTTTTCATCCCACAAGCTTTTGTTTAATTGGATTATATTTGGTACTGAATTTAATAAAGCACTTCTATTACTTTCTAAATCATCAAAAGCTCCTGCTTTCGTTAAACCTTCTAATTGGAGCTTGTTAATATCTTTTGGATTTACTCTATTGATAAAATCATTAATCGATTTAAATTTTCCATTTTTTTCTCTTTCTTTCACGAGATTAGAAACAGCCTCTCTACCAACGCTTTTAATACCTGATAATGCATAAAAAATTTTATTTTTTTCGGATTTGAAATCTGCAAAGCATAAATTTATGTTTGGTCTAATGATCTCAATTTTAAGTCTTTTCAATTCCTCTACAAATTCTCTTAACTTATCGGTATTTGATAATTCTGTAGACATAGTTGCGGCAATAAAATCCTCTTTATAATAATACTTTAAGAAAGCAGTTTGGTAAGCGATTAAAGCATAGGCAGCTGCATGACTTTTATTAAAACCGTATTCAGCAAATGGCATTATTTTTTTGAAAATGAAAGAGGCTATATCTTTACTAATATTATTATTAATTGCACCTTTTATAAACTTTTCCTCCTGTTTTTCTAATTCTTTCCTCTTCTTTTTCCCCATCGCTTTTCTTAAAATATCAGCCTCGCCTGCCGTAAATCCCGCAAGAGTCTGTGCGATTTGCATAACTTGTTCTTGATAAATTATTATTCCATAAGTTGGTTTGAGGATGTTTTCTAAACTTTTGTGAATGTAATCAGGTTTTTTTATTCCATTCTTACAATCATTATAAATTGGAATGTTGTTCATTGGGCCAGGTCTATAAAGAGCTACGAGCGCGACAATATCCTCAAATTGATTTGGTTTCATTTGTTTTAAAGCTGATCTTACACCGGAGCTCTCAAGCTGAAACAAACCTGTTGTTTCACCACTGGATAACATTTTATAAATTCCCATATCATCAAGAGGTATTTTTGAAATATCTATTTCAATATTTTTACTTCTTAAAATTTCAATAGTTTTATTAATTACTGTAAGTGTATTAAGTCCCAAAATATCAAATTTGACTAATCCGGAATTTTCCGAAGAGTGCATATCAAATTGAGTTGAAGGTAATAATAAATTTGAGCTACTATCCATATAAAGGGGAACTTTTTCTGATAATTTTTCATCTGCAATTACTACACCCGCAGCATGTGTTGCTAAATTTCTATTTAGTCCCTCTAATTTTAGTGATAACTCAATTAATTTTTTAACCTTGGGATTTCTTTTTTCCTCTTCGGCAATTCTTGGTTCTCTCGCGATTGACTCTTTTAATGTTAAGGGCCTAGAAGGATCAAAAGGTATCATCTTGCATAATTTATCTACGTGTCCATATGGTAAACCCAGAACTCTTCCAATATCTCTTAATGCCATTCTTGCTTTGAGTTTCCCAAATGTAATTATGTGTGCAACTCCACCTTTGTATTTAGACTTTAAATATTTAAAAACTAAGTCTCTTTTTTCTTCACAAAAGTCTATATCAAAATCTGGCATAGATATTCTATCTGGATTTAAAAATCTTTCAAAAATAAGTCCAAATTCAATTGGGTCTAAATCAGTAATGTCTAAAGAATACGCCACTAGCGAACCGGCTCCAGAACCTCTGCCAGGACCTACAGGAATACTATTTTTTTTTGCCCATTTTATATAATCAGAAACAATTAAGAAATATCCTGAGTAGTTCATTTTATTTATAATTTTAATTTCATGGTTTAATCTTTCATAATAAATTTTTTCAATCTGAGCTTTGTCATAAGTGTTTTTTTTCTTTAAAATGAAGTTATCAAGCCTATTTTTTAGTCCAATCTTTGACAGTGATAGAAGTTCATCATTTTCACTTAAATTGCTTGAAATTTTTATAGAGGGTAAATTTGGTTGTATTTTTTTTAACTTATAAGAAAATCGGAATGGAAAATTATAATTATTTTCAATAGCTTCTGGGATATCCTTATAAAGATTTTCTAACTCGTCTGAATTTTTCATGAAATGTTGATCGCTAAATTTTTTTCTATTTTTTTCGTCTACATAGGTTTTTTGACCTATACATAGTAAAGCGTCATGAGCCTCGAACATATCTTTATTTATATAAAAAATCTCTTGTGATGCAATTAATGGCACTTTAAATTTTTTTGAGAGACTAAGAAGATTATTCTCTAAATATTTTTCTCCAGGGTCATTGTGTCTTTGTATTTCAAAATAAAATCTATCACTAAATACTTTTGTTATTTTTGAAATAAACTCTTGTACTTCTTTTGTGTTATTTTTTTTAATTAGACTATTTAATAAAGAGTCTAATCCACCGCTAGTAACAATTATATCTTCTGAATGTGAAAAAAGTTCGTCCAAATTACAATGTGGTGGTAATGTTTCTTTTGCATCAAGGTAACTTTTTGAAGATAACTTTGTTAAATTACTAAAACCTTTTTTTGTTTGAGCATAAATAGGAATTTTGCCCATAACCTTATTAAAAATAAAATTGATTTGAGTACCAATGATTGGTTGAGTACCTGACTTACTAATTTCTTCTGAAAATTCAAGAGCACCACACAAATTAAAACTATCACTCAAACCAATAGATTGAATTTTGTTTTCCTTACAATATTTACCTAAGTCTGTGATTTTAATTGCGCCTTCGCAAATTGAATATTGAGTATGTATTTTAAAATGTGTAAATTCTTTTTTTTCATTTCTCATTTGATGATTTTATAATACCATCCCTAATGCTTAAAGTATAATCAGCTCTTTTTGCAATTTCTCTATTATGGGTTGCAATTAAAACTATTTTATTTTTTTGTTTTAATTTTAAAAAATAAGATAAAACTTCAGATGAATTTTTATTGTCAAGATTACCAGTTGGTTCGTCTGCCAGAATAATTTTTGTATCCGAAATTAATGACCTTGCTATTGCAACTCTTTGTTGTTCTCCGCCTGACAAATCAGATGGAAAATGATTAAGTCTATGACCTAGATTAACCTTTCTTAAGTAACTTTCTGCTTCTTTAATTGAACTGTTGTAATTTTTGTTTCTTATTATCAAGGGCATGGCAACATTTTCGACAGCGGTAAAATCCAAAAGTAAATTATTGTTTTGGAAAATTATTGATATGTGATTTCTAATTAATTGGTTTCTTTTGTTTTCGGTTATATTTTGTGTTGGTTCACCTAATATAGTAATTTTACCATTAGTAGGTTTGTCTAATAAAGCGAGTAAATGAAGCAAAGTTGACTTTCCCGAACCAGATGGACCTACAAGCGCTATGATCTTTCCTGTTTCAAGATTGAGATTAAGATTGTTTAAAACATTTACTACTACTTTATTGTTTATAAAGTTTTTTGATAATTTCTCGACCTTAATACAATTTTTATTCATACTTTAAAGCTTTAATTGGTTCAACTTTAGCTACTGCGAAAGATGGAAATAATGATGCTAGAGATGTAACAACTATTGAAAATAGTGATATTGACAAAATAGATTTTGCGTTTATTTCGCTTGGCATCTCGTCTAAAAAATAAACATCTTCGGGAAAAATTTGTAAGTTGAATACCGAGGATAGAAAATGTCGTATCTCCTCAATATAGATCGAAAAAGTAACACCTAATATGACGCCAGCAATTGTTGCTGTTAAGCCAATAGTAAAACCTGTTAAAAAAAATGATTTTACGATAGATTTTTTTGATAAACCTAATGCTTTTAAAATTGCTATCTCTTTAGTTTTATTTTTAATTAAAATTGTTAGTCCAGAAATTATATTAAATGCTGCCACGATTATAATTAAAGTTAGTATCAAAAACATTACGTTTCTCTCAACTTTAAGAGCTGATAAAAAAGATTTATTTTGATCAGACCAAGAATTTACAAATAAACCTGGGTTTATTTCTTGTATTTCATTTTTGTATACATCGGCATTTAAAGGATCTTTAAGATATATATCTAAATTTATATCATCATTTGTTTTTTCAAAAAAAGATAACGAGTCATTTAAATTAAAAAATATAACATTTTTATCGTATTCGTATAACCCACTACTAAAAACTGAAATAATTTTGTAACTAGATTGTTTTGGTACCATACCAAATAGTGAAGGAGATGAAGTGGAGGACATTAAATTTATTTTGTCGCCAACAACAACTCCAAGTTCTATAGCAAGATGTTTACCTATTATTATTCTACCATTATTAAAATTTGAAATTTCCCCATCAATTATATTATTTTGAAACAAATCTAATTCTTTAATTTGATTTTTGTTTATTCCTCTAACTAAAACACCTTTAGCTGTGTTACTTGTAATAATTACACCTTCACCATATAAAGATTTAACTATTTTTGCTTTTTTATACTTATTTTTTAAATCTAAATAATAATTTTCAGTGATACTATTGCTATATGGTTTTATTGTAATATGAGGATTAAAACCTAAAATTTTTTCAGTAAGTTCTGTCCTAAATCCATTCATAACAGACATAACAATGATTAAAGTTGCAACACCCAACATAATTCCAAGAAATGAAAAAATTGAAATTACCTTTAAAAAACCTTCTTTTTTTTTAGGCTTTAGATTTCTTGTAGTTATTAATTTTTCTACTGTGGTAAACAATTTATTTTTTTAATATGTTGATAATTTGGTTAATTTCTAAAGACTGCGCGTCCTCACCTACTTCTTTAAACTCGAATTGATCTTTTGTTGATTTTGATCCTACAACAATTTGATAAGGAATACCTAAAAGATCGTGTTTTCTAAATTTATTTGAAATATTCTCATCAACATCATCGAGTAATACGTCGATGTCTTTTTCTTTAAGTGAATTATAAATTTTTCTTGATTTTTCTAAATTAGAATTATCGTTTTTATTTATCGCTGGTATAATTACAACATCGAATGGGGAAACAGCTTTTGGCCATTTCATTTTATCATTATTAAATTTTGCTTCTATTATGGCTGCTACTAGTCTGGATACACCAATGCCATATGAACCCATTTTAACAAAAATTTTTTTTCCGTCCTTACCATCTACTGTACAATTCATGGGCTTAGAATATTTGTCCCCAAAATAAAAGATGTGTCCTACCTCTATTCCTTTAGTTTGAAGTTGATCATCTTTTTTTACTTTTTTATTAAAGTCATCAGAATTAAACTTTTCATCAGTTACTGAGTAGAATTTTGAAAAATCATCTCTCATTTTGTTTAGTGAATTATAATCGTTTTTATAATTTTTAATTGGTATATCGAAGATTCTTTTATCTGTATAAATTTTACTTTCTCCTGTTTCTGCTAAAATTATAAATTCGTGTGATAAGTCACCGCCTATTGGTCCTGTATCTGCTTTCATTGGAATCGACTTAAGACCTAATCTTTCAAAAGTCTTAAGATAAGCAAAAAACATTTTATTGTATGATAAGGCTGCATCATCATCACTAAGATCGAATGAATAAGCGTCTTTCATATAAAACTCTCTACATCTCATAACGCCGAACCTTGGTCGTAATTCATCTCTAAATTTCCACTGTATGTGATATAAAATTTGCGGCAATAATTTGTATGATTTAACGCTTGTTCTAAATATTTCGGTTATTTGTTCCTCATTTGTAGGTCCGTAAAGCATTTCCCTTTTTTGCCTGTCAGATATTCTTAACATTTCTTCGCCATAATCGTCATATCTTCCACTTTCCTTCCATATATCGGCAGATTGTACTGTAGGCATTAACATCTCTTGCGCACCTATAATGTTTTGTTCCTCACGAACAATTTTTTCAATTTTTTTCATTACTTTAAATCCTAGTGGTAACCAAGAGTAAATACCCGCTGAAGCTTGTCTTATCATACCGGTTCTAAGCATTAATTGGTGAGATTTTATTTTTGCCTCTGCAGGCAAGTCTTTAGTAATAGGTATAAATAATTTTGATAAAAGCATTAAAGCCTTGCTATATTTATATTTGTGAACGGCTTTTTACCCGTTTTGTCTTTTATTAACCTTCGGCAATTTTGTTTAATCATCTCAATTAAATTTTTTTCTTGATTTTTGTTTTTCATTGAGAATGTCCTACATGTATTGAATATTTCATCCTCCATTTCAAAAATAATTTTTTCATCAAAACTATTTTCAGGTATACCCTTATAAGATATTACAGGTTTATTAAGTTTTCCGCTATTATTTAATATTAAAGTTATTTCTAGATATCCATTAAGTGATAAATTCCTTCTCTCTTTAATGGATTGTGAATTTTCTCCAACAGCTACATTTCCATCTAAATACATTTTTCCTGATGGTGCTTTATCAACAATTTCTGCATTTTTTCCAGGAGAAATTCTGACAATGTCTCCATCTTCAATTCTTAAGGCATGAGGGACCTGCATTTCTTTTGCAAAATTAATATGTTCATTCATGTGCCTATGTTCGCCGTGAACTGGAATAATAGTTTCAGGTTTTACCCAATTATACATATCTTTTAAATCTTCTCTATTTGGATGGCCTGAAACATGAACGAAATCTGTTTCTTCAGTAATTAATTCTACTTCTTTTCTAACTATATCGTTGTGTAGTGAATATAATTTTTTTTCATTTCCAGGAATTATTTTTGATGAAAAAATAACAGTATCACCTTTTTCTATAAAAACGTCGGGATGTATGTCTTTTATAATTCGTTTCATTGCTCCCATTGGCTCACCTTGGCTACCAGTGCACATATAAACCATTTTTTCTCTAGGAATTTTTTTTGCTTCTCGGGGGTCGATTGGATCCTCAATATTGTTTAAGTAACCACATTGTCTTGCAGCTTTAAAGATTCTATTCATCGATCTGCCAACTAAAGATACATGTCTGCCAATTTTATTAGCGCAATAAAACACACTCTCCATTCTCGCTACGTTTGAAGCAAAAGAAGTAATTATTATTCTTTTTGATTTTAAGGACATTATTTTTAATAAACTATTTCTTACATCTAATTCTGATCCTGCTCTTCCTGGATTAAAAATATTTGTTGAGTCGCAAATCATTGCTAAAACTTTATTTTGACCCAATTCTTTCAACTTTTTTTCATTAATTTTATCACCGATGAGTGGGTTTGGGTCTATTTTCCAATCACCTGTGTGCAATATTATTCCTGCTGGTGTTTTAATACTTAAACCGTTTGGTTCGAGAATTGAGTGTGTTAACGTAACAAATTCAATATCAAAAGGACCAAGTTTAATTTTTCCATTTAATTGAACAATTTTTAAGTGCTGTGTTATATCGATTTTTTTTTCTTTAAACTTTTCTGTAATTAGAACTGCAGTAAAGGGTGTCGCGTATATTTTACATTTAAGATCTGGCCATATATGCGCTATTGCTCCTATGTGATCTTCGTGGGCATGTGTTAAAATAATCCCTAACAAATCATCTTTTTTATCTATAATAAATCCAGGATCTGGATAAATTAAATCAATACCTGGTATTGAATCGTCTGCAAAACTTACTCCAGTATCAACGATTATCCATTTTTGATCTTCCTCTTTACCATAAGCATAAAGGTTCATGTTTCCACCAATTTGACCAGAACCTCCAAGTGGACAAAATAATAACTCTTCCTTACTCATATAATAAAGTTTCTGTAAATTTTAATAATACCATGCATTGTAATATCTTTTTCAATTTTTGCTTTTTTATATAAATGTTTCTTAAACAGATAAGAATAACCACCAGTTAATACAATTTTACAATTTTTTCCATTTTTATTAATAATCTTACTTAAAATATTATTTATTAACCCTTGGTAACCCCAGAAAAAACCAGAAGTTAAAGCCTGTTTAGTATTTTTTCCATAGTTAAGTGGATATTTTTTAAGCTTAAATATTGGTAATAAGGCAGTAGATGAAGATAAATTTTCTATTGAGGACTTTACACCCGGAGCAATAATACCTCCATCGTAAACATTTTTTTTCTTTATAATGTCAAAAGTTGTTGCTGTACCAAAATCAATAATAATATAATTTGATTTTAAATTTCCACCAATACCAAAAGCATTAGCAATTCGATCAGACCCTAGTTGATTAAAGTTTTTAATTTTAAACTTCATTAATTTTCTTAAATCAAACTCTTTAATTTCGTGAGTTTTAAATTTTTTTGATTTAAGAACTTTTTTAAGTTTAGAGTATACTGTTGGAACTACACTTGAAAATAATACTATTTTACTTGTATTGTGCTGA
>CACBKA010000002.1 GCA_902539745.1 uncultured Pelagibacteraceae bacterium
TTTGGCATCTATATCTCCTTTTATAATTATTTACTTTTTGTGATACCCATAATGTCAGACTCTTTCATTATGCTGTATTCTTTACCGTCGATTTTAACCTCTGTTCCAGACCATTTTCCAAATAAAACTCGGTCGCCAATTTTGACATCCATTTTGACAATTTTTCCATCCTCGGTTTTTGCTCCATTACCCACAGCAACGACTTCTCCCTCTTGAGGCTTTTCTTTTGCAGTATCCGGTATAATTATTCCGCCCTTGGTTTTTTCTTCACTATCAAGGACTTTAATGAGAACTCTGTCGTGTAATGGTCTAAATTTCATGAAATCTCCTATAATTTATAATAATGTGGAATATGGTATGTATTTAGAAATTTGCAAGAGTATGATAATAAAAAATTTGTCAAAAAAAGCTTGAATTTCCAATGAAAATTAAAAAATTAGAGCATCTTTCAGAAATTTTTCAAGAATATGATGCATTTATAATCGATTTGTGGGGAGTAATGCATAACGGAGTAAATTTATATAACTCTGCAGTTAATGCCGTAAGGGAACTCCAATCAAATGGGAAAAGAATTGTTTTTTTATCAAACGCACCTCGACCAACAAAGAAAGTAGTTGAATTTTTAAAGAAAATGAAAATGGAGGACAAGTTCCTTAGAAACGTTTTTACCTCAGGCGAGGCAGCATTGAATTCACTTAAACAAAATAAATTTGGTAAAAAATTTTTTCACCTTGGTCCTCAAAGGGATGACTCTTTATTTAAAGATGTAAAAGAAAACAAAACTACTCTAGAGGAAAGTGACTTTATACTGTGTACGGGACTTTTTGATGAAGAAAGTGAAAATTTAAGGTTTTACAAAGATTTATTAAAAAATTATATAAATAAAAAATTAGTTTGCACCAATCCTGATCTAATTGTTCATAGAGGTGGTGAAGAAGAATATTGTGCTGGAAAAATAGCTGAAATTTTTGAAAATCTAGGCGGGAAAGTAATATATTTTGGTAAGCCTTATAAAGAAGTTTATCTTTCCTGTTTAAAAACAAATCAAAAAACTTTAGTAATTGGAGATAATCTTAGAACTGATATTAAAGGTGCAAACAATATGAATCTAGATTCATTATTTATAACTAGTGGCGTACATAAATCAAAAACAATAAATGAAAATTTGATGGAAAAGTTATTGGTCGAACACAAAGTATCAGCTAATTACTTTCAAAAAGAATTAACTTGGTAGATGAAAATTTATAAAAATTTTAATGTTTCCAAAAAATTTGAGAGTTCAGCAATTGCAATTGGTAATTTTGATGGATTTCATTTAGGTCACCAAAAAGTAATAAAGTCTGGAAAATATCTGGCCAGAAAACATAGACTTAAGTTTGGTTTATTAGTTTTTCATCCCTTACCAGTTATGTTTTTTAACAAAAAAATAAAAAATTTTAGAATAGATTCATTAAAACAAAAAATCGAAACATCTAAAAAATTAGGTATTGATTTTATAATAATTAAAAAATTTGATAAAAAATTTTCAAAAACAAGTGCTGAAAGTTTCATAGAACAGGTTCTTCATAAAAAATTAAAAGCTAAACTAATTTTCATAAGTCAAAATTTTAAATTTGGAAAAAACAGAGCTGGAAATATAAATTTATTAAAAAAAAAAGAAATTATTTACAAATATAAAACCAAAACTGTAAAGCCATTAACCAAATATAAATACATTATCTCATCGACCTTAATAAGAAAAAATATAATTATGGGAAGGATTAATTCTGTAAATAAAATGTTAGGAAGATCATGGACTATTGAAGGTATAGTTAGAAAAGGAGAAAAACGAGGAAGAAAAATAGGCTTTCCGACATGTAATCTAGAATTGAAAGATTATATTATTCCAAAAGCTGGCGTTTATGCCTCAAAAATAATTTTAAACAAAAATTTTAAAAGAAAAGGTATTGTAAATATAGGTTATAAGCCGACTTTTGGAAAAAATAGGCTCTTGTTAGAGGCACATATTTTTGGTTTGAAAAAAAATTTATATGGTAAAAGTATTAAAATAATGTTGACAAAATTTATTAGAAAAGAAAAAAAATTTAAAAATATTTTGCAATTAAAAAAACAGATTAAAAAGGATATAAAACAAGCAAAATAAATACTATGCCAGAAAATAATTTAAATCTTCCCAAAACTTCTTTTTCAATGAAAGCAAATTTACCTTCTAAAGAACCAAAAATATTGGAAACTTGGGATAAAATTAAACTTTATGAAAGATTGAGAAAAAAATCAGAAGGCAAAACAAAGTTTGTTCTTCATGATGGACCGCCTTACGCTAATGGTCATATACATATGGGAACAGCTTTAAATAAAATTTTGAAAGATATAGTTACTAAATTCCATCAAATGAATAACAAAGATTCTATTTATGTACCTGGATGGGACTGTCATGGTTTACCGATAGAATGGAAGATCGAGGAACAATATAAAAAAAGAAAAAAAAATAAAGATGAAGTACCCATAAAGGACTTTAGAAAAGAGTGTAGAGAATTTGCAGAAAAGTGGATAGTAATTCACAAAAAAGAATTCAAAAGGTTAGGCGTAATAGGTGATTGGGAAAATTATTATTCCACTATGAGCTACGAAGCAGAAGCTCAGATCGTAAGGGAACTAGGTAAATTTTTGAAGGAAGGAAGTCTTTATAGAGGTTTCAAGCCTGTTTTATGGTCTACAGTTGAGAAAACAGCTTTAGCAGATGCAGAAGTAGAATATAAGGATCATAAATCAAATACCATCTATGCATCTTTTAAAGTAAAAAAAACTGACAAAGATTATTTAAAAAACGCTTCTATAATTATTTGGACCACTACACCTTGGACAATTCCAGCAAACAAAGCACTAGCTTATAATAAAGACATTAATTATGTGGTTTTGGATATAAATAAAAATAAAATTGTTGTGGCTCAGGAATTAATTCAGTCAGTAATAGAAAATTGTGAACTAGGTAAGCATGAAGTTTTAAAAACGTTTAAAGGCAGCGAATTTAATAATACTTTATGTTCTCACCCATTTAAAAATTTAGGTTATGAGTATGATGTGCCGATGTTAGAGGCAAATTTTGTAACTTTAGATCAAGGTACTGGAATTGTTCACTGTGCCCCTAGCCATGGGCCTGATGATTTTAATTTATGTTTGAAACATGGAATGAAGGCAATCGAAACAGTTAATAACGATGGTCTTTATACAAATAATATACCGATTTTCGAGGGCACGCATGTATTTAAAGCTGATGAAATAATTATAAAGAATTTAAAAGAGCAAAATAATCTTTTAGGTAGTGGTAATTTAATACACAGTTATCCTCATTCTTGGAGATCTAAAGCCCCGTTAGTGCACAGAGCTACACCTCAATGGTTTATATCGATGGAAAGTCATAAGCTTAGAAAAAAAGCAATCGACTCTATTGATCAGACAAACTTTTACCCAGAAAAAGGAAAAACAAGAATTAGATCAATGATAGAGACAAGGCCAGACTGGTGTATCTCAAGGCAGCGTTCATGGGGAGTACCTTTACCAATTTTTATCGACAAGAAAACTAATGAGCCTTTAAGAGATCACGAAGTAATTGAAAATATAGCAAAAATTTATGAAAAAGAAGGATCAGACTGTTGGTTCTATGATGATCCACAAAGGTTTCTTGGAAAAAAATATAACAAAGACAATTATATTAAATCAAACGATATAGTAGAGGTTTGGTTTGATAGTGGATCTACACATTCATTTGTCTTAGAAAAAAGAAAAGATTTAAAATGGCCAGCATCAATGTATTTAGAGGGATCTGACCAACACAGAGGTTGGTTTCACTCCTCTCTTTTAGAGTCTTGTGGAACTAGGGGCAGAGCTCCTTTTGAAAGTATACTTTCACATGGCTTTGTTGTGGACGGAAAAGGAATGAAAATGTCTAAGTCTGCTGGCAATATTATTTCACCTGATGATATTTTAAAAAAATATGGGGCGGATATACTTAGACTTTGGGTTGCCTCTTCAGACTACGCTGAGGATTTAAGAATAGATCATACGATATTAGAACAACACGCGGAGTCTTATAGAAAAATAAGAAATACTTTCAGATATATTTTAGGGAATTTAAGAGACAATTACAGTCCACAAAATTTCAACTCAATTAAAGTAAAAGATTTACCTGAATTAGAACAGGTAATCTTACATAAACTTTATTATTTAAGCTTAGAAATTAAGAAGAGTTTAAAAGATTATAATTTCCATAAGCTTCAAAAGGAGTTGTTAAATTTTTGCACTCTTGACCTATCATCATTCTATTTTGATATAAGAAAAGACACACTATATTGCGATGATGTAAGTTCACAAAAAAGAAAGTCATGTGTAACCTTGCTTAATATAATTCTTGAGTGTTTATTAAAATGGTACGCTCCGGTGTTATCATTCACAACTGAGGAAATTACAGATTTATCAAATAAAAATAAAAAAATCAGCATCCATGAGGAAATTTTTTCTGACTTACCAGAAAATTGGAAAAATGAAACTCTATACAAAAAATGGGAAAAATTACTTTCTTTTAGACAGGAAGTTAATATCGCTATAGAGGAAAAAAGATCAAAAAAAATAATTGGATCTAGTTTAGAGGCAGATATAAAAATTTCTTTATCTAAAAAAGATCATGAAATCCTTAATAGTGTAGACGCTGAAGAACTATTTATTACTTCTAATGTTACAAAAACTATACAGGATGATATAAAAGATAAATTAATAGTATCTGTAAAAAAAGCTGAGGGAACAAAGTGTTCAAGATGTTGGAAAATAGTGCCAAGACCAAATGAAAATAAATGTTCAAGAACTAAAATTTGTCCGCTACAAAATGTTGGAAAATAAAATAAAAGTTAAAAAATTTGATATTTTAAGTTTCATAATAATAATTCTTGCTTTTTGTCTAGACAGACTTTCAAAAACATACGTAATTAGTCTTATAGAAAAGAACCAAAGCGAACTCTTTATAAATGATTATTTGAATATAACTTTAAACTGGAATAGAGGAATTGCATTTGGATTATTAAGCTTTAATGCTACAACAATTTACCATTTAATATCAATCTTAATTTTGACAATTATTATTTATTTAATTTACTTGATGGTTAAATCAGACTCACTAGGAAAAATTTTATTTGCATTAATTATCGGCGGTGCAGCTGGAAATTTGTTTGATAGGTTTACTTATTTTGCTGTTCCAGACTTTATCGACTTTCATATAAATTCTTTTCATTGGTTCACATTCAATGTTGCAGATATTTTTATTTCTCTCGGAATTTTTTTCATAATAATTAAGGAATTTTTTTTTAAACCAAACTTATGAGAAATATTTCAAAATTTTTTTTAGTTTTCATTATTTTTTTATTTCTTAAGGGATGTGGAGATAGCTGGGGTGAATTTAAAGAAACAATGAGTGGACAAAAGGTTACAAATACAGATGAGTTTTTAATAAAAAAAAAGGATCCACTTGTTCTACCACCAGAATATGAAAAATTACCTTTACCAAAAACGGGCAAACAAAAAAAAAGTAATGTGAATAATATTGAGACAGTTTTAAAATCAAATAAAACAAAAAATAGTGGCTCTAAAGTATCAACAGATTTAGAAAATATGATTTTAGAGGAATTAAGAAAATAATTAATGTCATCTAATATTAAAATTATTAACGATATAATTACTCAAAATAGCACTCTTCTGAAATATTTAATAAACAACTCTAAATTTGAATTCAAATTTAAAAAATTTAAAAAATTTAAAACTATTTTAATTATTGGTATGGGTGGTTCCATTCTTGGTGCTAAAGCTATTTACGATTTTCTGAAACATAAGACAAAAAAAAATTTTATTTTTATTGATAATCTTGATGAAAATTATCTTAAAAGTATCAAAAAAAATAATAATTTATCAAAAAGCCTTTTTATTATAATTTCAAAGTCAGGTAACACGACCGAAACAATCTCAAATACTTATTTTTTTAAATCTTTTCTTAAATCTAAAAATACAATTATTTTAACTGAAAACAAAAATAGTTTTTTGAGAAATTTAGCAAAAGAAAAGAAATTTAATTTTCTAGAACACAAAAAATTTATAGGTGGCAGGTATTCTGTATTATCTGAAGTTGGCATGTTACCGGCATATTTAATGGGTTTTAAAGTAGAAAAATTTAAAAAAAACCTCCGTAAATTTATTTATAATAAAAAAATAATCTTAAGTTCAGCAAACCTCATTAATAAGCTTAAAATTAAGAATGCAAAAATATTAGTTTTTTTTAATTATGTACCAGAACTCAATAACTTTTTGTATTGGAGCCAACAACTTTTTGCTGAGAGTTTGGGTAAAAATAAAAAAGGGTTTATCCCTGTAATATCTAATGCTCCAAAGGATCACCATAGCCTACTTCAGCTTTACCTTGATGGACCAAAGGATAAAGTTTTTTACATCGTTAGTTCAAGTAAGCGAGGAAATTTAAAAACTAAATCAGATTTTTTTAATGATAATGTTCAATATTTAAGAAAAAAAAAATATAATAATATCAAAGATTCCCAAAAAAATGCTTTTTTAAAAGTGCTGAAAAATAAAAAAATACCTTTTAGAGAAATCAATATTCAAAAATTTAATGAGGACACAATTGGTAAATTATTTTTACAATTTATTATGGAAACAATATTTTTAGGTAAGCTAATCAACGTAAACCCTTTCGACCAGCCAGCCGTAGAAGAAGTGAAGATGTTAACAAAAAAATTTTTAGTTTCAAAGAAGTCTTAAAAAAAAAATTTCTGATCTACCGTAAATCCTACTTTCTAAAACATTTAAAAGTTTTAAAGGTAACTCAGTTGTCTTCCTCTCTCTATGTAATATAATAAGATGTTCTTTTTTTAAAATATTTTTTTTTTTCAAGTTGTCAAAAATTGATAAAAATTCTTTATCTTTATAGGGTGGATCTAAAAATATTATATCAAATTTAAATTTAAAATTGTATTTTTCAATAAATCTTAAAACATTTTCAGAATATACTTCAACATTGTTTTCAAGTTTAAGTAAATCGATATTCTTTTTTAAATTTTTTAAAGCTTCAGTATTATTTTCAACAAAAAAACTTTTCTTAGCTCCTCGTGAAACACTCTCTAAACCAAAAGACCCTATTCCAGCATACAAATCTAAAACAAAAGAGTTTCTTATATCTCTGCCAAAACTAGTTGAATGCTCTAGTATGTTAAAAATGTTTTCTTTCACTCTATCTTTTAAAGGTCTTGTCTTAAGGTTTATTGGGAAATTAAGTTTTTTATTTTTAAGTCTTCCTCTAATTATTCTCATTTTTTATGGCTCTCCAACCAATATCTTTTCTGTAAAAACCATCATCCCATTTTATTTTATCTAAATTTGTTAATATTTTTTTACGAGCATCAATAAGCTCTTTTGCTGATGAAGTTATATTTAATACTCTACCACCATTAGATAAAATTTTTTTATCCTTTATGTAGGTACCTGCATGAAAAACTTGATTATCCTTATCAATCTTTAAATTCTTCAAATTTTTAATTTCACTATCTTTAATATATTTTCCCGGATATCCTTTCGCACACAAAACAATTGTAATTGATTTATTTTCACTCCATTCAATTTTGGTTTTTTGCAAGTTATTTCTAGTAGTGGAGTCAGCTATTTCGACTAGGTCACTCTTTAATCTCATCATAAGAACTTGACACTCAGGATCACCCATTCTTATATTATATTCGATTAAATAAGGTTTGCCCTCACGTATCATTAAACCTGCATAAAGAAAACCTGAGTATGGGTGACCCAAGTCTTTCATTGCCTTTAATGTAGGTTCTATAATTTCTTTTTTAATTTTTAATTCGAGTTCAGCTGTAATCAGGTTCGACGGTGAGTATGCACCCATCCCCCCTGTGTTTGGACCAATATCACCTTCACCAACTTTTTTATGATCCTGCGCAGAGCCAAAAAACTTATAACAATTATCATCAGCTAAAACGAAATAACTCAATTCTTCTCCATGAAGAAACTCCTCTAAAACAACCTTGTTTGAAGATTTGTATCTTCCCTCAATTATCTCTTTGATTTTAATCTTAGCCTCATTATGACTATTGCAGATTGAAACTCCTTTGCCTGCTGCTAAACCGTCAGCTTTGACAACTATAGGTGTTTTACTTTTAGATAAAAAATCACATGCACTTTTAAAATCTTCGAATATACCAAATCTCGCAGTTGGAATATTATTTTCCTTACATAAGTTTTTCATGAATGCTTTGGAGCCTTCAAGCTGAGAACTAAATTTATCTGGACCCAAAACTCTTATCCCTTCATTTTTTAAAAAATCTACAATACCATTCACCAAAGGTTCTTCAGGGCCAACAATAACAATATCAATTTCGAATTTTTTAATTACAGCTAAAATTTCATCAAAGTTATTAATATTTATATTTATATTTTCTGCAATTTCTCTTGTACCAGCGTTACCAGGAATACAGATTAATCTTTTAATTTTAGGAGATTGTTTCAATTTAAAGCAAATTGAGTGCTCTCTTCCACCACTTCCTATAACAGCAAAATTCATATAATATTATTAGAATACAATTTCTATAATTAGCATGAACAGAACTAAAGCAAAACTTAAATTTGGACCAAATACATTTGAAGTAATAGAAAAAGGTGACTATGTTGAGTGTGCTGTATCTGGTAAAAATATCCCATTACAAAATCTTGAATATTGGAATGTTGAATTACAAGAAGCTTATTTTTCACCTAAAGAGGTAAAAATTAGGTTCGAAAAAATAAAATCAAAAAAATAATTACTTCCATCTGCCATGTGTCCAAATCCACTGACCAGGATTTCTTTTAATCATTTTCTCGATAATTTGATTTATTTTAATTGTAATATTTTCTTTATCTTTTTCAAAATCTGCTGTTTTTTCAAAATTTATAGGGTTTAAAATTTCCATTAAAAAAAAGTTATTTTTGTCCCTCTTTAAAAATATAGGTATAATTTTACAATTAAACTTTAAGGCAAGTTGAGCTGGTAGAGTAGTTGTATGAGCTGGTTTCCCAAAAAAAGGATATCTTTTTGACTCACCTAATCTTTGATCAACCATCAATGCTATACTATTTTTTTTCTTTATAAGATCGATTATTTCTTTAGTTCCACCAATGCCTTTTTTAATTTGATTTTTACAAATATATTTTTTTCTTATGTAAACCATAAATGGGTTTATAAAAAAATTGTTTAAAGGTCTATAAATTGCTGCCAATTTAATTTTGCTTTTTTCTAACTCCATTGCCATTAATTCAAAATTTGCAAAGTGTCCTGATATAAAAATAGCGGGCTCTCCAGACTTAATTACATTCTGAAGAATTCCCATGCCCTTGATAGAAATTTGAGCTTTAGAAAATTTATTTTTTCTAAATTTTTTCATAAATATGTATTCCGCGAAAGTCAGTCCATAATTGGTCCACATATCGTTTACAATATTATTTTTTTCATCTTCTGTAAGATTTTCATATGCATTAGATATATTTTTTTTTATGTTTTCATTTGATCTAAATAATGAACCAACTTTTAGAAATAAAAAAGTTGAAATTTTTCTTCCAATGTTTATTCCTAATATTTTAATTATCAAAAAAATCGAATAAATAATTAAAGCTTCAAAAATATATTTTATATTTTTCATTTAATTAATTTTTTGATCCTATTTTTAAAAGCCTCTTCATCTTTCAATTTAGGCTCAATTTTAATATAATCATATGTTTTTCTAGTAAACGGGCTTATTCTTAAAAAATCTTTTTCAGTAGTTATTAGTTTAGCGTTATATTGTTTTTCTAACTGATGTAATTTAATTAAATCTTGTTCACTGTAATTATAATGATCAGGAAAACTTATTTCTTTAATCAGGTTCAAATGATTTTCTTTTAACAAATTAAAAAAATTAATTGGGTTTCCAATTCCAGCAAATGCAATCAGCTTTTTATTTTTAAAATTGTCAATATTTTTTGGAATTGAGTTATAATAAAAAAAATCTAATTTTGTATTATATTTTTTTAGTTTTTGTTCAAATTCAATATCTTGTTTTCCATTTATTAAAACAATTTGACAATTCTTTAGTTCTGTTAATCTTTCTCTTAAAGGTCCTGATGGAAGTAATAATCCATTCCCTATTCTTTGATTATCGTGAAAACAAATTATATTTAAATCTTTTTTTATCGTCATATCCTGAAACCCATCATCCATCACAACAAATTTAAAATTTTTGTTAATAGCTTTTTCTATCCCTTCCACTCTCTTCTTTGACAATATAATTTTATTATGTTTTTTAATTAAAGATATTTCATCATCATGACTGCTGTATATTTTCCTAACAATCACCGGATCTTGCTCTAATTCTTTCAAAATTTTACATATCTTCAATGTAATAGGGGTTTTTCCTGTTCCACCAATATAAATATTTCCTACACATATTATAGGGATAGGAAAATTTTTTGATTTTGAAATTATTTTTTTTAAGTTAATTATAATTAAGTAAATTAATGAAAAAGGCATTAGTAAAATAGAAAAGATCGTGAAAAAGTTTTGGTCCCAAAATTTAGGTTTAAATATTTTCATCTAATATAATCTTTGTATTCAGCAATAACACTCTCAAAAATTTTATTACTATAATTTTTTATTTTACTAATTTTTTCAAAATTTTTTTCAAAATCATTTGCAAAATTTATTTTTAATTTATTTGCTAAATCTTCAGAACTTAATACTTGTTCTGATAAAAGAGACTCATCTAAAAAACTATAAACATCTTTAAAATTATTCACATAAGGTCCATGAAAAATATGACAACCAATTTTTGCAGCATCGATGGGGTTTTGTCCTCCGCTATTTTCAAATTTTTTAAGAGTAGATTTTCCTATAAAAACTTGTCTAACACTTTTCAAATACTTGTTTACTGAACCGTAATAATTAACCAAAACAACATCTGCAAAATTATTAACATCTTCTTCTTCTCTCTTAATTTGAATATTTAAACCAAGGTTTTTTAGTTTTTTATAAATATCATCGATTCTGTTTATATGTCGTGGAATAATGATTGTTAAAAGATCATTAATTGTTTTTTTTGCTATTAAGTGGGTTTTTCCGCAAAAAATTTCTTCATCAGCATGTGTACTTAATGCACACCAAATCTTTCTTTTTTTTACCTTATTAAATTGATCAAGATATTTATTATCAGCATTGATAGATGAGCAAAATTTAATATTACCAAAAAATTTTATATTTTGTGCGCCTAAAACATCCAAATATTTCGATGTATCTTTGCTTGAACTTATACAAGACGAAAAAGATTTAAAAATTTTATCTGAGCTCTTTCCAAACATTCTCCATCTATTAAAACTTTTTTTTGTAATTCGTGCATTTAATAATATTAGAGGAATATTAAGGCTTTTCACTTTTAAAATAAAATTTGGCCAAATTTCTGAGTCCACAAATGTCGCAATATCTGGTTTCCAATTCTTAAAAAAACTATTAATAAGAAATACAAAATCATAAGGCATAAACTGATGATATACATTTTTATTCGTACCATACTTTTTTTGTAACTCTTCAAACGAAGTTAAGGTTACCGTAGTAATAAGAAAATTATTTTGATGATTTTCTTTTAAGTAAAAATCAATAATAGGATAAATACTTTTTAATTCTCCAATACTTGCTACATGAAACCAAAATAAAAAACCTTTTGGCCTTTTAAATTTGCTTAGAAAAATTTTCTCTTTAAATTTAACTGAATGTTCTTTTTTTAAAAATTTTCTCAAATAAATTAAAATAATGTAAGGAATATAAAAAAGGTAGGTTAGAAAATTATAAAAAGATATCAGCATTTTAATGCATCATTTGTTTTTTATATAAGCTTTCATATTCTTTTGAGTTTTTTAATAATTCACTATGAGTTCCGTATTTTAAAACATTTCCATCTTTCATTAAAATAATCTTATCTGCTTTGTTTATTGTTGATAGCCTATGTGCAATTACTAGAGTGGTTCTATTCTTTGTAAGATTAAATATTGCATTTTGAACTTTTTCCTCCGAGTCGGCGTCCAAAGATGATGTTGCTTCATCTAACAAAATTATTGGTGAGTTTTTTAAAATTGCTCTCGCAATTGAAATTCTTTGTTTTTGTCCACCCGAGAGTCGTATTGCATTTTCTCCAATTAATGTTTTATATTTATTTGGAAGCTTATCAATAAATTCATCTGCTGCTGCTAACTTACATGCTTTTTTAACTTCATGTTCTGTTGCATCTAACTTTGCATATTTAATATTATTTTCAACACTATCATCAAAAAGAATAACATCTTGACTAACTAGAGATATTTTATCTCTTAATGATTTAAGAGAAACCTTATTAATTTCTTGACTATCCAGATATATTTTTCCCTCTTGTGGTTCGTAAAATCTTGGAATCAAATTAAGTATTGTACTTTTTCCTGCTCCACTGTGTCCAACTAGTGCAGTAATTTTTTCTCCCTCAATATCAATACTGATATTTTTTATTGCTCTTTCTTTACTTGTCTCATATTGAAAACTAACATTATCAAATTTTATATTTGATTTATCTATTTGAAGACTTGGTAACTTTTTGTCGTCTTTTATTTTAATTTCTCTATCTATAATTTTAAAAACTCTTTGCCCAGCCGCAGCTCCTTGATATATTAACATGTTAACTGTCGCCAACGATCTAACAGGTTGATACGCTAACATCATCGCTGCTAAAAATGAAAAAAAATTGTTAATACCAATTTCCCCCTGAGAAATAAGTATTCCAGCATAATAGATAAAGCCAGCAATCATAAAACCTGTCAAGGTTTCCATAATTGGAGCAGCTCGAATTTGTACTTTACCAATTTTAATTTGTGTATCAGTTAAATCTTTAATTGCATCAGAGCTTCTATTTTTCTCAAAATCTTCTCTTTGATAAATTTTGATAATTTTTGAACTTTTTAGAATTTCTGAGATTAGAGTTGTAAAATTGCCCGAGGAAACAACACTAGCTGTGGTTGCTTTTCCCATTCTTTTCCCAAGAGATTTTGCAACTACAGCGGCCAAGGGCATCATGATAAGAGAGAATATTGCAAGCTTCCAATTTTGATAAAACATTAGGCCAATTAGAGCGATCAATGTTAAACTATCTTTAATTATATTTAAAACTCCTGTGCTCACTAATTCCTGTATCATTCCGACATCATATAAAAATGTAGAAATATATTTACCACTATGTTTTGACTCAATAGTCTGTGAGTCTGAAAGCAATATATTGTCGGTCATTTTATTTTGAAGAGTTTGTTTTATTCGATTTCCCAATACAATTACAATCGATCTTGCATAATACAAAGAAATTCCTTTTCCCATAAAAGCAAGAATTACAAGGATTGGAATAAAAACAGCATAAGTTTTATCTTGATCTATAAATATTTTTTTAACTGCCGGGTCTAATAACCATGCAATGGCAGATGTTGATCCCGCAACAAGAACTGATAGAAATATTGCAATAAAGATTTTACCAATATATTTTTTAACATATTCTCCATAAAGTCTTTTAACAATAATTATAACTTCATTTAATTTCATAACGCATCAATAGCTAATATAAAGAAACCCAAAAAAACTAATAATCCTGAAAGATTATTAACTTTAAATGCTTTAAGACAATCAGATGGATTTTGAAGATTAAAAATTTTAATTTGATACAATAAAGTTAAAAAGTAGATACCTAAAAAGATTATTGAATAATTTATTTTTAAATTGATCATTACTATTATTATTGTAATTAAACTAAGCAAATAACAGACTATTACAAATAAGTTAAGATTATCTTTAAATTTAATTGCCGTAGATTTTACTCCTATCACTTCATCATCAGAAATATCTTGTACTCCATAAATCGTGTCATAACCTAGTGTCCAAAATATGGCTCCGCAATATAAAAGGAGTGGTAAATATGAGATATTATTTTCAATGGCTGTCCAAGACATAATTATTCCCCAATTAAAAGTAAATCCTAAAAATAATTGTGGCCAATAAGTAAACCTTTTCATGAAAGGGTAAGAAAATGCAAAAATCATCGAAAATATTCCTAGTGAAATAGTCAAAAAATTGAATTGTATTAAAACTAAGAATGCTAATAAACACAATATTAAAACATAAATCCACGCTGTTGTTTTTTTTAAATTCCCAGAGGCGATAGGTCTATTTTTTGTCCTCGAAACTTTTCTGTCTATTTTTTCATCGACAATGTCATTGACAATACAGCCAGCACTTCGCATTAAAACTGAACCCAGAAAGAATAAAATTAAATAATAACAAAAAGTATAAAAATTTTTATCAAAGTAAAATGCTAACGATAGCCCCCATGTGCAAGGCCAAAATAATAAAAGGAAACCTATTGGTTTGTTTAATCTAGTAACATTAATGAAATTTGTTATATGTTTTGACATTAATAGTTCTTGTAAATATCAAACACTAAATACATAATCAATCCGATTCGAAATGAATATAGATTATACAGTAACAGCATTAATGTTTCCTGCCATTCCTCTTATAATGGCAGTTTATAGCAACAGATTTCATACTTTGAGTGCTTTAATTAGAAAGCTTCATGACGAACACGTGTTTGAAAAACATATTCCTCCAGAATGGGAAAAACAGTTAAAGAATTTAAGTCAGAGAATTAATTATTTGAAATATTCCATCGGTGCTGCTGGATTAGGTTTTCTGTTTAATATGATGACAGTGTTGGGTCTTTACTTAAATAAAATTATTATAGCTAGATTGATATTTGCATCGTGCTGCATTTCAATGATTGTATCAATATTATTGTTTTTGTTTGAAATTTTTCTTTCTACAAATGCGTTAAAATTACATTTGTCAGATATGAAATTTGATGGAAAATAGTAAATATGAAAATTAACGCTATTAGAGCCTTTATAATTGCTGCAATAATTATTATCCTTTTATACGCATTGGGATTGTTTTTACCAATTATAATGATATCAAGTTAATTATGTTCTCTAAACCAATTATTCTAATTATTTTATTATTCCTTCTATTAGTTTTTTACTTAGTTATTAGATTTGGGGCAGGCAAAAAGGAAGATATTGATAAGTCAAAAAACCTAACAAGATATTTATTCGGTATTAGAATTTTAATTATATTACTAGCAATAGTCGGATTAGGTTTGTGGTTTGTTCTTTAGATTTTTAGAATAAACTAGTTTTCCAAATTTGATTTTCTCATCATAAGATTTTTTAAAAGTCATAAGTTGAGATTCTTTCATTCTACTCTGTAAAGTAATTAGATTATTTTTTTTCCATTCATTTGTAGTTTCTGGAAGTTTCCAAATTTTTTTTTCCTCAATACTTCTTGCACAACCAAAACATAAATCTGTTTTAGGATCATTTTTACAGATACTTATACATGGACTAATTATTTTGATGTCTTTCATGGTATCAAAACAGCTGGACCTAAAATTTTTCTTCCCTCAAGATCTTCATGAGCTTTTTTTGCTTCAGAGAGTTTGTATTCTTTAAAAATTTTAATTTTAATTTTACCAAATTTGATTTGTTCGAAAAGAGCACTAGTTCCTTCCTCAAGTGCTGCTCTTCCTGCTCCATAATCAGCTAATCCTGGTCTTGTAAAAAACAAACTTTTATGAGCTATATATTTTTTAACATCTATGGGATCAAGAGCACCAGATGCGTTTCCAAAAGAAATCATCATACCCATCGGCTTAAGACAATTAATAGATTTTTCAAAAGTTTTTTTCCCTACACCATCATAAACCACCCTGATACCTTTGTTATCTGTTATCTCAAGAACTTTTTTATCAAAATCGTCTTTATTGTAATTAATAACAAATTCGCACCCGTTTTTTTTTGCAATATCAATTTTGCTGTCCGATCCAACAGTTCCAATAACTCTACAACCTATACTTTTTGCCCACTGACAAAAAACTTGACCAACTCCACCTGCAGCAGCATGAAATAAAATTAACTCTCCTGCTTTTGCTTTATACGTTTTAAATAAAAGGTAATGTGAAGTTAAACCTTTTGTCATTATGCTTGCTGCAACCTTATCACTTACACCTTCAGGTATTTTTACTGCAATTTTTTCAGGAATAATCCTCTCTTCAGAGTAAGATCCCAAAGGCATTTGAGAATAAGTTACTCTATCACCTTTGTTAAAATATTTTACCGAAGAACCAACTTCTTGAACAATACCTGCTCCTTCCATTCCTATACCTGATGGCAATTTTAATTTGTATAGGCCAGATCTGTGATAAGTATCAATAAAGTTTAAACCAATAGCTAAATTTTTGATCTTAATTTCTTCAGGACCTGGCGAACCAACATTTACGTCTTTAAACTCCAAAACTTCTGGACCACCATGTTTACTTATTATAATTGATTTTGCCATCTTAACTTATATAAATTCTTCATGGCATCAAAAGCAAGACTTTTTTATTCAGACAAATTAAAAACAGGTACTATTTCGAGACTTTCTGAAAAACAATCTCATTATACTAAGAATGTAATGAGATTAAAAGCAGGAGATAAAATTTCACTTTTTAATTCACAAGATGGTGAGTGGGATGCAAAAATACTAGATCAAGGAAAAATTTTTACCGAATTTAAAGTTGAAAAACTTTCAAGACCTATAGTAAAAGAACAAGATATTTGGTTAGCTTTTTCATTAATTAAAAAAGTTCCTCAAGACTTAATGATACAAAAAACTACAGAATTAGGAATCCAAAAATTTATTCCCTTATTATGCGAAAGAAGTGTGGTAAGAGAAATTAATATTAAAAGAGCAGAAAAGATTATAACCGAGGCTTGTGAACAATCTAATAGAATTACAGTGCCTAAAATTCAAGAATTACAGAGTTTAGATAAATTTGTTAAAAATTTTCCCAACGATGGCAAAATCGTTTTTTGTGATATTAATTCACATACAAAAGACTTAAAAAATAAATTACCCAAAAAAAAACCAATTTGTATTTTAATTGGACCAGAAGGTGATTTCTCTGAGGAAGAGAGGGAATTCATAATTAATAATAAAAATGTAATATCAATGACTTTAGCTAAGAATATTTTACGTGCAGAGACAGCGGCAATTGCATCAACAACAATTTTAAATTACAACTTGGAAAACAACTAAATATCCACTAAATTTGGTAAGATTTGAGCCTTGCAAAAGTGTCGCAAAACCTTATTAAACATGCATATAGTTTCTATATATAGTAAAAAGACATAAAATTATGAGCACAGCATACGCACTTTTACTTGGTCTGGTTGTTTTTCTAGCACTATTTATTTATTTCGTTTTTTTTACTGTTTCATTAAGGCTTGAAAAAAATGAAAATGAAGCAGAAATTGCTGTCAAAAGAAAACCCGTACCGTTTAGATGGAAAGATTTGATTGACCCAAAAAATAAAAAAATTGGTTTAATTGATTTAGGAAATCATATTTTAATTGCAGGTGTGGTATTAATAGGAATTTTTATTATTTCGAACGCATAAAATGATAGTAGCTTTAAGTATATTTTTAATAACCGTTGGTTCAATAGCTTTTCACTTTTGGTCGCCATGGTGGTGGACTGAAGTTGCATCAAATTGGGGAAACATGGATGACACTATCCTTTTAACTTTTTGGATAACTGGTGCTGTCTTTGTAGCTATTTGTTTTTTTGTTGCTTATTGTGTTTGGAAATATAGTTATAAAAAAGAGAGAAGAGCAGAATATAAACCAGAAGATAAAAAATTAGAGAGCAGATTAACTTGGGCAACAGCAATTGGAGTTGCCGCACTTTTAGCACCAGGGTTAGTTGTTTGGAATCAATATGTTACAGTTCCAGAAAATGCTTACAAAGTCGAAGTATTCGCTTACCAATGGGGTTGGAAATATAGATTACCTGGCGAAGATAATATACTCGGCAAAACCGATATTAAATATATTAGTGATGAAAATCCTTTCGGATTAATTTTGGAAGATCCAAACGGCAAAGATGATCTATTGGTTGATGAACAGGAGCTCCATGTGCTAAAGGATCGACCAGTAAAGTTTGAACTAAGAACCATCGACGTTTTACACAATTTTTATGTTCCACAATTTAGAGGTAAAATGGATATGGTTCCTGGAATTATAACTTATTATTGGTTGACTCCAACAAGAGTAGGAGATTTTGAAGTTTTATGTGCAGAATATTGTGGAACAGGTCACTATGCTATGCGGGGAAGAGTTATCGTAGATGAAGAGAAAGATTATAAAAAATGGGAAGCAAAACAGATAACTTTTGAGAAAATGTTAGCAAAAAACAAAAAAAATGACAATTTGCAACTAGTAAAAAAGGAAAAATAATCTATAAAACTATAAAATATTATGTCAGATGAACAAGACCATAAACTAGAAGCTAAGTCAGACTATGTTGCTGATGCATCATCTGTATCTTCACCTGATATAGACGCAGTTCCAGCAGCTGAACTTCCTGATCAAGAGCTTTATCACTCACACAGTTGGTGGACTACTTATGTGTTTTCCCAAGACGCAAAATATATAGGAATCCAATATGCGTTGACAGCAATTGGAACAGGACTCCTTGGATTAGTTTTATCGTGGTTAATGAGAATCCAGTTAGCTTTTCCAGGACTTGGTTGGCTAGAACCGTCTTCTTATTACCAGTTCGTTACGATGCATGGAATGATCATGGTCGTATATCTTTTGACAGCATTGTTTCTAGGAGGTTTTGGAAATTTATTAATACCTTTAATGTGTGGAGCTAGAGACATGGCATTTCCATACGTAAATATGCTCAGCTATTGGGCATTCGTTGTTGCAGTTTTAGTTTTATTAGCAAGTTTTTTTGTACCCGGAGGTCCCACCGGAGCAGGTTGGACTTTATATCCGCCACAAGCAATTACAGCTGGAACCCCTGGCTACAATGGGGGAATAATACTGATGTTAATTTCACTCATATTATTTGTGGCTGGCTTCACGATGGGTGGGTTAAATTATATCATCACAGTTTTACAATTAAGAGCAAGAGGTATGACACTAATGAGAATGCCTTTAACAATCTGGGGAATTTTTACCGCAACCGTACTTGCAATGTTTGCTTTTCCAGCACTCTTAGTCGGTTGTTTGATGATGACATTAGATAGTTTGCTTGGAACTAGTTTCTTTATGCCTGCTATGGTTTCATTAGGAGAAAAATTAACACATGAAGGTGGTAGCCCTATACTTTTCCAACATCTTTTTTGGTTTTTTGGTCATCCAGAAGTTTACATTGTTGCGTTGCCAGCTTTTGGTATTGTTTCAGATTTACTTTCTGTTCATTCAAGAAAAACTATTTTTGGTTACAGAATGATGGTTTGGGCGATTGTTGGGATCGGAGCTTTAAGCTTTTTTGTGTGGGCCCACCACATGTATGTAAGTGGGATGAATCCATGGTTTGGTTTCTTCTTTGCAACAACAACTTTAATAATCGCAGTTCCAACCGCAATTAAAGTGTATAATTGGATTTTAACTTTATGGAGAGGAAACATACAATTATCACTCCCAATGTTATTTTCACTTGGTTTCATAGTAACTTTCTTAAATGGAGGGTTAACTGGTTTATTTTTAGGAAACGTAACAGTTGACGTTCCATTATCAGATACATACTTTGTTGTAGCTCATTTTCATATGGTCATGGGTATCGCTCCAATACTTGTTATCTTTGGAGCTATTTATCACTGGTATCCATTAATTACTGGTCGTATGATGGATGAAACTCTGGGCAAAATTCATTTTTGGATTACATTTTTAGGATCGTATGCAATTTATTTCCCAATGCATTACCAAGGCTTTGTTGGAGTTCCAAGAAGATATTTTGAAATTTATGATAGCCCATACATCGACACTTCAACTTTACTTTTAAATAAATTTATTACTATCGCAGTACTAATAGTTGGGGCAGCTCAGTTATTATTTTTATATAATCTATTTGCAAGTGCTAGACTTGGAAAAAAATCTGAAAAAAATCCTTGGAAAGCTAACTCTCTGGAATGGCAAACTCCGCAAATGCCACCAGAACATGGTAATTGGGGCAAAGAACTTCCAAAAGTTTATAGATGGCCATACGATTTTAGTGTCCCGGGCGCAAAAGAGGATTATATTCCACAAAACCAACCTCCAAGTGAGATTATAGGAGCGAAAGTTGAGAAGACGTGAGCAAGAAAAAATCCATCTTTCAATTATTAACTGAAAAACCTTGGGAAACCGATCAAATAGAGGCTGATAACGACCACGAGGGAAGAACAGTCAATTTAACAAAACAAAAACTAGGTTTGAGAACAATAATGGCGGCTAGCACTGTTTTGTTTTCATTATTTATTGTTGCTTACTCTGATCGAATGCTTGTCAGCGACTGGAGAAATATGCCAGAACCTTGGCTGCTTTGGTTAAATACAGGAATTTTAATTATAAGTAGTTTAGTTTTTCATCAAACAACTAAATACGCTCAAAAAGAAATCTTTGATAAGACAAAAAACGGTTTATATTTTATTGGCTTTCTAGCCTATTCTTTTTTAATTGGTCAACTAATCGTGTGGTATCAATTGATGAGCACTGGATATTATGCAACTAGCAACGTCGCTAATGCCTTTTTCTATTTATTCACAACAATCCATGGTTTACATATTATTGGAGGAATATATTTTTGGGGAAAAACCACTTCAAAATTTATAAAAAGAAGTCACAAAAAAGAGGAAATAAATAATTTAATTGATATTTGTGCAGTTTACTGGCATTTTTTACTTGTTGTTTGGCTTGTACTTTTCGGATTAATGTTAACAAGCTAAGGATTATTAATTATGTCGGACTCGTCATTAGAAAATCTACCCAAAGGTTGGAAAAGTGTACCTAGTGATTTAGGTTCAGATCAAACTGCTTTCAAAGGCGTTCAATGGGGAAAAGCAATGATGTGGATATTCCTATTGAGCGATACTTTTATATTTAGTTGTTTTCTAATTTCTTACATGAAGGGGAGGGCATCAACCGTAGTTGATTGGCCAAATACCAGCCATGTTTTCTCATTAGATTTTATGGGAGTGCCAGTACCTTTACTCTTAATTGCAATAATGACTTTTGTTCTTATCACTAGTAGTGGAACTATGGCTTTAGCAGTAAAGTATGGTTATGAAAAAAACAGAAAAATGTGTGGTCATCTTATTCTTGCCACAGCCATTGGTGGATTAATTTTTGTCGGAATGCAAGCTTTTGAATGGTCTAAACTTATTCACGAAGGCGTGAGACCATGGTCAAATCCTTTCGGTGCTGGTCAATTTGGATCTTACTTCTTCATGATAACCGGTTTTCATGGCACCCATGTATCAATTGGTGTAATATTTCTTTTTATTTTTGCAAGAAAAGTTTATAGAGGAGATTTTGATACAGGTAGACGTGGATTTTTTACAACAATGAAATCAGACTACGTCTCAATTGAAATATTGGGTCTATATTGGCATTTCGTGGATTTAGTTTGGGTTTTTATTTTCGCGTTCTTCTATCTTTGGTAAGGTTTTACAATGAATGAAAATACAGAAATAGATAAAAATAAAGATAAACCAGCACAAACACACAAGATTGGAATATATCTCTGGATATGGGGTCTTTTATTTGTTCTTAGTTTTTTTTCTTACATGGTTGATTGGTATCAATTTCAAGGAATTTTAAGATGGTCTTTAATATTATTTTTTATGTTTCTCAAAGCAGGTCTAATTATGGCCTTTTTTATGCATCTTTTTTGGGAAAGATATACTCTTGTGAATGTACTGTTGTGGCCAATGACAGCAATAGCTTGTTTTGTAGGCTTAATGGTTGCTGAAGCTAAATACACATTTTTTTCAAGACTTATTTATTTTGTCTTGGGCGGATAATTAATAACAGGATCTCAATTGTTAAATACCAACACAAAAACTAGAGAATTTAAATTCGACAGCACTCACTATATCAAAGCTTTGTTTGAATTAATGAAGCCAAGAGTAATGTCTCTTGCAATTTTCACATGTGTAGTTGGCTTTTTAATTGCACCATATAAAAGCGTAGATTACTTATTTGCAATTTTATCCATCACTGCTGTTGCTCTTGGATCTGGCGCAGCAGGTTCGCTAAATTGTTGGTATGAAGCTGATGTTGATAAAGTTATGTCCAGGACTTGTTTAAGACCAATACCAACAGGAAGATTAACTAAGAAAGAAGCTTTAATTTTTGGGGTAATATCCTCTTTTGTTTCTGTGGTGGCTTTATATTTTTTTTCAAACCTAATAGCTGCCTCTTTACTTGCATTGACGATTTTATTTTATGTCTTCGTTTATACAATTTGGCTTAAAAGAAAGACCCCACAAAACATTGTAATTGGAGGTGCAGCAGGTGCACTACCACCAGTAATTGGATGGGCAATAGCTACTGGAAGTGTTTCAATAGAACCTATAATTTTGTTTTTAATAATTTTCGTTTGGACGCCATCTCATTTTTGGGCCTTAAGTCTATTTAAATCTGAAGATTACAAAAAAGCTAATATACCAATGTTACCTGTCACATCAGGAGTAGAAACAACCAAAAAAAATATTTTTGTGTATTCAATATTATTATTTCCAGTAGCAATAGCTCCATACTATCTTGACTTCTTAGGTCTTATTTATTTACTATTTTCATTTCCTTTAAGTGCATATTATATTTTTATTTGTTTTAGGCTTTTAAGAACAAAAGATAAAAAGTCTGAAAGAAGTATTTCTAAACAAATATTTGCTTTTTCAATTCTATATTTATTTGCAATTTTTATATCAATTCTAGTGGACAAATTTGCTTAAAAATAAAAAATCAATTTTCATATTAACAAGCATTATTACTTTAATAATAGCCCTTTCTTTTTTATTTTTTGAAAATAGGAGAAATGTTACCCAACATATTCCAACTAAACTAATAACAAGCGTTCATAAAGATTTGCCGTTAAAGTTTGAGTCCGATCAGACAAATATCATTTTGCAGCCAGGCGAGGTACAAACAATAAATTATTCAGTAGAAAATTTGGGTAGCAAAAGTGTTTCAGCAATGGCAACCTTTCAGGTTTATCCTCCTGAACTTAAAGATTTTATGACTAAAATGAACTGTTTTTGCTATGAGAAACAAACTTTAAAAGCAGGAGCTAAAGAAAAATATGCCATAGTTTTATTAGTTGACCCGAATGTGACAAAGAATATAAAAGAAGCTATAATTCAATTTGTATATTTTAAAAAATGATTATTGATATTTCAAATCCTGAAACATTTAAAATGTGCGCGGTATGTATTTCAGAGACATCAGGCGGTCAAATGGCTTTATTAATTATTGTAGTTTCACTTTCTCTTTTAGGATTACTGAACAGATCGTGGAAGAAAAACTTTAAAAAAGAAGTAAAGCTATCTAACTAGTGGAATACATCAGCACAAGGAATAAAAATCTTAAATACAATTTTAAGGATATTTTTTTTAGAGGTCTGGCTCCTGATGGAGGACTTTTTATTCCAAATAAAATCAAAAAGTATAATGAGACAGAAATAAAAAAATTAAGTAACTTAAATTATGTTGATCTAGCAACAGAAATTATATTCAATTTTTGCTCATCAAGTTTAGAAAAAAATAAATTAAAAAATATAATTAAAAAATCATACAAAAACTTTTCTTCCAAAGAAGTTATAGAACTCAAGAAGTTTGGAAATCTAAATTTAATAGAGCTTTATCATGGTCCTACATTGGCTTTCAAAGACATAGCAATGCAAGTTCTAGGGAACATGTATGATGAATTTAATATTTCCTCAGACAACAAAGTAAATATTATAGTTGCTACATCAGGTGATACTGGTTCAGCAGCTATCGCAGCATTAAATGATAGAAAAAATATTAATGTATTTGTTTTGCATCCACATGAAAAAATTTCAAATATACAAAGAAAAATAATGACAACTATTGGATCCAGAAATGTTTACAATATTGCTATCAAAGGAACATTTGATGATTGCCAAAAACTTGTAAAAGAAATGTTTTCTGAAAATGATTTTAGAAAAAAAATTAATATGTCAGGTGTAAATTCTATAAATTGGGCAAGAATAATTTGTCAGATTGTATATTACTTTTATTCTTATTTTAAACTTCAAAATAAAAAAGTTAGTTTCGCGGTTCCGACTGGTAATTTTGGGGATATTTTTGCAGGATATGTAGCTAAAAAAATGGGATTACCAATTGAAAAATTAATAGTAGCCACTAATGAAAATGATATTTTAGAAAGAGTTATAAATACAGGCGAATATAAACCGACTAAAGTAAAACCATCCCTATCCCCAAGTATGGATGTTCAAATATCAAGTAATTTTGAAAGACTACTTTTCGATGTGCTTAATCAAGATGATAAACAAGTATCAATTTTTATGAATGATTTAAAATCTAAAGGTTCATTTTTACTAAATAAAGAACAGATTGCTATCATAAAAAAAGATTTCAATGCTAAAAAAATAAATGATAAAGAAACTCTTGAAATAATAAAAAATTTTTCAAAAGAATATAATTTTGTTATTGATCCACATACAGCCACTGCAGTCGGTGCTTCCAAAGATGTAAAAGTTGATTCTGAAATTTTAATTTTGGGTACAGCTCATCCTTATAAATTTTTAGAAACAATTAAAATGGCAACTTTACAGGAAGTTGAAACCCCAAAACAGATAGCACATTTAATGGATAAAAAAGAAAATTATGATATTTTAGAAAACAAAATAAAGGATGTGAAAAGCTATATATTAGGAAAAATATCATGAAAATAAAACCTGGCGATAAAATACCTCAGAATGATTTTTTTTATTTAGATGATTCAAATGAAGTAAAAAAAATTTCAACACACGATCTATTTAAGTCTGGAAAGATGATAATTTTAGGAATGCCTGGAGCTTTCACAAAAACTTGTTCAACAATTCATCTGCCTGGATATGTAAAAAATTATGATCTAGCAAAAAAAAGGGGGGTCGCTAAAATAATTTGTTTAGCAGTTAATGATCCAAACGTAATGAAAGCATGGGGTCAAAATCAAAACGTAGGAAATAAAATATTAATGGTGGGAGATCCTTTTTGTAAATTTACTAAAGCTATTGGAGCTGAAGTAGATAAATCGGCAAAGGGTTTAGGAATAAGGTCAAATAGATATACAATGTTATTGGAACATGGAATTGTTAAAAAAATTGAAGAAGAAAAAGAGACAGCAACTTGTGAATTGTCTGCAGCAGAAAACTTTTTAAATGGAATTTAATTATTTTGTTGGAAGTTGATTATTTTTCCAACCAATTTTCTCTCCACCATCTCCTCTAAAACCATCTGAGACATTTAAACATTTAAAGCCTTTTTCAGTTAATAGTTCAGCTGCTCTTTGAGATCTGTTACCTGATCCACACATAACAAGAATTTCAGAATTTTTATCAATTTTTAAATCTTCAAATTCTTTTACGAAATTTTCATTAATAATTCTTCCTTGAAACTGTGATGATAAAAAATAAGTTTTAATTCCTATTTTATCACCATCGGGTTTTCCAATTTGATCCCATTCCTCTTTTGTTCTCACATCAAGCAAAATACTTTTTGGATTTTCTTTGATGAAATCTTTGATCTTTTCACTTGGAATTTGTTTAATCATTTATCTTTTTATAGCTCCCTGAGCAATTTCATCAACAAGATTATTGTACTTATTTTGAGTATGACCTTTTACCCATGTCCACTTTATAGAATGTTTTAATGTTAAATTTTTTAATTTTTTCCATAATTCCACATTTTTAACTGGTTTCTTGGAAGCAGTTTTCCAACCGTTCTTTTCCCATTTTTTTATCCATGTTGTTATCCCGTCCTTTACATACATAGAGTCAGTATAAATCATAATTTCAGATTTTTTTTTAAACTTTTGTATTGCCCTAATTGGTGCTAACAATTCCATTTTATTATTTGTTGTATTTTTTTCACTACCTGAGATCTCATCTTTGATTTTATCATCTAATAGTATTATTGCGGCCCACCCGCCAGGGCCTGGATTTCCTGAGCACGCACCGTCAGTATAAATTTTGTATTTCATATTAAATTAAATAATCTTCAAAACTTTTTGCATTTTTATGAAATTCTAGCCTTTTTAAGTATTCCTCTGGATCTTTTGTTTTCACAACCGCATCATCAACTGTATTAATATAATCAAAAACCCTCGTTAGAAGAAATCTTAAAGCAGCACCCTGAGAAAGAACCTTAATAGCAACTTTTTCATCTTTTGATATTTTTCTAATTTCATTATATCCTTCCATCAATTTTTTTGCTTTAGTTACATTAAAACTTAAGTTTTGTTTCATACCATCAAAGCATAGTGCATTAAAACATATCGCTATTTCAAAAGCATAATAGTCATTACAAGAAAAATAAAAATCAATAAATCCAGAAAACTTGTTATTCTTAAAAAAAATATTATCACTAAATAAATCTGCATGAATTATCCCAGATGGTAATTTTTTTGGCCACTCTTTCTCAATACTAGATAAATTTGCCTCAATTAAATTTGGAAGCTCAGAGTGAATTTTATAACACTTGTCTTTAACCTGAGAAAAAATATTTCGCCAAGATCTTACTGATAAATCATTCTTCCTTGTGAATTTAAAATTTTTTGTAATTTGATGCATTTTAGCAATTTGGTTTCCAACAATCTTGCATTCAGAGGGTGATAAATTACTTTTAGATTTTCCATCCAAAAAACTGACAATCATAAATTTTTTATCATAAAAATCTGATATATAGTCATTGTCTTTATTAAGTATTGGTTTTGGAGAAATAAAACCATTTTTACTAAGTTCAACCATTAAGCTTGAAAAAAAAGGTAGATCGGTTTCTTTAACTCTTCTCTCGTAAATTGTTAAAATATATTTACCTTTTTCAGTTTCAATAGAGTAATTTGTATTTTCAATACCTTCTTTAATCCCTTCAAATTTTTTGAGTTTACCCAGTTTATAATTAAGTAAAATATTATGAATCTCTTCTTTTTCTAATTTTGTGTATACAGCCATTTAATTCACTTCTTTTGGTAATTTAAAGACCACTTTTTCGTTCGCAGTAACAATTTCTTCGATTGAAACTTTCATGCTCTTTTTTATTTCAGAAATAAAGTTTTGTACTAATTCTTCAGGCGCTGAAGCACCAGACGAAAGGCCAATAGTCTTACAATTTTTAATTTTATCTATTGGAGCTTTTTTACCATAAAAAATTAATTCTGAATTTTCACACCCAGATTTTTTGGCTACTTCAACTAATCTTGCTGAATTCGATGAATTTCTACTTCCTAAAACAAAAAACATTTCACAATTTGGTGCAATTTTTTTTACCGCTAATTGTCTATTTGTTGTAGCATAGCAAATATCTTCTTTTATCGGTCCTTTTATTTCAGGAAATTTTTGTTTCAAAACATCAATAATTTCTTTTGTATCATCAACTGATAGCGTTGTTTGAGTAACATAAGCAACTGGTTTTGAAAAACTTAAATTTTTAACGTCCCCGACAGTCTCGACAAGCTTAATAGAGTCTTTTGGCAATTGCCCCATTGTGCCAATAACTTCTGGATGATTTTTATGACCAATTAAAACAATATCAAAACCCTTCTTAAATAGCTGCTCAGTTTCTCGGTGTACCTTCGAAACAAGCGGACAAGTAGCATCAACATAAAATATTTTTTTTGATTTTGCTTCCTCAGGTACTTCTTTCGGTACGCCATGTGCCGAAAAAATAACTGGTCTAGATGCATCCTTTATTTCAGATAACTCCTCCACAAAAACGGCGCCTAATTTTTTTAAGGACTCGACTACATTTTTATTATGAACTATCTCATGTCTTACATAGACTGGAGAACCATATTTATCTAAAGCTTTTTTTACTATTTCTATAGCTCTATCAACGCCAGCACAAAATCCTCTTGGAGCAGCTAAATAAATTTTAATTTCGTTTTTCATTAATTTCTAACAAATATTCCAACAATATATGCGGAAAAGTAAGTGACGCCAAACCAATAAATATGATCTTGATGATCACATCATTTAAACCATAGGATTTTGATAACAAAATGCTTGCTACCAAATATAAAATTGCTGTTACAACCGTTAAAGGTAAAGCTTTTTTAATAAAAATCTTTACACCATTTGAAAAGTCATTTTTATCAAGTTCGTAAGACAAAGATATAATATGTCTTATTGAGTGAAGAAAACAGAAGTAAATTGTAAAAGCTATTATTGGTGAAAAAATGTAATTTAAAATTACAATTGATAACATATCTAAAAATAAAACTTCAAAATCTTCAAATTTATTTTTATTTGCAAAATATAAATAGCCAATAAAGCTTAAAAAAAGAAAAAAATTAATAATCCAATGCTCTAATTCAAGGAAAGTCAAAAATGTTTTATTTACCATTAAAGTTTCAAAAATTTTTAAGGTTTCATCAAAATGAAAAAAAAGTGGTGCAAAAACTATCAATGATCCTTTAATTAAATAAAAAAATTGATCTAGGAATGAATTTCCTACGTGTAAAAACGAAGTATCTTCAAGTCCAAAATGATAAGAAGCAACAATTAAAAAAGCTAATAAAGCGTAAGTACTGTATAAACTCCAAATTAAAATTACTAATGCAGATATAATTATATAAATTAAAAAAAAAATAGCCTTATTGTTTACCTTATAGATTTTGAGCAATTTGTTTGCCTTATAACTATCTAAAGCTCCATGCGATATTCCAATTGATAAAATAAAAAATAAACAAACAAATAAAATAATCAGCTCATTTAAGGATGAAAAAAAATCTTTACCTAATAAAGCAAAAATCGACAATCCAACAGTTAGTAATGTGAACAAGAATGTATGTTTGCCGTATATTTTTTTTATCATTTTAATTGAAAATAGATTTAATAAATATCCATTTTGGCATTTTTAAAATTATAGATATATCCTCAATAGTATTACTTTTATTTGATAAAAACTTGATAGCTGTTTTGTATGAGCTATTAAATATTTTTGAGAATATATTTGGCATTTTTTCCGGATGTTTCTTTAAAACTCTAAGAAAAATTTCGTCTAAAAATCTATATTTCTTACCTATTTCAAAAACTTTTGTCATTTCAATATTTTCAATATTCTTACGAATATATTTTGAATGTTCTTGAATATTTAAAAAGGTATAACCTGTACTGAGTCTTGTCATACCACCAGCAGTTCCGATATTAATTTTATTGTTTTCTTTTCTGTTTATTGGATAAAAAAGTGGGATAGCGCCTTCTTCCCTAAAATTAATTTTATAGTCTTTGATACCCAAATCATTTAAATAAATTTTTATTTGAGAGTCATAATCTTTAAAAGAGTCATTTTTTTTCGATAACCATGTACTTTCAATCATTGCTCTATTTTTACTAAAAGGCAAAACATAAAAAAAATGAACCCCATCTCTCTGTTCACAATTAAAATCCATTAAATTTACAGTGCTCTCGTTAAAACAATCTTCTCTTGTTTCAATTTCTACACCATGAAAAAGTTGCCAAAGATTAGTATCATTATCTTCGTTTACAGAGGGCAAGCTATTAAATATAAACGACTTGCTAGTATTTAAGTCATTAATATTTTTAAAAAATTTTATGTTTTTATTTTTTTTTAATCGAGTATTTATTTTATCATAAAAAAGCCCACTATCTATACTTTCATATGGAAATTGATCACATTTGATAACTTTTGTTTCTAAATTAGTTTTTATAGAAAACTGTTTCCACCTTTTTTTAATACAGTCATTAAAATTATGCTCATTAACTTTCCAAAATGACCAAGTTTTATCTCTTTTATACACTTCCCTAGTTTCAACAATAGCAAGTGTTTTATCGTAAAGTTTATTATGAATATCAAGCTCATAAGCTAAAGATAAGCCAGCACAACCACCACCTATTATTACAAAATCATATTCTTTCATTTAAACCAATATCTTCACTAATTAAATTATATTCCAATTCCTTTTCATATTTTTTTTTCCTAACAAAGAAAAGTATTATTAAATCTTTTAATGAAAAAAGTGTTTGAATTATTTTTCCAAAGTTAGAAACATAAATTTTTCCAGCTTGTCGGTAATGGTTAATATCTTTTTGATTTAAAATTTTTTTACCTATTTGTCTATAAACTCTTCTAGCAACAATTATCGAAAAACGACTATTCATAGGTATATCTCTAATACCTTCAAAAGAGCTATCATAAAAAGAGTCGGCTTTTATAATTATATTTTGAATACTTTTAAAAACATCGTTTGAGCTTTTTATCAAATAAAATCTATTTTTTTTTTCATCTTCAACGACATCTCTCGCAATATTTGTTAACTGCATTGCTATTCCCAAGTCAATAGCTCTTTGTAGTGACACCTTTTTTTTTACACCAAATATTTTTGCCATCATTAAACCAACTGTTCCAGCTACTCTATAAGAATAAATTAACAATTCTTTTTCTGTTTCTATCTTTACTTCTTTTTTGAGATCAGAATTCACCCCATCAAATAAATCATCTACTATTTTTTTTGAAATATTTCTTTCACCCATTAAATCCCACATATTTTTTATTACACTGTCATTTTTATTTTTTTGCTCAAATTTTTTTCTAAATTCTTCAAGTTCTTTTTTCTTAATTTCTAAGTCTTTGTTTTGATCAGCAATATTATCTATTGTCCTACAAAAATCATATAAAACTGAACACTTATAATAGATTTTTTTTGGTAAAAAGAAACCAGACCAATTAAATGATTTTGCATAAATAGATAAATAATTTTTTGTAGTCATTATAAAATTTTATCCAAAACCTTGGCCGAAGAGATGACCCCCGGCATTCCAGCACCCGGATGTGTTCCTGCTCCAACAAAATATAAATTATCAAAAACTTCTGATTGATTGTGAAATCTGAAATAAGCTGATTGGGAAAACTTTGGCTGTATGGAAAATCCAGAACCATGTAGAGTTGCTAAATCTTTCTCAAAGTAATCTGGTGTAAGATAAAAATCACTCACTACATTTTCTTTTATACCAGGTAAAACTGTTTTATCCATTTTATCTAAAACTAAATTCTTAAATTTTTCACCCTCATTCAACCAATTAATATTTGATAAATTGTTTGGAACCGGAACTAAGACATAAAAAGCATCCTGGTTATTTGGTGCCATATTCGGGTCAGTTGCTGATGGTCGATGCAAATAATAGCTTATATCTTCGGATAAAACTTTTTTTTCAAAAATTTTTTCTAAGTGTTTTTCATAAGATTTTCCAAAATAAATCGTATGATGTGCTACATCATTATATTGTTTTTTTGATCCAAAATAATAAACAAAAAGTCCCATAGAATAGTCCATTCTTTTCATTTTCTGTTTAAATAAAAAATTATAATTTTTTTTAGATTTAATTAAATTTTTGTATACATTTGGTGGATCTGAATTACACACAACATAATCACAATTAATAACATCGGATTTATTTATTTTAACGGCTTTAACATCTTTACTATCAGAAATTATTTCGGTTACTTCTGCATCTTTAATAATTTTTACACCTTCTTCTTCCATTAATTTTTCAAGAGCTTTTACTACACTTCCTGTACCACCCATCGAATAATGGATGCCCCACTTTTTTTCTAAAAAGAGTATAAGTGTATATATTGATGTTGTAGTAAAAGGATTTCCACCCACCAGAAGAGGGTGCATACTAAAAACTCTTCTTAATTTTTCATTTGATACATAATTTGAAACTAATCTATAAACAGACTGATAACTTTTTAAGTTTAGCAAAGAGGGAATTTGTTTGAGCATGAAAGATAAATTGTTAAAAGGTTTATCAGATAAGTCAGTAAAACCTTTGTCAAAAATTTTTTCCGTAAACTTAACTAGTTTATTATACCCTTCATAATCTTTCTCTGAGAATTTCTTAATTTCTTTCTCCATTGATCTTTCGTTCCCCGAATAATCAAAAGTCTCACCATCATTGAAAACAAAACGGTACCATAAGTCTAATGGAACTATTTTTACATAATTAGATATTTTTTTGCCAAATAATGAAAATAATTCTTCTATTAAATAAGGGGCAGTTATAACAGTAGGTCCACCATCATAAATAAAATTACCCTTTTTAAATACTCTAGCTCTTCCACCTAAATCAGGATGTTTTTCTAATAAAGTTACTTCATAACCTTTTGCTCTTAATCTCAAAGCCGAAGCTAATCCGCCGAATCCTGATCCGATAACAATTACTTTTTTTGTCATAGATAGTGATCTTACGCTAGATTGATTTGTTTTTTAAAATTTTTTTTGCCTCATTGACGCTTGAAACATAAATTTTATCAAGCTTTTTCTTATCGATAGAATTTTTAATGATTTTTTCTAGTGCGATTATCGCAACTTCAACTGAGTAATTTTTAATATCTTTTGTTGCTTGAAGTTTCATCTGTTTTATTTTTTCCTCAGCCATTTTTTTTCTATTTTCAAATATTTTATGGAATTGATCATTGATTTTAATGATATTAGACTCAGATTCTTTTTGGGCATTTTTAATCATAAGATCAATCTCAACTTTAGACTTATCTAACTTAGCTTCATAGTCGCTAAGAATATTCTTGGCTTCTTCCTTTAATTTTTCAGCTTCTTCTATATCTTTTTTAATCTTGTTTATACTTTCATCCAATGTCGTAAATATTTTTTGGGGAACTTTAAAATATACCAAAACTCCCACAAATAAAACGAAAGAGACTGCAACCCAAAATGTAGCATCAAAGTTCATATTTAATTTCTTCTCTCTTTCATAACTTCTGAGACTGTCGCTTTTATACTATTTTTATTTAAATCTTCTTTAAAAATATCTTGAATGATCTCGGATATTATTTCTTCAGAAATAATATTTACTTTATTTAAAGAATTTATTTTAAACTTTTCAATTTCTTTGGAAGCTTCTAAAGTTTCTTTTTGGATATCTTTTTCGATCTGCTCTTTCTTTGACTGTATATCCTCATTAATTTTTTTTCGACCTTCAGATAATATTTTTCTAGCTTCTAGCTTAGCCTCATCAATAAGGCTATTATATTTTTGTAGTTTCTTATCAGCCTCTTCCTTAAGAGAATTTGCCTCATCAATATCCTTTCTTATCTGACTTTCCCTAGAATCAATATTTCCTTTTATTTTTGGTACAAAAATTTTTGCTATTAAAAAGTAAATTGCTGAAAAAATTATAGTTAACCAGAATACTTGAGATACCCAATACGTTGGGTCTAGCTGAGGCATACCAGCCTCAGCTGCATTTACAGTTTTTAAGGTCAACAACAATGAAGTTGTTAAACTAATAATTTTAATCATGCTTTTTCCTTTTTACTAAAATGCAAAAAGTATTATTAAAGCAACAACCAGCCCGAAAAGTCCAGTTGCCTCTGCTAAAGCAAATCCTAAAAGTAAATTAGGAAATTGTTTTTGAGCAGCTGATGGGTTTCTCATAGCACCAGATAAATAATTTCCAAATATTAATCCGATACCAACACCAGCACCAGCTAATGCAATGGCAGCCAATCCTGCGCCAATCATCTTTGCTGCTTCTAGTTCCATGTTTCCTCCTTTTTTATTGTTAGTGATGTAAATTTAACGCGTCATTTAAATAAATGCATGTTAAAATTGCAAAAACGTAAGCTTGTAAAAATGCTACTAAAATTTCTAAACCTGTAAGAGCAACAGAAAAGGTGAGTGGTAACCAACCAGCAACTAAGCCAAGACTGATAACAAATCCACCAAAAACCTTCAACATTGTGTGGCCTGCCATCATATTAGCAAATAATCTCACTGATAAACTTACCGGTCTACTCAAATAAGATATAATTTCAATTATCATAATAATAGGTAATAAAACTACCGGTACGCCACTAGGAACAAAAATTTTCAAATATTTGAAACCATGAATTACAAAACCTAAGATAGTAACTCCAATAAAAATAAACATAGCAAATGCTAAAGTAACAATTATATGACTTGTTACTGTAAAAGAATATGGCAACATGCCTACCATATTGCAAAACAATACGAATATGAAAAGGCTAAAAATAAATGGAAAATACGGTTTTGCTTTTTTACCTGCGGTATCGTTAATCATTTTAGAAATAAAATTGTAAAGCATTTCTGATAATAGTTGAAATTTTCCAGGAATAATTTTTTTATCTTTTGTTCCTAATATTAAAAAAATGGATATAGAAATGGCACTAATTAGCATAAATAGACTTGCATTTGTAAACGACAAATCTATACCATTGATTTTTATTTCAGGTCCAATTTTATAAACGTTAAACTGATGCATAGGGTTAGTAGCCATAATTTATTCCTTGTTTTCTTGCATCTTTTTTGCGGTTTTTATAACGTTGTATATTCCGGCCGCAGAGCCAAATAGAAAAAACAAAATTATCAATAATGGTTTAGTACCAAACCAATTATCTAAAATAAACCCAATAATTGATCCCACTGCAACTGCGGCAACAAGCTCAGTACCTAATTTAAATGCATTTCCAAGAAAAGCACCTTTTTTTGTATCAGCTTTTGAGTGCTTAGTTTTTAATTTAGATTTTGCAATCTTAAGGCGAGTTTCTAAATCATCTTGATTTGTCATTATTTTTTTATGCAACTAGTTCTTCGGCTCTCTCCAAGTTTACAGCCACTAATTTGCTAATACCTTTTTCTGGCATTGTAACACCATAAAGTCTGTTCATTTTAGACATAGTTAAGGCATGATGAGTTATAATAACAAACTTTGTTTTTGTTATGTTTGTTAGTTCTTCTAGCAGTGAGCAAAAACGGGTTACGTTTGCATCGTCTAATGGTGCATCAACCTCATCCAATACACAAATTGGAGAAGGGTTTGTTAAGAATATTGCAAATACTAATGATAAAGCTGTCAAAGCTTGTTCACCTCCAGACAATAAAGTTATTGATTGCAATTTTTTTCCTGGAGGAGAAACTAACATTTCTAGACCTGCTTCTAACGGGTCCTCAGAGTCCACCAACTCAAGTTTAGCGTTACCTCCATTAAAGAGTTTCACATAAACTTCATTAAATTTTTTGTTAATTTTTGAAAACGCATCTAAAAGTCTTTCACGACCTTTTTGATTAAGTTCATTTATACTTGATTTAAGTTTAACTATTGCTGTTACTAAGTCAGCTCTATCCTCCTCCATTTTTTTTATTGTGACTTTAAATTTTTCAGTTTCTAAATCTGCTCTTAAATTTACAGAACCTAATGCATCCCTGCTTTTTTTTAATTCAGACAAACTAACTTCTTGCTCATCTATTGATGGCAATTTTTCAGGATCTGTGAATCCAGTTATTGAAAATAAATTATTTATATTTTCAATTTTTAACTCTTTTTTAACAACATAAATCAAATCCATTTTTCTTTGATCAATACCCTCTACCGTAGCCTCAAATCTTGCTTTATTTTCTCTTAAAACTGCAAATTTCTCTTGTAGAGATTTTAGTTCCTCATTAATTGAATTAAACTTTGTTTCAGCTTTTTCTATCTCAACTTCTAATTCCTCATTTTGTTTTTTCGTATTTTCCAAATTTTGTAAATTTTGTCCCTTATTAATTGCAATTTTTTCTGGGTTTTTTTGATTTTCTTCTAATTCAATACTTAATTTTTTCCGTCTTCCATTTAACTCTAAAATCATTTTTTCCGAATTAAGTTTTAAATCCTTCCAATTTTCAAGTTCTTGATCAATATTATTGATTCTTTCTTTTCTTTTAATTGAGTCACTTTTAATAGTTTCATTTTTACCAAAATATATTGCATACTCTTCTTGACTTGATGTTATTTTATTTATTAATTGTTTAAGTTCTTCAAAAATTTCCTTTGAGAGTCTTCTGTCATTATCAATGTATGTTCCAATTTCGCTTATTAAATTATTTAATTGAGTTTGTAATTTTTGGAGTTTCCCATTAGATGCATCAAGATCTAACTTTGACTTGTTTTCTATATCAAAAAGTTCTTTTTCTGTTTTCAAAAGTTCATTTTTTTCCTCTAGCATTCTTTTTTCATTTAAAGAAGCATCTAAAGAAATACTTTTCTCTCTTTCCAAGTCAGAGTCTATAGTTCTCAAATTATTCTGAATTTTTTTGTTAAGATCTTTAATTCTTTCCTCTTCCTTTTGTAAATTTGCGATCTCCAAATTAATTTTTTGTAGTCTAGAAAGATTTTCTATTTTTTTATCTTTTAAAGGCTGTAGTTTTCTATTTTCTTCTTCAAGCAGTGAGTTTGTATTATCTATTTTATTTTTTAATGAACTTATTTGTGTGTTTATGTTCAAAGAATTATCTTTCAATTGAGTTTTCTCTTTCTCAATATTTTGTATTTTTAAATAATATAGAGCGGCTTCAGAGGATTTAATTTTTTCTGAAAATTCTCTGTACTTTGTTGCTTCTTCCGCTTGTTTTTTTAGGTTGTCTAATTGTTTTTCTTGTTGTTTCTTAAGCTCATCTGCCCTTCTTAAGTTGTTTTCTGCAGCGTTAAGTCTAGTTTCTGCCTCATGTCTTCTTATGTGTATTCCTGATATACCTGCTGCTTCTTCTAATACAGATTTTCTCTCAGACGGTTTTGCAGTTACAATCATTCCAATTCTTCCCTGGCTTATCATTGATGGTGAATGAGCACCGGTTGAAAGATCTGCAAAAAAAGTTTGTGCATCTTTGGCTCTAACCTCTTTACCATTAATAAAATATTTTGAACCCTTGTCTCGTTCTATTTTCCTTTTAATTTGTATTTCATCTAAATCTATGAACTTACCTTGTCCCTGTTTTTTCGAATTATCTATAGTGATAGTAACTTCCGAAATATTTTTTTGAGGTCTATTTGAAGTACCCGAGAAAATTACATCTTCCATACCTGAACCACGCATACTTTTTGCAGAAGTCTCCCCCATACACCATCGAAGTGCTTCTACAATATTAGATTTACCACAGCCGTTTGGCCCAACAATACCTGTGAGACCACTCTCTATAAAAAAATTTGTTCTATCAAAAAATGATTTAAATCCTGAAAGTTCAAGTTTTTTAAATTCCATATTTTAAAGAAATTTTAAAATTTTCTTTTTAAAATCTTCGTAATTGTGTTTTCCATTATATTTTTTTTCGTTGATAAAAATTGTAGGAGTTGCCTCGATAGAATATTTTTTATTTGCATTTATTCTCCCATTTAGAATTTCATCTTCTAAATTTTGATCACTTAAACAATTATTATTTTTATCATTATTCAGTCCATAATTATTTGAAATTTTAAAGATTTTCTGATTAATATTGTTAATATCTGAACCACTTGCCCAAGTATCTTGCTTTTTGTAAAGCTCATTTAATAAATTTAATTTTGACTCTCCGCTTTCAACGCAGCCTAGAATTTTTTCAGCATTCAATGCAGCTAAATCTAAAGGGAAACCATGATGCTCATACCTTACCTTTCCGTTACTGATAAAATCTTTATCTAAATTTAAAAAAACTTTGTTATGAAAATTTGCACAGTGAGGGCATGTTAAAGATGAAAAAACCTTCACAACAACTTTTGCTTTTTGATTTCCTGTTTTTAAAACAACTCTATTTTCCTCACCATTCAAATTTAAACTAAAAAACAAAATGAATATAATTAGCGAAAAAAGTAAATTGGCTCTTAAAAGTGCAGGTTTATTTTTTTTTATTAAAAACATCTATTAGATTAGTCAAATTTTTTTTTAAATTTTCATTATTTATTTTATCAACTTTTTTCTGTAATTTATTTTTTTCTTCTTTGGAAAAATTGTATTTATTTATTTTATCTATTTTCTCTTTTATCAAAAGTAGTTTTATGTCTTTTATAAATTGATAACCAAAGAAAACATTAATCTTGTCTATTATTTCATTTTTATTATATTCAACAAACAACTGATCACCATGAAAAACGTTTAAAATTAATAATCCATCTTTAAGTTCTCTATTTGTTTTTATAGATTTTGGATAACAAACATCTGAAATTTTCTTTCCAACTAAATTAGACCAATTTTCAATTATCGAATTATAATTATGACCACCCTTTTTGAAAATTTTTTTTAATCCTTTTGGCAAAGAATTTGATACAGTCTTAAGTCCTTGAATAGAGTACATTGATTTATTAATATAAACTTTTTTACCATGCATATTAAAACAAATTTATCAAAAAAAATAATTAGTTGGTATGATAATAATAAGCGCGTCTTACCATGGAGAGTGCATTATAATTCACCAAGAAAGCTATATTATAGATTATTAAGTGAATTTATGTTGCAACAAACGCAAGTAAAAACTGTGATTCCTTATTTTAAGAAGTTTACAAAAGAAATTAAAACTTTAAAAAAACTTTCTTCTGCTAGCGAAAGAAAAGTTCTTAAGTTATGGGAGGGTTTAGGTTATTACAGAAGATGTAGAAATTTAATGGCTACAGCAAAAATTGTTACTAAACAAAAAAAATCAATTCTGCCCAAAACTTTAGATGATATAAAAAAACTTCCTGGGATAGGTGATTATACAGGAAACATTTTACTCGCACTTGTATATAATCAACCTCGATTAGCCTTAGATGGGAATGTTAAAAGGGTTTTCTCCAGAATATTTAACAAACACGAAAAAAAAATTAATTTTGAAAAAATTATTGAAAAAAATAGAAAAAAGTTATTCCTTTCTAATAGAAATTCAGATTTTGCTGAGGCAATGATGGAATTTGGAGCTATAATTTGTAAGCCAAAAGAACCTAGTTGCAATATTTGTCCAATTAATAAAATTTGCAAATTTTCTAACTCAAGAAAAAATACAAAATTAACTGACAAAATTAAAACAAATAAAAAAAGTTATGATATTTTTTGTTATCTAAATAAAAATAAACAAATTGGTTTGACAAAAAAGAATAATATTGGTTTTTTAAACGAATGTAGTTTGCCAATAATTAAAAAACAATCAAGAAAAAATAAATTTAAAAATTGGAATTTTTTGTGTAATTACAAGAATTCGATTTCAAATAAAAGATTAAATATTAATTTATATTACAAATTTTCAAATAAAATTCCGAAAGATTTAAATTGGTATTCTATAAATGATAAAAAAGAATTTACACCAACATTTGCAAAAAAAATATTTAAACAAGTAGAGAATTTATATTGATGAAAAAAAAAATTGCAGTTATAGGGTCTGGAATTGCTGGATTGACCATCGCAAATCTATTCAAAAAAAATTTAAATTTTGAAATAGTGGTTTATGAAAAAGAAAAAATATTAAGCCTCGAAGAAGGTTATGGAATACAATTGGCACCTAATAGCGTTTCTATTTTAAATAAAATTGGATTATCCAGTATAGATAATAAAGAATTTTCTAATCCATCTAATTTAAATTTTTATTCAAGCGACAATCATAAGATTTGTGATGTAAATATATCAAGATTTAATTCAGAAGAATTTAAGTATACAACTTTAAAAAGATCAGTTTTAATTGAATTTTTAAAAAATAAATTATTTGCAAATAATCTGAGATTCGGAAAAGAAGTAAAAAAAATTTCACAAATTAAAGAAAAGCTTTTAATTAATTTTAAAGATAATACAAATGATCTGGTAGATTTCATAGTTATTTCAGATGGTGTCTTCTCAAATACAAAATCAATTGTAGAAAACAAAAGTATTCAACCAGTCTATAATGGATCAATTGCAATAAGATCAATCCTTAGAAATTTACCAGAGTCTAATTATGATAAAAACAGTATATCCCTAATCATGCTTAAAAATGCACATATCGTAATCTACCCAATTAATAAAAAAGGTGAATTAAATGTTGTTTGTATAATACGTCAAAAATTATCCAATAATATTGATTTGAAAGCACTAATTAAAAAAGAAATAATCCCACAAAATAAAAATTTAGAAAGTCTTTTCGTGAACAAATTAGAATATTGGCCGATTTATACTTCAAAAAAACCCTCAAAATCAATTTATAAAAATTTATTTTATATAGGAGACGCTTTTTTTACTTTTCCTCCTACTATGGCCCAGGGCGCCTCTCAGTCAATTGAGGCTGCTAATGAATTATTTAATTTTTTATCTAAAGATAATAAACATAATCCAGATCTTTTTTTTAAAAAAAGGTTAGAGAGAACAAAAGTTATCAATCGAAGATCTAAATTAAATTATCGTATATTCCATTTTTCTAATCCAATCTTAAAAACAATTAGGAATAAATCTTTAAAAATAATATTAAAAAATAAAATCTTTTTAAATAATTATATTGGAAAAGTTTACAACTAATTAAGTATTTTTTGATATTAATCTTTGTCTTAAATTATCTATAGAAACCGAGTTTCCCTTTATATTACAATACCAGTAAGTCCAGCCATTATAACTTTCGGTTCCCATTATTTTAGCTGCCACTCTGTGAATTGATCCCTCATTACCCTTATGTTTTAAACTTCCATCAGCCATTATTTTGGCATTAAATTTCCTTTTTTGATCAAATAAAATAGAACCTGGTTTTATTATACCCATTTCAACTAAGGAACCAAAAGGTATCCTAGGTTTAGACTTATTATTCTCAACTGTATCAAGATAGTTATCTTCAATAATTTTTGTTGAATTTATTCTTTTATTTGCTGCGCTAAAATATTTCTTATCTTTTTCTATTCCAAAAAACTTTCTACCAAGTTTTTTTGCAACTACAGCTGAGGTTCCTGTACCTATAAATGGATCAAATATTAAATCACCTTTATTTGTTGATGCTAATATAATTCTATGCAACAAAGCCTCAGGTTTTTGTGTTGAATGAACCTTCTTTCCATTTTTTTTTAGTCTTTCTTTTCCATTGCAAATAGGAAGCGTCCAGTCAGATCTCATTTGTAAATCATCATTTAAGCATTTTAATGACTGATAATTAAATGTGTATTTTGATTTTTTACTTTTTGATGCCCAAATCAGTGTTTCATGTGCATTTGTAAATCGCGTTCCTTTAAAATTTGGCATTGGATTATTTTTTCTCCAAATAACATCGTTTAAAATCCAATAATTTAAGTTTTGAATATGATAACCTAGTCTGAAAATATTATGATAAGTACCTATAACCCACATAGAACCATTGTCCTTTAAAATTCTTTTGCATTCTTTTAACCACTCTTTGGAAAACTCATCATAATGTTTGAAGTTTATAAATTGATCCCACTTATCATTAACACCATTAACTTTACTATTATCGGGTCGTTTTAACTTTTCACCGATTTGCATGTTGTAAGGAGGGTCAGCAAAAACTAAATCAAAAGTTTTACTGGGAATTTGTTTTAAAACTTCTAAAGAATCGCCATTTATAATTTTGTTACGAAATTTCGTCATTTACTGAATTCAACCCGAAATTGAATCTTCAGTCAATTTTTTTTTTAAAAAAAAAAGAGTCTATCGTGTGTTGAAAATTCTTATTTTGACAAGATATTGTGTACAGGTCTGTAACTTTTTCGATGGTAATTAGAAATTCCAAATTTTTTTAATGCATTTAAATGTTGCAAGGTTCCGTACCCAAAATTTTTTTGCCAATTATACTGGGGAAATTTATTTCCCAATTTGATCATATAAAGATCCCTAAAAACTTTTGCTACTATTGATGCCGCAGAAATACATTTTATTTTCTGGTCACCTTTAATTACTGTTTTAAAATTCTTTATTTTTTTTGGACCATGCGTACCATCTATTAAATAAAGATCAGGTTTTTTTTTCAATTTTTTAATTGCTCTTTCCATTGAAAGTAATGAAGCATTAAATATATTATATTTATCTATCTCACTCACAGACGCAATACCTATAGAAAACCAAGAATTTTTTTTAATGTGATCTGCAATATATAAACGATCTTTGAAAGGAATCATCTTTGAATCTCTTAATAGCTTTTTTTTAATATTCTTCTTTAAAATCACCACACAAGAAACAACAGGTCCTGCTAAACAACCTCTTCCAACCTCATCCACGCCTGCGAATAATTTATTTGCCATTCAAATTGATTTTAAATTCAGAAATTTTTTTCCTAATCATCTTTAAATCTTGCCATGCAAATTTTTTTTGATCAGGCTGTCTCATTAAAAAGGCAGGATGGAAAGACGCTATAACACTTGTTTCAATATTACCAATTTTTTTATTTATCCATTTTCCTCTTGCTTTAGAAATAACTAATTTATTTCCTATTATTGCATTCAACGCAGTACTTCCTAACAACAACAAAATTTTAGGATTTATTATCTCTATATGTTTTTCTAAAAATGGAAGATACCGACTTATCTCTTCATCAGTCGGCCTTCTGTTTTCAGGGGGTCTGAAATTCACCACGTTTGATATATAAACATTTTTTCTGTTAAGCTTGATAGACTCGAGCATTTTATCAAGTAGTTTTCCTGCTCTACCAACAAAAGGTTTACCCTCTTTATCTTCGTTAGCCCCCGGTCCTTCGCCAATAATCATTATTTTAGCAAGTGCATTGCCATCAGAAAAAACTAGATTAGTTGCATTTTTTTTGAGTTCACAATTTCTAATTGATTTAATTTTATCTTTCAGTAAAGACAATAAATTTTGTTTTTTAGTTAAACTCATATTTGGAATTATATTAACACTATTGTTATATCTATTTAGCGGTTTATTGTCATAGATCAGTTTATTATTTATTAGTTTATGGTAAAGTTTGACTTTAATTGATTTAATTTTTTTTTTCATATTTTATGATGTCAAACAACAATATATTTAAAACTATCATATTAACTATATTATTTTTTATTATATCGACTTATTCACACTCCAATATATTAGGTTTAAGCAAAGATGCCAAAAATATATCCAATTATTTTTCGGGATCAGTAGCTTTTAATAACTTCGAATACGATGTCTCAAATAAATATTTTGATAAATTTAGTAACTCAGAAAAAGAAAATAATAAATTTTCTTCAACTTTTATACAATCATTGATTTATCTTCAAAAATATAATGAAGCATATTCTTTTTCTAAAAGTTTAGATAAAAAAGGCAACGCTAGTTTTGAAAATAAACTTTTTTTAGGTTTGCATGAATTTAAAAATAAAAACTATACCTTAGCCAAACTACATTTTAGTAAACTAGATTCTAATATTGGAAATTCATTAATTTTTGAACCACTTAAAATTTCATTAATAAACTGGTCTGAAATTTTGATATCAAATAATATTAAAGACATTGATAAAATTAAGTTTATGCCAGATAGTTTTGGCAGTTTCAAAGCCATACAGGAAGTTTTTGCCTACTGTTATTTTGATAATCCAGATTTAGACGAAAAATTTTCAAAAATTATATTAGATGAAAGTGGAAAATTTTATAGATATAACTTTTTCTTCGCAAACTATTTGATTAAAAAAGACAGAGAGGAAGAGGCCAGGTCAATTATTGATTTAACAATAGATAAATATCCTAGAAACTTATTGATTAATCAGCTGAAAGAAGATTTAAATAGAGATAATTTTAATAAAAATCAATTTTCTTGTAACAAACCAGAACATATTTTGGCAGAAATATTTTATGCTTTTGCTAATGCTTTATCTGTTCAAAAAAAATATGAACTCTCAAATTTATATATAAACTTATCAAAGTTTCTAAATCCAAATTTCCTTTCCTATAATGCATTACTTGCAGAAAATTTACTTATGTTAAAAAAGTATCAAGAGTCAAAAAAAATTTTTGAAGGTTTATTTAAAATTGGGTCATTTTATAAATGGCATGCAAGTAAGGAAATCGCGTTAATTATTGACGAGTTGGATAGTCCAGAAAAGTCTCTAAAATATTTAAATAGAATTTATAAGGATATCGATAAAAACATTTTTAGAACTTTTGACTTTGCAAATTTTTTAAGGGGACATGATAAATTTACAGAGTCAATTAAGCTTTACTCAGATATTTTATCAACAATGAAAAGTGACAATATAATGTATCCAAGAATTTTGGATAGAAGAGGAACTGCTTACGAGAGAAACGGAAATTGGGAATTAGCAGAAAAAGATTTATTATTATCTCTTAAGATAGAACCTGATCAAGCTTACACTTTAAATTATTTGGCTTACACTTGGATAGAACAGAATAAAAAAACAAAAGAAGCACTCTCTATGCTAGAGAAGGCAAATAATTTGAAAAAAAATGATGGATATATAACCGACTCTTTGGGTTGGGCACAATACAAGCTTAAGAATTTTAATAAAGCCAAATTTCATTTAGAGAGAGCAATACAAATGATGCCTGATGATCCAGTTGTTAATGATCATTTTGCTGATTGTCTGTGGATGATAGACAAGAAAATTCAAGCAAGATATTATTGGGAATACGTTTTAACATTAGAAGATACTGAAAATGAACTCAAAAAAAAGATTCAAAATAAATTATTATTTGGTTTAGAAAAAATTTAATTACAATAAATGCGAAATAAAAAATTTAAATCATTTGCTAAAATTAATCTATTTTTAAATATTGGCAACAAAGTTAATAATAGTGGACTTCATAATATACAGAGTTTAGTTTTTCTAATTAATTTATTTGATGAAATTAACATTAAGAAAAATAAATCTAAAACAGACAAAATAAAATTTTACGGAAAATTTTGTAATAAAATTAATAAAAATAATACGATAACTAAATCACTTTATATTTTAAGGAAAAAAGGTTTTATTGATCAAAATTTTAAGTATGATATTAAAATTAAAAAACAAATTCCCGTTTTTTCTGGTTTAGGGGGTGGTTCCAGCAACGCGGCCTATTTAATCAAAAACTTAGTAGAAAAGAAAAAACTAACAGAGAAAAACAAGTCTATTTTTTCAAAACATATTGGTTCTGATCTAAAATTATTTTTCTATTCAAATCAAATTTTTCAAAAAAAATTATACAAAATTACAAATCTAAAAAGTAAAATTAAGCTTTATTTTATTCTAGTTTATCCTTTCCTAAAATGCTCTACAAAAGAAATATATTCAAATATTCGTAATTTAAATAATTTTAAAACAAAAATAGTTTATTCAAAAAGTTCAAAAAAAAAAATAATCAATAATTTGTTAAATGAACAAAATTCTTTACAGGAAATCGTAATATCAAAATTTCCTATAATTAAAAAAATTTTATTTGAGTTAAAGAATTTGAAAAAATGCCAGTTTTCAAGATTGACAGGATCAGGTTCTGCTTGTTTTGGTGTATTTTTAACAAAAAAGAGTGCTGATTTAGGATTAAAAAAAATCAAAAAAAGATTTCCCAAGTTTTGGTGTGTTGTTGGTAAAACTATTTAAATTTCATTTTTTGTGGTATATCAAAAAATTGAATTGGGGCGTAGCCAAGCGGTAAGGCAGTGGTTTTTGGTACCACCATCCTAGGTTCGAATCCTAGCGCCCCAGCCAAAAATATGAACATTTTTTACGAATTAAAAAAATTACTATTTCCATTTTATAAGTCAAAAAATATAAAACAAATTTTTAAAATTTTAAATGAAGGATATGAAAAACCTCAAGCTATGTTCGTTGGAGGTTGTGTAAGAAAATATCTACTAAATCAAAAAATTGATGACATAGATATTGCAACAGTTTTACAACCAGAAGAAATAATTAAAAAATTTGAAAAGACAAATGTTAAAGTGAAAAAAACTGGAATTGAACATGGAACATTAACATTAGTTTTGGAAAAACAAAATTTTGAAATAACTACTTTAAGAAAAGATATATCCACAGATGGAAGGCACGCATCTGTGGTATTTACCAACGATTGGGAAGAAGATTCTCAAAGAAGAGATTTTACTTTTAACGCAATATACATGAGCGTAAAAGGTAAAATTTTTGACCCGCACCTTGGAGTTCACGACTTAAAAAATAAAATCGTAAAATTTATTGGAGATCCAGATCAAAGGATTAAAGAAGATTATTTAAGAATTTTACGATTTTTAAGATTTTCAATAGAATATTCAAATTTTGATTTTAATAAGGAAACACTACGAGCTATACAAAAAAATTTGGGTGGAGTAACAAAACTTTCAAAAGAAAGAATATTTATTGAGCTAAATAAGATTTTAAAATTGAAAAACTTCGAGGAATTAACCAAAGACAAAAATTTTCTTGAAATTTTTATTTTAATTTTCCCAGAATTTAAATACTTTGATAGGGTAAGTAATTTTTCAGCTTTAAGGAAACTTTTGCCTAATATTTTAAATAATAACAATATTTTAGCTTCTCTTTTAATCGACGGTTCAAACAACCATGAATACTTTCTACATAAATATAATATTTCCAATGAGTCCAAAGAGCACCTAAATTTTTTAGGCAAGTATTTTAAAGAAGTTCAGTCAAATAAAAATTTTTTTAAAAAAGACCTAAATAAAAATATATTTTTGTTTGGTAAAGAAAAAATTAAATCATTATTTTTATTAAGCAATATAATAAAAAAAAATTTTAAACCAAATGAATTTATTAAAAATTTATCAAAAATAGATGATGTCTCTATTCCAAAGTTTCCAATCACTGGTGAATACCTATCAAATAAAGGTTTAAAAAGTGGAAAAAAAATGGGTGAGGCTATTCAAGAGATTAAGGATAAGTGGCTTGAAAATAATTTTAATTTAGACGACGATCAACTATCAAAAACTATAAAAAAATTTAAATAAATTAAATATATTGAACTTCTAGTATCTCAAAATTTTTTTCACCGGATGGTGTATTTACGGTAATCAAATCTTTGACAGATTTTCCTATAAGTGATTTACCGATTGGTGATTTAAAATAAATTAAGTTTTTACTTATATCAGCTTCGTCTTTACCAACTATTTTAAAAGTTTTTTTACTTTCACTTTCTAAATCTTTTACAGAGACTGTTGAGCCAAAAATAACTTTCCCTGTATTATCAAATTTTGATACATCAATAACATTTGCTCTAGCAATTATATCGTTAATCTCAAGAACTCTTCCCTCTATATGGCCTTGCTGATCTTTTGCAGCATGATATTCAGCATTTTCTTTCAGGTCACCGTGAGCTCTAGCTTCAGCTATAGCAGCAACTACTTTCGGTCTTTTATTATTTTTTAAATCTTCTAATTCTTCTTGAAGTTTTTTAAGTCCTTGGGTTGTTATGGGTTCTTTTTCCATTTTAATTTAATGGAGGAAATGACATAAAAATTGCGTCTACATTTCCACCAGTATTTAATCCAAATTTTGTACCTCTATCATATAACAAATTAAATTCGACGTACCTTTTTCTTTTTAAATTCTGATCGTATTTATGTTTCTTACTCCATTTTTTTTTGATTTTACTATTTATAATTTCTTGAGAAGTAGTAAGAAAACATAGTCCCAATTCCCTTATAAATTTAAAGTTTTGATCCCAGTCGTTATACAAATAATCGAAAAAAATTCCTCCAATACCTCTTGGTTCCTCTCTATGTTTTATAAAGAAGTACTTATCACACCACTTTTTAAAATTATTATAACTTTTTTTATTTTTAACACATAAATTTTTTAAATTTTTATGTACTAATATTTTTTCTCTATTGTCTTTAAAACTTGGTGTTACGTCCATACCTCCACCAAACCAACTTTTAGAAGTAGTAATAAATCTTGTATTAAAATGTACTGCAGGAACTTTAGGATTTTTCATGTGAGCGACAACAGAAATTCCTGATGCCCAGTAATTAGGATTTTCATTTGCTCCCGGTATTTTTGATCTAAAATTTTTAGGGAATTTTCCCTGTACTTTTGAAAAGTTTACACCTACCTGGTCAAATACCTGTCCATTTTTAAGTATAAAGTATTGTCCACCTCCTTCATTAACATCTTTTTTACTCCATGTATTTTTTTTAAATTTTTTTGATACCACACTTTTTCTTTTAGACACCTCTTTTTCAATCCTTTCAAATTCATAACAGATAAGTGATTGGAGATACAAAAACCACTCAGAAGATAGTTTTTTTTGAATTTCTAAATTTAAGTCCATAAAAAATAATTTTCCTGTTTATAATCTAAAAAAACTTCGATTTTTTAGTATATTTTTGTGTCATTATGACCCTACCAAGATCTTTAAATAAGCCTTATTTAATAGTATTAAATGATATTATAAATCTATGGATAAACCAGAAAAAAAGGGCAACAGAAGAGATTTTATTTTTACGGCTAGCTATACAGTTGGTGCTATTGGTATAGGTGCAACTATTTGGCCTTTAATTGACCAAATGAATCCAGATAGTTCAGTCAAAGCATTAGCATCAACCGAAGTTGATATAAGCCAAATCGAACCTGGAAAATCAATTACAGTCTTATGGAGAGGAAAACCAGTTTTTATTAAAAGAAGAACCCAAGAGGAGATTGCAGAAGCGCAATCAGTAAGTCTGGACGATCTACCTCATCCCGAAAAGGATCAAGATAGAGTAAAAAACCCTGAGTGGTTAGTAATGTTGGGTATTTGCACTCATTTAGGATGTGTACCTCTATCTGATAAAGGTGAATACAATGGTTGGTTTTGTCCATGCCACGGATCACATTATGATACCTCTGGAAGAATAAGAAAAGGACCAGCTCCTACTAACATGGAGATCCCTAAATATGCTTTCGTTGACGATAACACAATTAAGATTGGATAAAAGAAGATGAGTGAAAATTACGTACCAAGTTCAAAATTCGGCAAATGGTTTAATGACAGACTTCCGTTATTAACTTTAAGTAAACATTTAACAGATTATCCAACACCTAAAAATTTGAATTATTGGTGGACTTTTGGTGGAATTTTAACTTTTTGTTTAATTTCCCAAATTATAACAGGAATAGTTTTAGGTATGCACTACGTTGCTCATGCTGACATGGCGTTTAATAGTATTGAACATATTATGCGAGATGTTAATTACGGATGGTTGATAAGATACATCCATAGTAATGGAGCATCTATGTTTTTTCTAGCTGTGTATATTCATATATTTAGATCTCTTTTCTATGGTTCATATAGATCGCCAAGAGAAATAATTTGGATACTTGGAATGTTAATTTATCTTTTAATGATGGCAACAGCTTTCATGGGATATGTTTTACCTTGGGGTCAAATGAGTTTTTGGGGAGCAACGGTAATTACAAATTTATTTAGCGCAATTCCTTTAGTAGGTGAGAGTATCGTAACTTGGTTATGGGGTGGTTACTCGGTAGATAATCCAACTTTAACAAGATTTTTTAGCTTACATTATCTTTTTCCATTTTTAATATTAGGATTAGTAGTATTGCATATATGGGCTTTACATGTACCAGGTAATAACAATCCAATTGGAATCGATATTAAAAAACCATCAAAGGATACAGTTCCATTTCATCCATATATTACAATCAAAGATTTGTTTGCACTTTTAATTTTTATGACTATTTTTGCCGGATTTATATTTTTCGCTCCAAATATTCTTGGTCACAGCGATAACTATATTGAGGCAAATCCACTAGTAACACCAAAACATATTGTACCAGAATGGTATCTATTACCTTTTTATGCAATTTTAAGAGCTGTTCCAGATAAACTTGGAGGAGTAGTCTTGATGTTGGGGTCTATTTTCATTTTGATGGCCCTTCCATGGCTAGATAGTAGCAAAGTAAGATCAACTGTTTTTAGACCACTTTATAAAAAGTTCTTTTGGTTGCTAGTAATTGACGTATTGGCTTTAGGATATGTAGGAGCAATGCCAGCGGAAGGTTTATACTTACTAATAGCAAGAGTTGGAACAATTTATTATTTTGCTCACTTTTTAATTGTCCTTCCTGTCCTAAGTAGAATTGAAAAGACAGAGCCGGTGCCATTAAGTATTTCAGAACCTGTATTAGGTGGTATGCTTAAACCTGAAATGGCCAGAAGTGATAAAAAAGATGTGTAATCTTAGAGTACGATTTTTAATTCTTTTTCTTATTTTTTTTTCAATAACATTTAATAGTGTTAGATCAGAAGAAAAGGTTAAACTTCTTAAAATTGATTGGTCCTTTAAAGGGGTTACAGGAAAATTTGATAGGGCCTCATTGCAAAGAGGCTACCAAGTTTACACAGAAGTTTGTGCTTCTTGTCACTCAATGAATTTAGTTAGTTACAGAAATTTAGGTGAACCTGGTGGCCCAGAATTTTCTGTGGAACAAGTTAAGGCAATTGCAGCGAATTTTGAAGTCGAAGACGGACCGAATTCAGATGGTGAAATGTTTACTAGGCCAGGTAGACCATCAGACAAATTTGTTTCGCCATATCCAAATGTACAGGCTGCAACTGCTGCAAATGGAGGGGCATATCCTCCAGATATGTCAGTGTTAGTTAAAGCTAGAAAAGGAGGATCAGACTATATTTATTCTGTACTAATGGGTTATGAAGATCCACCTGCAGGTTTCGAGTTAGAGGAAGGCGTCTATTACAATAAATATATGGATGGGCAAAAAATTAAAATGTCAAATCCATTATCTGAAGGGATAGTTACTTACGCTGATGGGACACAAACTACTCAAGCCCAAATGGCAAAAGACGTAACAACTTTTCTTACTTGGACTGCTGAGCCACATTTAGAAACAAGACATAAAATGGGAGTTAAAGTAATAATTTTCTTAACAATATTTACTCTACTGGTTTACTTAAGTATGAGAAGAATTTGGTCAAGGATTGACTCTGAAAAATAATACGTCCCCATCTTTGACTAAATAATCTTTTCCTTCTAACCTAAGTTTTCCATTTTCCTTAGCTTTTTCAAAACTTCCATATTTTTGAAAATCATCAAAAGAAACTGCTTCGGCTCTTATAAACTTTTTTTCAAAATCTGTGTGTATCACAGCGGCAGCTTGAGGTGCGGCTGTATTTTTTTTTATTGTCCACGCTCTAGTTTCCTCAGGACCTGAAGTAAAAAAAGTGTTTAAATTAAGTAAATCATAACCTGTATTTATAAGTTTATTAAGGCCAGTCTTTTCTAAACCAATATTTTTCATATAAAGTTCTTTTTCATCTGATTTTAGTTCAGTAATTTGGTCTTCGATATCAGCACAAATTATAACAAATTTTTCGTTAGGGTATTTTTCTTTTAAGACTTTTGTGTAATTATTTCCTTTAGAGACATTTTTTTCATCAACATTACAAACTATTATATATGGTTTTATAGATATCAGGCCTATCTCTCTCAAAATATTATAATTTTCTAAGCTACTATATTCTTTAATATTTTCACCAGTATTTAATTTTTTTAGAACCTCCTCTAATAATATTATCTCTTTATCTGACATCTTTTTTTTTGAGTTTTTCTCAAGTTTTTTTTCCAGTGACCCAATATCTGATAGCAAAATTTCTGTTTTTATAGTTTCTAAATCATTTATAGGATCTATTTTTTTATTTACGTGCTGTATATTTGTTGAGTCGAAACATCTAACAAGATGAATAATTGCGTCAACTTCTCTAATATGTGATAAAAACTTATTGCCTAATCCTTCACCTTTTGACGCTCCTTTTACAAGTCCAGCAATATCAACAAATGTAATATTTGTATTAATTTTTTTTTTTGATTTCGATAATTTATGTAAAATATCAAGCCTATCATCTGGAACATCAACAATTCCAATATTAGGATCTATAGTGCAAAAAGGAAAATTTGCAGCTTGTGCGTTTTTAGAGGATGTTAAAGCATTAAATAAAGTAGACTTCCCAACATTTGGCAGCCCAACAATTCCGCACTTAAATCCCATTAAGGTTTTCGTTCACCTTACTGGAAAAAACATCAATTTTTTTCTCAATTAAAGTTGGAATAAGCTTTACAATATTTTCAGTTATATCTTTTATTCTATCTTCCTCAGTATCACTGAAGTCCTCAAGAACGTGTGTATCAACTTTTTTGCCATTTTTTGGATGACCAATTCCTATTCTTACTCTTGAGTAATCTTTTCCTATTGATTTATCAATTGACTCTATACCGTGGTGACCTGCGCTACTTCCACCGAATTTTGCTTTTACTTTTCCAAGGTCTATGTCCAAGTCGTCATGAAAAACAAAAACATTCTTCGCGTCTATTTTAAAATATTCTATTAACTCTTTAATACAAGTTCCTGAGTTGTTCATAAATGTCAAAGGTTTTATTGCGTAAACTTTTTTATTGTCAATATTTCCAGTTGTAAGAAGACCTTTAAATTTTGGTTTTTGTTTTGAGAGACTAAATTGTTGATTGATCGCATCGATAACCTTAAATCCAATATTGTGTCTGTTGTTGTCGTAATTTGGACCTGGGTTTCCTAAACCTACTAATAATAACATATTTATTTATTTTTTTTCTGGCTTTTTTTCACCACTAGACTTTTTATCGCCAGCAGCTTCTTTACCTTTATCATCTTTCTTAGCCGCATCACCTTCTTTAGCAGGTGCAGCTGCTTCACCACCTTCTGCTGCAGCAGCGGCTTCACCTTCAGCTCCCTCTGCAGAAACTTCTTCAGAAGGTTTTTCAGGCTCTTTGACAATTGTTGGTGCTGCAATTGTTGCAACTACAAAATCTCTATCAGTGATTGTTGGTTGAGCATTTTCTGGAAGCTTTACTGATGAAATTTTTATACTTGCCCCAATTTCAAGATTAGCTAAATCGACAACAATATTTTCTGGAATATTTTCTGCAGAACAACTTAATTCAACTTTTCTTCGTACAATGTTTAATACACCACCGCTCTTTAAGCCCGGACAATCTTTATTATTTTTAAAAATAACTGGTATTTGTAAAATAATTTTTGAACCTTTAGCCACTCTCATAAAGTCTATATGTATAGGCTTATCAGAAATTACATGATAAGAAATGTCTCTTGGAATCACCTTCTCAGTTTGTCCATCTATATTTAAATCAATTACTGTCGAAAGAAATGAGTCAGAGCTAAATACTTTACTTAAAAGTTTTTCATCAATACTTATTTTTAAACTTGGGTTATTTCCCCCGTATAGAATCGCTGGAATAAATCCTTTTGTTCGAAGGTTATTCAGATCTCCAGAAGTTTTCGACTCTCTTTTAGTTGCTTTTAAATTATTTGTCATTTGAAACAGCAATTTATAACCCAACTTTGAAATAAAACAAGCGCTAATTGAATAGACTGGATACAGATGTTGAATTTGAAATCCTTTTTATAGCCTCAGCCATAAGCTGAGCGATGGATAAAACTTGTATTTTATTAGCTTTATTAATTTTTTTTGTATTATCGATTGTATCTGTAATAATTAATTTCTTAATTTTTGATTTTTGAATATTCTTAATAGCGTTTCCACTTAGTACTGCGTGTGAAATAAAGACATAAACACTTTTTGCACCTTTTTTCACAAGGGCATCAGCTGCATTTATGATAGTCCCTCCACTATCAATTATATCATCTATTATTATACAATCTTTATCATTTACATTTCCAATAATATTCATAACTTTTGATTTTCCTGGCTCTGGTCTTCTCTTATCTATAATTGCCAAGTCAGCATTAATTTTTGTTGCCAACGCTCTTGTTCTCTCAATTGCGCCTGCATCTGGTGATACACAAATAAAATTTTTACTTTTTATATTTTTTTTTATGTACCTGGCAAACAATGGAGTTGTAAATAAATTATCAACGGGCATATCAAAAAAACCTTGTATTTGTCCCGCATGTAAATCAACCGTGACAACTCTGTTTGCACCAGCATTAGTTATAAGATTAGAAACTAGTTTTGCTGAAATTGAAGTTCTAGGAACAACTTTTCTATCTTGTCTTGCGTAACCAAAGTATGGAATCACTGCTGTAATATTTTTGGCAGAGGATCTTCTTAAAGCATCAATACATAAAAGGAGCTCCATAAGATTATCATTAGCAGGAGTCGCACTAGACTGAATAACAAAAACGCTGTTACCTCTTATGTTCTCATTAATTTCAACATAGATTTCGCCATCTGCAAATTTTTTAATATTTGTATTTACAAGCTTGGTTTTAAGATACCTAGATATACTTTTGCTTAGCGTGGGGTTACTTGTTCCTGATAAAATTTTCATTAGGACATTTACTTTATACATCCAATGAATAAGGGTTTCAATTAATTTTGTATATCAGTTTTCTTAATTACTGATATACATCTTCCATAATCATTCTCGCCCAACTTTTTGGCCCTTCTATGGCTAAAATATTCATCAGTCATTGCAAAACTATCCAAATTAATGTTATCCACTTGCAAAACACCATTTTTATTCAATTTTTTTGTTACAAAAGCTCTTAAATCAAAAAGGAATGAGTCATTTTCCTTTCTGATAAAAAAAGTATCACTATTTTCTATTTTTTCTTTAAATTCTAAATAAAAATCTTTTTTTACATTATAGCTTTTCTGACTAATACAAGGACCTACTGCAGCGACTATATTTTTTGGATTTCCACCCATTTTAATTACTTTATCAATAGTATTTTCTATTATACCGCCTATTGCGCCTTTCCATCCTGCATGGATACAACCGATAATTTCTTTTTTAATTTCGTAAATTAATATCGGAGCACAATCTGCTGTTAAAACCCCTAAAGCTAAATCTACTTTTTCTGTTAATATCGCATCAGCATTAACCCTAAGTTTTTCATTTTCATTGTTTAAAATTAACACTCTATTACTGTGAGTTTGATTCATTAGAACCAATTTTTCACGTTTTACATCAAGCTTTTTTGCGACAACACATAAATTTTTTTCTACTATTTGCTTTTTATCTTTACTGCCAATACCACAATTAAGACTTTTATAAATTCCAGAAGAATTTCCATTCTTTCTTGAAAAAAAACAATGCCTAATCTGGTTAATTTTTTTTAAATTACTAGAGTAAAACATTATCTAAAAGCTAGAGAAAATTTGCATTTTTTGTCTTTAGTAAAAATTACTTTAAAAGTTTGCCCCATCATTGATGGGTTTATCAACCTCTGTATCCTTGAATGTAAATTAATTTTCTTTTTATTATTCATTTTGTCAGATAAAATTTTATATCTTTCTAAAATACCCATTTTTTGAAGAAATTCACTTTGAGTAATAATTTTTTCAACATATAAGTCGTTTTTAATAAAGTATCTTTTATATAAATCAAAATTTACTAGTGACGTTACATCTGAGTTGCCAACGTTTTTACTCAGGTCATTAAAGTTATGCTTAAATACAGATTGTAAAGTATCAATATTTTTTTTAGAGTAATATCCATAATCAATAAATAGCGCTCCACCATTAAGCTCCCTTATTTTACTACACACTTTATCAAGCTCTTTAAAACCAAATACAGGATATTCAATAATTCCATCATCATCAAGAAGGTTATAATTTCTTAGCTTTTTAATATTTACTTTTGAAGCTTTTTTCAAAATAAAATTAATTTTTTTATTTTTGATTAAGACATGTTTTTCATAAATATTATTTTTAATTTTTTTAAACTGTTTAATAGGCAAGGCATCTAAAAACTCATTACCAAAAAAAATAACAGGACCGTCATTGATACGGTCAAAATTCTTAATCCATGATACTTTCCTTGAATTTATTTTTTTCCTCTGAATTCCAATAAGTTTTTCACTTCTCTCATATAAATAAATTTTGGTAGCTTTTGATAAATTTGGAAATCTTTTAAGTGTATTTATTAATGACAAGCTGAAATCACCATTCCCGGGACCCAATTCAATAAAGTTGATCCTATTAGGTCTATTCAAATTTTCCCAAAAACTCACAAACCAGATTGCAATCATTTCAGAAAAAACATTGGAAATGTTTGGCGCAGTAACAAAATCACCTTTTTTTCCAAATGGATTCTTCTTTTGATAGTATCCTAGTTTTTTATGATAAAGAATTTTATCCAGAAACAAATCAACTGGAATTGATTTATCTTTAAAAAAAATTTTATCAATTTTTTTCTGCATTTATTATCCTTAATGAATACAATATTCCAAATAATATCATTACAAAACTTAATAGAGTCCCTACACTATAATTTTGGAAAATATAACCAATGTGACTATCAGGTTCTCTAAAATTTTCACAAATGATCCTAAAAAAACCATAAGAAATTAAAAAAATTCCAGAAATTAAGCCAGGTATATTTCTTCTAAATAAAATAATCAAATTTAAGATTATAAAAAGTAATACCCCCTCTAGAAGGGCTTCATAAATCTGGGATGGATGTCTAATTAAACCATCAATTTTTGGAAATACCACACCCCAAGGTTTTTGTGTTTCGGTACCATAAAGTTCACCATTTATAAAATTTGATATCCTTCCCAAAAATAACCCAATAGGAGCAACAGCAGAAATGTTATCAAAATAAACATGATGGTTTAGATCATTTTTTTTTGAAAATATATAAATACTTAAAGCTACACCTATAAAACCACCATGGAAAGACATCCCCCCTTTCCATATTTTGAAAATCTCAAACAAGTTTTCTAGGTAAAAATTAAAATTATAGAATAAAACGTAACCGAGTCTACCTCCCACGATCACACCAATAATTATATACGTAACTAAATCATCATATTTATGAGTGTATAAATCGATTAATTTTTTTTCTAATTGTTTTTTAATCAACCTTTTCCCATACCACCACCCAAATAAAATACCAAATATATAAGCCAGCGAGTACCAACGTATCTCGATTATTCCAAAGTCAATAAATACCGGATCAAAGTTATGAACTATCATTTTAATTTAATTTATCATAATTGAAATTAAATTACTTATAATTTAAAGTGAATTAAATGAATAGTTCTGAAAAGCTTTTAAAGATGTTATCTGGTTTGATTGAAACAGGCGTACTTACTTCTCAAGATATTGCTAAAGCACTTTTGACATCTGTAAAATTTAATAAAGAGAAATTCGCAAGTAAATTAGATTTAGTAACTAGAGATGAGTTCAATGTTCTTAAAAAAATAATTGAGAAACAACAAAAAGAAATAACAAATCTTAAAAAAAAGAGATCAAAAAGGTAAAGAAATTTTAACTTGCAAACCACCCATTTTACTTTTTGATAACGCAATCTTCCCCCCATGCGATTTAACGATGTCCTGTGAAATTGATAAACCAAGACCTACTCCAGATTTATTGAGCCCTCTACTTTTATCTATTCTATAAAAAGGTTTAAAAACATTTAAGAATTCACTTTCGGGTATTCCTGGGCCATTATCCTCAACAATAATAATACCGCCATTGATGGATTTCTTAATTTGAATTTTAATTTTATCACCATATGCGAGACCGTTTCCAATAATATTTATAATGCATCTTTTTATTAAGTTCTCTCTACCTTCAATTTCTATCATTTCACTTTTTTCAAATTCATATTTATTTTTATCGTAATTTTTAAGTATTTCAGTGATCATATTGCTTAAATTAATTTTTGTTGAATTTTCTTCAGCTTGTGATTTTGCATATTGTAGATAATCACTTAACATTTTTTCCATTTCGTCAATGTCATTTGTCATTTTTTCAGCCAGATCTTTTTTATCCATCATGGCCAATTGTAATTTTAATCTTGTGAGAGGAGTTCTTAAATCATGACTAATTCCTGATAACATTTCAGATCTTTGAGCCAAATGTCTATTAATTCTTTTCATCATTCTATCAAATTCATAAGTAGCTTTTCTGATTTCTAATGCACCTGAAGGTCTTAAATCATCTACTAATTCCCCTTTTCCAAATCTCTCTGCAGCCTTGGATAATTTAACAAGAGGTCTTGTTTGATTTTTTAAAAAAATCAATGCTATCGTGATTAAAAGTAGAGAGGGAACAGTCAACCAAAGAACAAAAACCCTAACAGATGAAGGGGCAATTTTATCTTTTGGGAAGAATATTTGAATAACTTCATTATTTGTTTTTATTCTTAGATCAACTAGATCTATGTAAGTAACAGTATCAAACCAAAAATTATTTTTAAAAGCACTTTTCATTTCTCTTCGAAGTGATCTGTCCATTGGGCTAAAACGTCTATCTGATCTTGTATTTGGGAGTAATTCATCAGATTTAATATTAATTACAAAATCAAAATTTTTTTTGTAAAGATCAGTAATTTGTTTTATGTTTTCTTTAGTCTGATTAGACTTATAAACATCAAATAATGTTTCTATCTCGCTTACCAAAGATCTTGTCATTCCTTTATTTGCTTTTATCCAAATACTATCAAAAAAAACTATACTGATTGTTATTTGAAGAATTATTACTGGTGCCGCAACTATTATTAAAGCTCTATAAAATAATCTCTTAGGAAATATTTTTTTAATAAAATTATTTAACCCATAAAACATATCCTGAACCTCTTATTGTTTGTAAAAACTTTGGATTTTTTGGATCTATTTCAATTTTTTTTCTTAGTCTAGTTATCATCACATCTATTGAACGTTCTTTAGTTATGTTGGCAATTTTACCAATTTCCAGTCTAGAAAAAATTTTCCCTGGTGATGACAGCATTTTTGTTAAAACTTTTTTTTCAGACAAATTAATTTTTTTAACTTTATTTTTCAGTTTGATGATCATTTTATTTAAATTCAACTCTGCTTCACCAATTTTGCTTGAAAGTACTTTGTTTGGATCAAGGTTCGTTTTTATAACATTCTTGACTCTTAATAAAAGTTCTTTAGGATCAAAGGGCTTTCCAAGATAGTCGTCGGCACCAATTTCTAAACCATGGATTCTATTTTCGACCTCACCTTTAGCAGTCAATAATATTATTGGAATATTTTTAGTCTCTTTAAGTTCTCTAGTAAGATCATATCCGCTTTGGCCAGGCATCATCACATCTAAAATTATCAAATTAAAATTAAAAATTTCAATTATCTTTTTTGCATTTTCGGCATTTTCAGCCGTAGATATTAAAAAACCTTTTCCAATAAGATACTGTTTGATTAGTGATCTTATTTTATCATCATCATCAACTACTAAAATATGAAATTTATTTTTTTCCATTTATAATTTTTTTTAAAACTTCTTTAAATTTTATTACAGAGTCCGAATCTGAATGTTTTAGTGCATTAAAAATCCTTTTCTTTTGACTTTCAAATACTTCTTGATAGAATTTTTTTCCATTTTGATCTAAGTAAAGCAATTTTCTTCTTGTGTCATTTTTATCCCTTACTTGTTTAATTAGTTTCAATCTTTTTAATTCTTTCAAAACTCTATTTAAACTTTGTTTAGTTATTTTTAATTTTATTAACAACTCATTAACGTTAATGCCTTCATTTCTCTCAACTAAGTGAAGCGTCCGATAATGTGCGGCTCCTAATGAGTTTTTTTTTAGAATTTCTAAGGGGTCGGAAAACGTTTCCCTATATGCGTACAAGAGTAACTGTATGCAATCTTTTATTTGTTCATCCTTTAAATAGAGCAAATCTTTCATATTTTGGTCAGATATGTTGACATATTTTACCAACAAATATACTTTTTTGTTAGAAAAAAATTATTTAATTTATACTTAATGGAAACAATTCCTTACGATAAGAGATCTGGAAAAATTTGGTTTAATGGAGAATTAGTCAATTGGACAAACGCAAAAGTCCACCTATTAAATCATGGCTTACATTATGCCAGTTGCGTTTTTGAGGGCGAAAGAATTTACGAAGGTGAAATTTTCAAACTTCAAGACCATACAAGCCGGTTATTTTACTCAGCCAAAAGAATGGGAATAAAAATGCCTTACAGTGAAAAAGACATTAATGATGCGTCTAATGAAATTATTAGGATACAAAAAATTAAAAATGGCTATGTAAGACCAGTTGTTTGGAGAGGAAGTGAAATGATGGCAATTTCCGCACAAAAAAATAAAATACATGTGGCTATCGCTGCGTGGGAATGGGGATCATATTTCGATCCAAAACTAAAACTTGAAGGAATTAAATTGCAAACTTCATCATGGAGACGACCTCCACCAAATTCGGTTCCATGGGACACCAAAGCAGCAGGTCTTTATATGATTTGTACTTTGTCTAAGCATGAGGCTGAGAGCAAGGGATATTCTGATGCACTTATGTTAGATCATCAAGGAAATATTGCTGAGGCAACCGGTGCAAATATTTTTTTTAAACACAAGGATGGTTCACTACATACTCCAGTACCAGACTCTTTTTTAGATGGAATAACAAGAAAATGTGTAATTAGTATAGCTAAGTCCAAGGGTATCAAAATTATAGAAAGGAAAATTAAACCTGAAGAAATGTCAAATTTTGTTGGGTGTTTTTTAACAGGTACAGCTGCAGAGATTACACCAGTATCTCAAATAGATAATTACAAATTTAAAGTTTGCGATCTTATAAAGAACTTATCTGAGAGTTATATTAATTTAGTAAGAAAAAAGGTAGCTGCTTAACTTTTTTTCGCTTTTATTAAAACTGACCAAGCAAGAAATTTAAAGTATCTTAAATTTAAAATTTTTTCATCCATTCTCTTTAAAATTTGGAATAAATTTGATTTTTCTGGTTCCTTATAAAATAAAAAACAAACTAAAGTAAGAAATCCATAATATTTTACCTCCACATTAGTAAACAAACTTTTAATAAATTCTATGTCATTTAACTTGAAAGGATGCTCGTCAGATGTTCTAGCATTTGGTGTAAATTTTCTATAAAGATTTATAATTGGGTTTGTAGCCATAGGTTCAATAAATACTATTTTACCGTCCTTTTTGAGTATTCTTTTTAATTCAGATAAAGATTTATTTAAATTTAAATGGTGGAGTATGCCACTACCGTAAGCTATATCAAAAGAGTCTGAATTCAAACTTAAATCTTCACAATTCTCAACTCTATATTCTATATTTTTTCTATTTAGGCTGGGGTTATTTTTTGCTTTTTTTATTGCCTCTTCCGAAATATCTACTGCTACTATTTTTTTTGGGTTAAAATTAATAACTTTTCCTGTGAAATTTCCTGTACCGCACCCAAAGTCTAATACATGTTTTGCTTTGGTTTCATTCTTTAGTATATTTAAAAAATCGCTATACAGTCCATACAGTGCTTTATAAAACTTACCCTGACTTTTTCTTTCTAGCTCTTCAGATAAATGAAGTTTATTATGAAAATCTTTTTCTCTTTTGTTAATTTCCGACAAACTCATAAATTATTTTTTATCATCGTTAATTGCGGTCACGATTCCTTTTCTTAAATAGTCATATCCAGTATATAAAGTTAAAAATGCTGCAATCCATAGCAAAATAATACCAATCGTCTGAGCATTATAATCCTGAAAGCTTATAATTTTGTTACCTGTTTCCCCTGTTAAAAGTATAGCTATAGAAAACATTTGAATAAAAGTCTTGAATTTAGATAAACTAGATACTGGTAAATTTAATTCTTTTCTTTCTGCTAAAAACTCTCTTAGTCCAGAAATTAAAATTTCTCTTGTCAAAATTATAATTGCTGCAATTACCTCAAGATTTTTTATTATCCCATTCATAATTAACAACACCAAAGCAGCTGCAACTAAAATTTTATCTGCGATAGGATCAAGTAATTCACCTAGTTTAGACTCCTCCTTATAAAGTCTAGCAAGTAAGCCATCTAAATAATCTGTAAAACTGGCTATAGCAAAAAGAAAAAAGGGTACCAAATCACCAACAATGCCTGGAATATAAAAACTTATAACGAAAATAGGAACAATTATAATTCTGCCGATTGTTAATATATTAGGTATTTTAATTTTCATAATTAATTATCGTGAAAAAAATCGTGAATTTTTTTAGCAACTTTTTCCTCAATTCCTTCAACAGACTTTAAATCCTCAAAACTTGCAGACTCAACTGATTTTGCGGAACCAAAGTGATGTAGCAAGGCTCTTTTTCTATTTCTACCTATTCCTGAGATTTGATCAAGTAATGATTTACTGAGATTTTTTCTTCTTTTTGCTCTGTGGGTACTTATAGCAAATCTATGTGCTTCATCTCTGAGCCTTTGTAAAAAAAATAGAGTAGGGTCATTTTTTTTAAATTTAATAACTTTATTTTGATGAAAAAAAGTTTCTTCGCCCGCATTTCTGTTTTTTCCTTTTGCAATTGCAATAATAGGTAATTCGTGAAGGCCAAGGTCATTTAAGGTTTCTCTACTTACGGAATATTGACCTTTACCACCATCTATTAGTATCAAGTCTGGTAAAGTCATATTTGTATTTTCATCTTTAAGTGCTTTTACAAATCTCCTATTCAAAACCTCTTTCATCATCCCATAATCATCACCTTTAACTGCATCTGATTTAATATTAAACTTTCTATATCTTTTTTTAACAAATCCTTCTTTCCCGAAGGTAATAAGTGCACCAACTGCATCTGACCCTTGTACATGACTGTTATCATAGACTTCAATAAGGTTTACATTGAAGTTTAAATTAAATTTATCTGCTAAGTTGTCTATAAGTTTTGAATTACTCTCAGTTTCTAAAATTTTTTGAGTTAATGCCTGTTTAGCGTTTTTTTGGGCCATTTCTGAGACAATTTTTTCATCTTTTGTTGAAGCCTTCTTAATTACTATTTCCTTTTTTTCTCTAGTAGAAAATGTTTTTTCTAATAAAGTTTTTTCATTAATTTCAATATTTAAAAGTACAAGCTTTGGTACTGTTTTGTTTTCATAAAATTGACTTAAAAAAGAAGATAAAATTTTTTCTTCCTTTTCATCAGGATCATGCTTAGGAAAATAAGCTTGATTACCCCAATTTTGTTTTGATCTAAAAAAGAAAACCTGAACACAAGTTTTACCAGACTCTTTAAAAACCGATACAACGTCTGCTTCTTTAAGGTTAGTTTGATTTATTTTTTGAGAGGATTGAATTTGAGTTAATGCTTTTATTCTGTCTCTAAGAATAGCAGCTTTTTCATAATCCAAGTCTTCACTCGCTTTTTCCATTTCTAATGATAAATTTTTTTGAATTCTTTGAGATCTACCAGAGATAAAATCAACTGCATCACCCACTAAATTTTTATAGTTTTTTTCTTCTATTTTACCCACACACGGAGCAGAACATCTTCTAATCTGGTACAAAATACATGCTCTATCTCTATTTTTAAAAACTGTATCATCACAAACCCTTAACAAAAAAATTTTTTGAAGTATTTTAATTGTCCAGTTTGCTGATCCTACTGATGCAAAAGGTCCAAAATAATAACCATCTCTACTTTTTTTTCCCCTCAATTTAGTTAATTGTGGCCATTTATCTTTTTGACCAATAAATATGTATGGGAATGATTTGTCGTCTCTTAGCAAAATATTGAATCTTGGTTTATGCTTTTTTATGAGATTTGCCTCTAATAATAGAGCCTCACTCTCATTAGTTGTTGTTGTAGTTTCAAGTTTTCTTGTAAGCGAAAGCATTCTTTCTGTTCGGATTGGAAGGTGACTATCCGAGACATAACTTTTTAGACGATTAGGAATATTTTTAGCTTTACCGACATAAAGAATTTCATTCTTATCTGTTAACATTTTATAAACCCCAGGATTATTAGTGAGATTTAAGATTTTTTTTCGAATTATTTCTTTACCTTTTTCAATACTCATTTGATCTAGTCTTTTCTAACTCTATCCCTACAGAAGCAGTATTCTTTATCACATCTAATTTTTCAATTCTTAAAAGAATTTTTTTTATTCTCAAATTCTCAAAAAGTTTTGAGAATATTTTTTCAGCTAAAGTTTCTAGAAGTGGATAATGTTTTCTTGATATAATCTTCATAATAATTTTAATTACTTGTTCATAGTTAACAATACTTTTTAGATCTTTATCATTTGGAAATAAATTTTGATCAATATTAATAACTAGATTAAACCTAACTCTTTGCTTTTTCTTTTTTTCAAAATTATGAATTCCTACAAGCATCTTTAAAACCAGATCCTTTATTAGAATTTTTCTTTTATAACTATAAGATCTTTTTTGTTTAAATTTAATTATTTTCATTCTTTTGAGTTTATTATATCGGGTGTTTTCCATGCTAAACTTTGTCCGCTATCTACGCTAACTATTTGACCTGTAATGCTATTGTTTTCAATAAAATATTTAACTGATGCACAAATATTGTTTAAATCAACTTTCTTTTGAAGAATTGTGGATTTCCATTGAGCTTTAAAATGTTTCTCTGATTGTCTCTTATTCTTTAAAGTTGGACCTGGCGAAATTCCGTTTACTCTAATATTTGGAGCAAGTTTCATAGCAGCAGTTGTTGTAAGTGTTGCAAGTGCAGCTTTACTTAAAGTATATGAAAAAAAGAAAGGAGTGAGTTTTTTCACTCTTTGATCAATAATATTTATAATATTTGCCTCTTTATTTTTTACGTATCTTTTAAAATCTTTAATTAAAAATGCGGGTGCTTTTAAATTTATATCTAAATGTTTTGAAAAGCTTTTATCACTAAAATTTTCTAAATCATCTTTTTCAAATAAAGATGCATTGTTAATTAAACAATCTAAACCCTTCATTTTTTTATAAGCAAATGGCACTATTTTCTTAACCTGATTAATATTACTGAGATCAGCCTTAATTAAATAAGCTCTAGCACCTATTTCCTCTATTTCCATCTTTAATTGCAGTGCTGATTTTTTTGATTTATTAAAATGAATTACAATATTAACATCATATCCAGCTAAACTTTTTGCTATAGCTGAACCAATTCTAGTAGCACCACCAGTGATAATTATTTTTTTGGCTTCCATTTTTTTATAGATTTTCTTGGCTTAGTGCCTGGCATTCCCATCTTTGATCTACCTTGAGGATAAACCTTTTTGTTTAAGTTATACTGTGAAATTTTTGGATTCAAGTTAATCTCAAGTTCATTTGTCTCCAATTTTCTTATTTCATCTCTAATTTTAGCTGCTTCTTCAAACTCTAAATTTGATGCAGACTCTTTCATTTTTTTATTTAGTGCTTTTAGATGTTTTTTTAAGTTTCCGCCAACATTTGAACCTTCACTAATTTTTACATAATCTTTTTCGTAAACAGATTCTAAAATATCGGTAATATCCTTCTTAACCGACTCTGCGCTTATATTATTTTTCTTATTATATTCTACCTGTCTACCTCTTCTCCTATCTGTCTCTTTTATAGCTTTATCGATACTTTTTGTTACTTTGTCCGCATAAAGAATTACTTTGCCATCTACATTTCTAGCAGCTCTACCTATAGTTTGAATTAGCGAGGTTTCTGATCTTAAAAAACCTTCTTTGTCAGCATCCAAAATTGCAACTAAGGCACATTCTGGTATATCTAACCCTTCTCTTAATAGATTTATACCAACCAAAATATCAAAAACACCCATTCGTAAATCCCTGATGATTTCAATTCTCTCAAGTGTGTCTATGTCTGAGTGCATATATCTTACTTTCAAACCGTTTTCGTGAAGATATTCTGTTAAATCTTCTGCCATTTTTTTTGTAAGAGTTGTCACTAGAATTCTATATCCTTTATCAATAACTTTTTTAGACTCATGGAACAAGTCATCTACCTGAGTTTTTGCAGGTCGTATTTCAACAGGTGGATCAATTAAACCTGTTGGTCTTATAACTTGATCTATATATTTATTTTGAGTTTGTTTTAGTTCCCAAGGGCCAGGGGTTGCAGATACAAAAACTGTTTGCGTTCTCATAGCATCCCACTCTTCAAACTTTAATGGTCTATTATCCATACATGAAGGTAATCTGAAACCATACTCTGCAAGTGTTTTTTTTCTCGTGTGATCACCTTTGTACATACCATTTAATTGAGGCACGGTTACGTGGCTTTCGTCCACAAATATAATAGTATTGTCAGGAAAATATTCAAAAAGAGTAGGTGGGGGCTCTCCTTTATTTCTTCCAGAAAGGAATCTTGAATAATTTTCAATACCCGCACAGGTTCCAGTTGCTTCAATCATTTCAAGATCAAATTTTGTTCTCTCCCTCAACCTTTGAGCTTCTAGAAGTTTATTATTTGCCTTATGGTCCTCTAGTGTCACTTCCAATTCTTTTTTAATTTCTATGATAGCTTGATCAATAGTTGGTTTTGGAGTTATGTAGTGGCTGTTTGCATATAATTTTATTACTGCAAAATCATTTGTTTTGTCTCCTGTTAAAGGATCAAATTCTTCTATTTTTTCAAGTTTATTTCCGTTTAAACTCAATCTCCAAGCCCTGTCCTCTAAATGTGACGGGAATATTTCTAAATTTTCTCCTCTAACTCTAAAAGTGCCTCTAAAAAAATTTTGGTCATTTCTCTTATATTGTAAATTAACAAATGTTTTAATAATTTCGTCTCTCTCATATTCATAATTCTTTTTTAATGACAATGTCATCTTACTATAGGCCTCAACCGAACCAAGTCCATAAATACAAGAAACACTAGCCACAATAATTACATCATCACGTTCAAGCAAAGATCTTGTTGCTGAATGCCTCATCCTATCTATTTGTTCATTTATAGAAGCTTCTTTTTCAATATATGTATCTGATCTTGGAACATATGCTTCTGGAGTATAATAATCATAATAGGAGACAAAATACTCAACAGCATTGTCTGGAAAAAAACTTTTCATTTCGCCGTATAATTGTGCAGCTAAAGTTTTATTTGGTGCTAAAACTAAGGCAGGTCGATTTGCAGATTCTATTACTTTTGCCATAGTAAAAGTTTTTCCAGATCCAGTGACACCAAGCAGAACCTGTTCGCTCTGTTTATCTTTTAAATTTTTAAGTATCTTTTTAATTGCCTCAGGTTGATCCCCGGCAGGTTGAAAACTACTTTTTATTTTAAACTTTATTCCACCCTCAAGTTTTTTCCTCACAGGAGAGTTATTAGCCTCTAAATTATCTATTTTTTCTTGGTATGTATTTTGCATTTTGTGTTAATAATAACAAAATATTATAAATTTCAATGAGCATAGTTTCCAATAATTTAAAGCGAATTAAACCCTCACCAACTATAGCGGTTACCTCAAAAGCAAGGGAAATGAGGGCAGCTGGTAAAGATGTAATAGGTTTAGGAGCAGGTGAGCCTGATTTTGACACTCCAGATAACATTAAAGATGCTGCTATCGAAGCAATTAGAAGAGGAGAAACAAAGTATACAGCTGTGGATGGTACACCTAAACTTAAAAAGGCGATCCAAGGGAAATTTACAAGAGAAAATAATTTGTCATACGAATTAGATCAAATTTCGGTTGGTACGGGAGGAAAACAAGTTTTATATAACGTTTTTATGGCAACCCTCAACCCAGGAGACGAAGTCATTATCCCAGCACCTTATTGGGTATCTTATCCTGATATGGTTTTATTAGCTGGCGGCAAACCCAAAATAGTAAAGTGCTCAGAAAAAAATGAATTCAAAATAACTCCAGATGAATTAAAAAAAGCTATTGGAAAAAAAACTAAATGGTTAATTATAAACTCACCGTCAAATCCAACTGGATCTTGTTACACAAAGAATGAGATAGAAGAATTATCAAAAATATTAATAAAAAATAAAAATGTTTATATACTTAGTGACGATATCTATGAGCATATTACATATGATGATTTTAAATTTTTCACTATTGCCCAAATTAAAGCTTTAAAAGACAGAACATTAACAATGAACGGTGTAAGTAAATCTTACTCTATGACTGGATGGAGAATAGGGTATGGAGCTGGTCCGAAAGACATAATTAAAGCTGTAGCAAAAATTCAATCTCAATCTACAACAAATCCATCATCGATTAGTCAGGCAGCAGCTGTAGAAGCTTTGAATGGAACTCAAGATTTTATAAAAACAAGATCTGACTCCTTTAAGGAGAGAAGGGATTACGTTGTTGATACTTTAAATAGTATTAATGGTTTAAGTTGTTTGAAACCAAGCGGAGCTTTTTATGTTTTCCCAAATTGCAAAAAGTTGTTAGGTAAAAAGACAAAATTAAAAACAGATAAAGAATTCGTAGAAAAATTACTTGAAAAAGCTCAAGTAGCTGTAGTTCAGGGATCTGCATTTGGTTTAGATGGATATTTCAGAATTTCTTATGCTACATCCATGGAAAATCTTAAAAAAGCTTTAGATAGAATAAAATCGTTTTGTGAAAGTTTAAACTAATCCAAGTCTTACGACTGATTTAGCATTCTCAATCATACAATCTTTTGCAGGTTTAAATTTAAAACCTAATAATTCTTCTGCATAAGCAGTATCGGTTTGCATTAAAATTCCAAGATCGGGTATCATCATTTTAGCACTTGAGTCTATATAGCTTATTAATTTTACCATGAAATTTGGAAGTTCTTTTTTGGGAAGTTTTTTTGCATACTCAGGCATTGCTTCAGCCATTATTTGAGATAACTCAACTAGTTTTTTTACTTCTTTCCCAACAATTAATCTCCTTCCGCCGATTTTATTATTTCCAATACAAGCAACATGTGCCTTTGCTATGTCTTTAACATCAGAAACTAAAATTGCAAATTTAGGCGCACCTGGAAATTTACCTGCCATAAATTGTCTAACATATTCTATTGATGTACCTCCTTTCTTATCTAAAGCATCTCCAAAAACTCCACCAGGACAAATACAAGTTAATTTATTTCTTAACCCTTTGCTCTCCATAAACTTCCAAGCTAATTTTTCTGCTTTTGTTTTTGACAAGAAATAGTCATTCACACCTTCTACCCAATTTTCATCAGTCCAATCATTTTCTCCAAATGTGTAAGGATTACTTCTGTTGGGTTTTCTAAACATTGCAACGATTGAAGAAGTTTTTATTATTTGTTCTACACCTGCATTTACTCCTGCTTTTAAAACTCTTAAAGTTCCATCAACAGCAGGAGGTAATAGGCTTTCTCTATTTCTGGAAACTTTCATAGGAAAAGGTGAGGCAATGTGAAATATATATTTACATCCCTTTGCTGCTTCATTCCATCCATCATCTTTAACAAGATCTAATTCAACAAATGATAATTTATCAATCGAGGCATATTTACTTATAGTTTCTTTCGTTTGTTCAATTAAATTTTTATTTCTTACTGTTCCTAAAACTTCGTAACCAGAATTTAATAATTCTATAGCAGTGTGTTTTGCAATCCACCCACTTATGCCTGTAAGTAATATTTTTCCACTCATTTTGAAGACAAATGTTTTTCAGCCTCAAGTGCAGCCATACAACCCATTCCAGCCGCAGTGACAGCCTGCCTGAATATTTTATCTTTAACATCGCCGGCTGCAAAAACTCCTGGCACATTAGTTATTGTAGAGTCGGGATTAGTTATAATATATCCCTCTTTATCCATATTTAATTGACCCTTGAAAAGCGAAGTAGCTGGGTCATGACCTATTGCTATAAAAAGTCCGTCAACTTTCAATTCGGTAGTTTTATTAGTTTTTACATTTTTAATTTTGATAGCTTTGACTGATTTTGGATTAGTGTCCCCGATAACATCCTCAACAACGCTATCCCAGATAATTTCAATTTTTTTATTTGCTTTTAATTTTGCTTGGAGCATTTTTTCTGCTCTTAATTCATTTCTTCTATGAATTAGTTTAACTTTTGAGGCAAACTTCGTCAAAAACATTGCTTCTTCTACGGCAGCATTTCCACCTCCAACAACAGCAACTTCTTTTTCTTTAAAAAAGAAACCATCGCATGTTGCGCATGCTGAAACACCAAACCCTCTAAATTCTTGTTCTGATTTTAAATTTAACCACCTTGCCTGAGCTCCTGTAGAAATAATAAAACTATCTGCACTATAAACTTGACCACTATCTCCAATAGCTTCAAAAGGTTTTTTTGATAGATCAACTTTTTTTATGTGATCTTGTATCATTTCAGTTCCAACAGCTTTTGCTTGACCTTTCATTTCTTCCATCAACCACGGTCCTTGAATTACTTTTGAGTATCCTGGGAAGTTTTCTACATCAGTTGTGGTAGTTAGTTGACCACCTGGTTCTGAGCCAAAAACAAGAATTGGTTTTAGCATCGCTCTTGCCGCGTATATTGCAGCTGTGTATCCAGCGGGACCTGATCCAAGAATTAGTACTTTAGAGTGTTTTGCCATATTAAAGTTTATATAAGTATTTTTGAAAAAATTTAAAGTTGTAAAATTTACTCAAATGTATCGTTATATTGTTGATTTACTCTTACAAATGTTGTGCACTTGCTTAATTGTTTCAAAGAAGGCGCGCCTACATACGTGCAACTACTTCTCAATCCACCTAAAATATTTAAAACTGTATCCTTAATTTTTCCTCTGTATTGTAATTGGACTTTTTTACCTTCGCTGCTTCTATAATCAGCATGGCCACCATAGTGTTTGTTTAAAGCTGTCTCAGAGCTTGAGCCATAAAACTCGATAACTTTTGAACCATTTTTTTTTATTATCTTTCCACCACCCTCATCGTGGCCAGCAAACATTCCACCAAGCATTACAAAATCTGCACCACCACCGAATGCTTTTGCAACATCACCTGGGCAAGTGCATCCACCATCAGCTATAATGTGAGCACCCAAACCATGAGCCGCATCAGCACATTCAATAACAGCACTTAATTGAGGATAACCAACGCCTGTTTGAATACGAGTTGTACATACACTTCCAGGTCCAATTCCAACTTTTACAATGTCTGCACCTGCAAGTATTAATTCCTGTGTCATATCCGCTGTAACAACGTTTCCAGCGATAATAGTTTTTGTTGGATATTTTTTTCGAACCGAGCTTACAAATTTACTAAAGTGATCAGAATAACCATTTGCGATATCAATGCAAATAAACTCAAAAAAACTATTTTCTTTTAATATATCATTTAGTCTTTTGTAATCTTCATCACTTGTTCCGGTGCTTAAAATTACTTGAGGAAATATTTTTTTAATTGATTTGAATTTTTTAATTATTTTGGAGTCGTGCTGTTTAGTTAAACAGGTCATAATTTGATGAGCAGCTAAATTTTCAGCCATCAAAAGTTCTCCTACACCATCCATGTTTGCTGCCATTAATGGGATCCCCGACCATTCATGATTGCTGTATTTAAATTTGTAGGTACGCTCTAACTTTACGTCTTTACGGCTATGTAAAGTACTTCTTTTAGGCCGAAATAGAACATCGGCGTAATCCAGTTTAATATCTTCTTCAATACGCATATTTCCATCGAATATGTATAAAGGTTTGTTAATTAAATAAAAAGTTAATCTATTTTTATTTGTGGATAAATAAATGCTTCAAATATATAAGAAAGCTATGCTTAAATCTAAAGCACTTCTTTTGACACAAGGTATGCACGGCATGATAAGTCAAGTAGAGGGTTTATCAAAAGCCCTGGGTTTTAAATTTAAACACGAAACTATAAGACTAAAAAATATTTGGAATCTAATACCTCCAAAATTTACCCCCATATCAGAAAATGTTTTAGAAAATCGATTTATTTGTGACTCTAAAGTTATAATATCATGCGGGAGAAAAAGTGTAATACCATCTATTTTGCTTAAAAAAAGATTCAAAAAAGATGTATTTACAATCCATATTCAAGATCCAAAAGTTAATTTAAATAATTTTGACTGCATAATCTGCCCTGAGCATGATAATTTAGAAGGTGAAAATGTAATTAAGACAAAAGGAGCAATTCATTATCTTACAAATGAGGAAATAAAAAAAAACAGAAATTATCTTAATCCAAAGGCTGATGGTAAGAAAATTATTACCTTAATACTTGGGGGACCAAATAAGTACTATGGTTTTTCAGAAAAACAAATGACTGAAACATTCGCAAAAATTAAAAATTTATTTATTTACTCGAAGTACAAGTTGATTGTAATACCTTCATATAGAACCCCTGAAAATATAGTTAAATTGGCTTTCAATTATTTTAATGATAATCATTTAGTCATCAAAGAGAGGGACAAAAAAGCTTATTTATCTGCATTAAGTCTCGCAGATATTATAATAGTCACTTGCGACTCAACTTCGATGATTTCTGAGGCTGCAATTACTGGCAAACCAGTATACGTTGCTCAAATGAAAAACAAAAGAAGCATTCATAGATTTGAAAAATTTTATAATTTATTTAAAGAACTTGGTATAATAAGAGATCTTGAGAATAAAATTGAAAACTGGACTTATAAAGGCTTGGATGAAGTCAATAAAGCTGCACTCTTAGTTAAAGAAAAAATGAAACAAAATGGAATTACTTAATTCACTTAAAAGCAGATTAGAGTCTTACGAGAAACCCTTCACACATTGGGCTATTAACAAGCCCTTAACTGATGATGCGATTAAGGAAATTTGTAATGCAGATATTGCTAATCCAGTTTCTGAGGGAATTAGTTATGATGGAACTAGAGCAATCGATGGCGGAGAGGGTAAATTTAGGGAAGGTATTAAATCTGGAGGAAAAGCTAAAAAATATAGATGTTTTGTTACAAAAGAAAATTCAAAAAATTTTCCAGAACTTGCAAAATTTATAAACGAATTATGTTCAAAAACAGTTTATCAATACATTGGTAAATTAATTAAAAAAGATCTTTCCAATTCCTATGTTAGACTTGAAGTTATTTGTGACAGACAAGGTTTTTGGCTTAAACCACATTGTGATATTAAGGAAAAACTTTTGTCATCCTTAATATTTATAAATCCATTCAATGAATCTGAAAATCTGGGCACTGATTTTTATGATGAAAAATTAAATAAAATAAAAACAGTTCCATATAAAGACAACTATGGATATTTTTTCTCTAGTGGCCCAAATACTTGGCATGGAATGGAAAAAAAAGAGATAAAAAAAGAGAGACGTTGTATACAAATTAACTATGTTTCCTTTCAAACAGACTGGAAAGTAGAAGTTTAATAGTATATATTTTTAGTATGGCTACTTACGAATGTTCAAAATGTGGAATGTCAGTGAACGCTACTTGTGGTAAATGCTCGTCTCCATTGGTAAATGATAATTTAAAACTTGATGATGGAAAACAAGTTCAGATTTCAAAATGTCCCAATGATCACGGAAAAATAAAGTCCCCATTGTGTTGTGGCCAGGATATGAGTTGTAGAGTTTAGTTATCCTGTAAAGCTCTGACTTTAATTGGGTATTTTTTTAATGCTTCAATGGACTCCAAACATGCATTTGCTGCTGCAATTGTTGTGAAATAAGGAACCCTATTTACTAAACTTGTTCTTCTCAAACTAAATGAGTCAGCAATAGAGTCTTTTCCCTCAGTTGTATTTATAACCAAAGAAATATTTTTTTCATTTAATCTTTCAACTATATGAGGTGATCCTTGGCTTACTTTATTTACTTTTTTACATCTTACTCCATTAGCGATTAAATATCTTGCAGTTCCAGAGGTAGCGAATAAAGAGAAACCAAACTTTACTAATTTTTTAGCATTATTTAATATTTTATCTTTATCTTTGTCTTTAACTGAAATAAATGCATTTCCTTTAAGCGGAATACTATTATTGCTAGCTATTTGGCTTTTGGCAAAAGATAAGCCAAAATTATTGTCGAAGCCCATAGCTTCACCAGTTGATTTCATTTCAGGACCTAACAAAACATCAACTTCAGGAAATTTATTGAAAGGAAATACAGCTTCTTTAACCGCAAAAGTATTTTTATTTTTCTTCTTAAGATTAAATTTAGATAATTTTTCTCCCGCCATTACTCTTGAGGCAATCTTCGCAACCGAGAGTCCAGTTGCTTTTGATACAAATGGTACCGTTCTGCTTGCTCTTGGATTAACTTCAAGAACGTAAATTTCATTTGCTTTAACAGCAAACTGAATATTTATTAAACCAATTACTTTTAAAGCTTTTGCCAACCGCTCAGTTTGAATTTCAATTTTTTTTATAATTTCTTTATTTAAAGTATACGGAGGCAAAGAACATGCTGAGTCGCCCGAATGGATTCCTGCTTCTTCAATATGTTCCATAATTCCAGCTACAAATACTGATTTACCATCACAAATGGCATCAACATCAACCTCAGTTGCATCATTTAGAAACCTATCAATCAAAACTGGATTTGATCCTGAAACCTTTACAGCTTCATCAATATATTTTTTAAGATCAGACTGAGAATAGATTATTTCCATTCCCCTCCCACCAAGGACGTAGGATGGTCTAATTACAATTGGAAAACCAATTTTATTTGCTATTTTAAATGATTCTTTTTTATTTCTAGCAATCCCACTTTCTGCTTGTTTAAGATTTTCTTTAATAAGTATTTTCTTGAATCTCTCCCTATCTTCTGCGAGATCAATAGAGTCAAATTGAGTGCCTAAAATTGGAATTTTATTTTCATTTAAGGTTCTAGCTAACTTAATTGGAGTCTGTCCACCAAATTGAGCAATCACACCAAGTACTTTCCCTTTTTCCATTTCTTTATAAATTATATTTAAAATATGTTCTTCAATTAAAGGTTCAAAATACAATCTATCACTTGTATCATAATCAGTAGAAACAGTTTCCGGGTTACAATTTATCATTATTGTTTCATATTTTTTTTCCTTTAATGCAAAGCTTGCCTGGCAACAACAATAATCAAACTCTATACCTTGACCAATTCTATTTGGCCCACCTCCCAAAATTATAATTTTCTCTTTTTTTGTTGGGTTTGATTCACAGTCGACAAAATTACCTGATAATTTTTGATATGTTGAATACATGTAAGGTGTTTCTGATTTAAATTCTGCAGCACACGTATCAATTTTTTTAAATACTGGAAAAATTTTAAGTTTTCTTCTTTTCTTCTCGATCGATTTAACTGAATTTTTAGTTAATTCTGCAATTTTACTATCAGAAAATCCAATTGATTTTATAAAAGAAAATTCTTTAAAAGTTTTAGGAACTCCATTCCTTTTTAATTTTTTTTCTTCTTTAATTATGTCAGATATCTGTCCAAGAAACCAAGGATCTATATTTGTTAATTTGTAAATATTCTTAATATTAATATTTCTTCTAATTGCTTCTGCAACTATAATAAGTTTGTCAGGCAAATTTTGTCTCAGTTTTTTTCTTAATTCTTTATTTGTCACATTATTTAATGGGTCCAAACCTTTATAACCAATTTCTAGAGATACTAACCCTTTTTGCAAAGATTCTTTGAAATTTCTGCCAATTGCCATTGCCTCACCTACAGACTTCATTGATGTTCCAAGTTTAATTTTGGCAGACTTAAATTTCTCAAAAGTAAATCTTGGAATTTTAGTTACCACATAATCAATTGTTGGTTCAAAAGATGCAGGAGTTGATCCAGTAATTTCATTTTTAAGTTCGTCAAGGGTATAACCAATTGCAAGTTTAGCAGCGACTTTTGCAATTGGAAATCCTGTTGCTTTTGATGCTAACGCTGAAGATCTCGAAACTCTTGGGTTCATTTCAATTATAACCATTCTTCCGTCTTTAGGATTGATTGCAAACTGAACATTAGATCCACCAGTCTCTACTCCAATCTTTCTCAAACATTCAATTGAGGCATTCCTCATTACTTGAAATTCTTTATCGGTTAATGTTAAGGCTGGTGCAACTGTTACTGAATCTCCAGTGTGGGTTCCCATCGGATCAACATTTTCAATTGAACAAATTATTATACAGTTATCTTTCTTATCCCTTACAACCTCCATCTCAAATTCTTTCCACCCTTCTAATGACTCTTCCACAAGCACTTGATTTTGAGGCGACTCTGTTAATCCAGATTTAATTAAATTAAAAAATTCTTTTTTAGTTTTTGCAATTCCACCACCTGACCCACCTAAAGTGAATGAAGGTCTTATAATTGCAGGTAATCCAATTTTTTTGAAAACTTTTTTGGAGTTTTTAATTGAGTTAAGAATTTCAGACTTAGGCAAATCAAGTTTTATCTCTCTCATTGCTTTTCTGAAAAGCGCCCTATCTTCTGCCCTTGATATTGCTGAAGCTTTTGCTCCAATCAATTCTACTTTATTCTTTTTTAGTATTCCTTTTTTTTCCATTGAAATTGCAGTATTTAATGCTGTCTGCCCACCCATAGTTGGAAGAATTGCACATGGTTTTTCTTTTTTAATAATTTTTTCGACAATCTCAGGTGTAATTGGCTCTATATAAGTTTTATCAGCAACCTCTGGATCAGTCATAATTGTTGCAGGATTTGAATTAATTAAAATTACTTTATAACCTTCGTCTTTAAGCGCTTTACATGCCTGAGTTCCTGAATAATCAAACTCGCAGGCTTGCCCAATCACAATTGGTCCAGCACCAATGACTAAAATTTTTTTAATATCTTTTCTTTTTCCCATTTTTATTTGATTTTATGTTATTTAAAAATTTTTCGAATAAATATTTACTATCTTGTGGTCCAGGATTAGCTTCTGGATGATACTGAACTGAAAATAGTTTTTTATCTTTTACCTCTATACCTTCAATAGACCCATCAAAAAGTGATTTGTGGGTGACTTTTACATTTTTAGGAATTGATTTAGCATCAACTTCAAAACCATGATTTTGACTTGTAATTTCGACTTTATTTGTGGTTAGATCTTTAACAGGATGGTTCGCACCTCTGTGACCTAGTGACATTTTTTTAGTTTTTGCCCCTAAAGCTAATGATAAAATTTGATGGCCTAGGCAAATACCAAAAATAGGTATTTTATTTTCAATCAACTTTTTTACGATTGGTATTGCATACCTTCCAGTTGCCGCAGGGTCTCCTGGACCATTTGATAAAAAAACCCCATGAGGCTTAAGTTTCAAAATCTTATCTGCTGGAAAGTTTGCTGGGACAACTGTTACACCGCAATTAATATCAGAAAAACATCTTAATTGATTTTTTTTCATTCCGTAATCAATTGCGATAATTTGATATTTATTCTTTTTATTTTTTACGTAACCATTTTTTTTATCCCAAGATTTAAAAGATTTCCATTTATAAATGTTTTTACATGTAACTTTCTTGGCTAAGTCTAGGCCCAATAATCCATTCCACGATTTTGTAATTTTTAAAAGTTTTTTTAAATTATGATTTCCTTTTCTCAAAAATTGTATTGCTCCCTTAGGAGCACCTTTGTCTCTTATATAGTTCGTAATAACTCTAGTATCTAATCCTACAATTCCAATAATCTTTCTCTTTTTAAGCCATTTATCTAATTTTTTAATTGATCTATAATTAGACGGATCAGTTATATTAGAATTAAGAATAACTCCTTTTGTCCAAGTTTTATCAGCCTCGTTATCTTCAATATTTGTTCCTACATTTCCAATGTGGGGAAACGTAAAATTTATAATTTGATCGGAATAAGATGGATCTGTAATTATTTCTTGATAACCAGTTATAGACGTATTGAAACAAACCTCACCAACTGCAGTTCCTTCGTAACCAATACCGGTTCCAAAAAATTTGGTGCCATCTTCAAAAACTAAAATACCTGTTGAAAAATTTTGTGATTTATTTTTTTTGTTTCTGACCTGTCTCAAATACAACTCATGAGTTAAAGTAAATCCTTTTAATTAGGGTTTTGGGCTTTATATGAAAAAGGTTCACAGCCGTCAACCCCATTCTTTTTTCTTTTGAAAAAAAATGTGATTAAAGTAAGTTTAAACTTATATGTCCCTTCAAAGCAAAATAGAAACTAAGCTGAGTGAAGCCTTAAAAGCTCAAGACAAAAAAACATATTCCACCTTAAGATTGATTATCGCAGCTATAAAAGACACCATAATTGCAAAAAAAATTAAGGATAAAAACGTTTTACCCGATAACGATTTAATAGCACTTTTGAAAAAGATGGTGAAACAAAGAAATGATTCTTGTGAAGCCTACAAAAAAGCAGGAAGAAAAGAGCTTCTAGAAAATGAATTATCAGAGATATCAATCATAAATGAATTTTTGCCTAAACAATTGGGTGACGAAGAAACAAAAAAGCTGTGTATAGAAAAAATTAAGCAGGTAGGTGCTTCCTCTATTAAAGATATGGGCAAGGTAATAGGGGCCTTAAAAAAGGAACATGCAGATGTCATGGATTTCTCAAAAGTCAGTCAAATAATAAAAGAAAATTTAAAATAAAATGAAATATCCAAAAAATTACTTAGATGAAATAAAGTTAAGACTAAAAGTTTCACAAGTTGTTGGTAAAACTGTCAAATTAAATAGAAGGGGGAAAGAGTTTGTCGGCCTTTCTCCTTTTACATCTGAAAAAACACCGTCGTTTACTGTTAGTGATGAAAAAGGATTTTATCACTGCTTTAGCTCTGGTGAACATGGCAACATATTTGATTTTTTAATGAAAACCCAATCATTAAAATTTGGAGAAGCGGTAAGACAACTTGCATCTCAAGCTGGAATGCAACCATACAGATTCTCAAAATTCGATGAGGAAAAAGAGAAAACATACCAAAATTATAAAAATATCTTTAAAGATTTTACCAACCACCATCATAAACTTCTTTTAGAAAATTTTGATTTCTCAATGGACTATTTGAATAAGCGTGGAATAGGCAAAGAAACTATTCTTGAATTTCAGATTGGGTATGTTCCGAGTAACTCAGATTACTATTCGAATTTGATTAAAAATTATTCAGAAAAAGATATTTCAGAAACTGGATTATTCTACAATAATGAAAAATTTAAAAAATATATAAATAGATTTCACTCAAGAATTATATTTCCTATTAAAAACATAGTCGGCGACATAGTGGCTTTTGGAGGAAGAATTATTAAAGATAAAAAAATTGCGAAGTATATTAATTCACCCGAAACAGAATTTTATAAAAAAGGTAAACATATTTTTAATTTAGATAAGGCAAAATCATTTCCCAACAAAAATTCAGAAGTGATAGTGGTAGAAGGTTATATGGATGTTATAAGTGTTTATTCTGCTGGAATAAAAAATGTTGTTTCAAACTCAGGGACTGCACTCACAGAAAATCAAATTAATTTAATTTGGAAGTTTTTTTCAAATCCAATTTTGTGTTTAGACGGAGATGTGAGTGGTCAAAGAGCAGCTTTACGTATTGCAGAAAGTCTTCTACCCCACATAAAGGAGAGTAATAAAATTGGATTTGTTACACTATCAAAAGGAGTTGATCCTGATGATTTCATAAAAGAAAAAGGAAAAAAAGCCTTTGTAGAATTTTTAACAAATAAATTATCAATTGAGGAATTTATTTGGAAAAATTATTTAAATAATCTGGATAGATCTGATCCTTTTGCTTCGACTAAATTTGAAAAAAAATTTAGAAATCTTTGTGGGACCATTAAAGACAAAACTTTAAGAAAATATATTCTTGAAAATTATCTTGAAAAAATTAAAAATTTAACACCTTTACAAAAAGGCAAAGACAAAATAATTAATAATTACAGAATTTTAAGTGAGACAAAAAAAATTTCTGTTGCAAAAGATCATCTTTCTAAAGAAGAAATTAAAGAATATTCAATTTTGTACATAATGTTTAATTACCCAAACATTATTTCACCTAGAGCAGAGCTTTTTGATGATATTCAATTTTCGAGTAGTCAACTAAATAAGTTAAAGTCAGAACTTTTAGGGATTATATCTAAAGATAAATTTGAAAAAAAAAATTTAGATGAATTAGCAAAAAGATATTTAAATTTGATAAACGACATTAACCAAAACTCTGTAATTAAAAATATTTTTTTAAAAAAAGATGAAGAAAAACAAGTTGAGTTGTTAAATGAAATTCTTAAAGAACTTAATGATATTAAATTTTCTAAAAAAATCGAGAATCTAGAAAATAAACTCATAGAGAAATTTGATGAAAAATCATACTCTGACTTAATAAAGCTTAAAAGTAGGATAAATAAAGAGTAAATTAAGTATAGATTTTTAATAATTTGTCTCTATATATACTTAATCGATAATCTGACTGTATGAAAACCAAACTAATAACTAAGTCATTTGAACGTCTTTTAGACAAAGGTGTTCATAGAGGTTTTATTACCTATGAAGAACTGGGAAAATCACTAGGTAAAAGAAATAGCTCACATGAAAATTTAGAAAAAGCTTTAATTATTCTTTTTGATAAAAAAGTTACATTAGTTTCAAAAAAGTCTGAATTTCAATCACTGAAGAAAAAAGAGGTAAACCAAGTTGACTCTGAAAAATCCTCAGAAAAAAGTGATGATCCTATTAGAATGTACTTAAGAGAAATGGGTGGGGTCGAACTTCTATCCCGTGATGGAGAAATAGCAATAGCAAAAAGAATTGAGGCAGGAAAAAATGTTATGATCAATGCTCTTACCCAGAGTCCTTTGATCTCAAAAAAAATCTTTGAGTGGAAAGACCAGCTTGAAAAAAATGAACTTTTAGTTAGAGACATAATAGATATAGATTCTACCTATGAAGATTTTGAGAATGATAATTCAGAGGATGGTAATTTAAAGAAAGTCACAAAAGAAAAATTAAAAAATAACAATAATACAAAAGAAAAAAAAGATGAGTCAAAAGATAAAAATGATGAGAAAACAGAGGAATACGTTGATCAAAATGATGAATTTAACGTTTCTCTTGCAGCAATGGAGGAGGAGATAAAACCTAAAGTAATATCTCTTATTCAAAACCTTTCAAAAAATTACGCTAAACTTAAAAAATATCAAATAGAAAAACTTAATTGTATTCTTAACTCCCAAGAGCTTTCAGTCTCTAAAAATAAAAATCTTAAGAAAATACAGGGGATCCTTGTTGAAGATTTTGAAAGCTTACAATTAAGCCCTTCTGTTGTTGAAGAATTAGTTCAGGCTCATTATAAAGAGAACAAAAAAATATTGTCATTAGAAGGCGTCTTACTCAGACTTGCAAATGAAAATAAAATTTCAAGAGAAGAATTTATTAAATATTATGTAGGAAATGAAATTAATTCAAAATTTGAAACATTTTTAAAAGAGAATAAAACATGGAAAAATTTTTTTAAAAAACATAAAAAAGAATTTCATGAAATAAGAGATAGACTTGTTGAATTTAGTAAAAAAATAGAACTGCCAGTTGGCGAATTTAAAACATTAGTAAAAAGAATACAAAAGGGAGAAAGAGAGTCTCGAATTGCAAAAAAGGAGATGGTTGAAGCAAATTTGAGGCTAGTAATTTCTATTGCAAAAAAATACACAAACCGTGGTCTTCAGTTCTTAGACCTTATTCAGGAGGGAAACATTGGATTAATGAAGGCAGTTGATAAGTTTGAATACAGACGTGGATACAAATTCTCTACCTATGCCACTTGGTGGATAAGACAAGCAATTACTAGATCGATTGCAGATCAAGCAAGAACAATTAGGATTCCAGTTCACATGATTGAAACAATTAACAAGATTGTGAGAACACAAAGACAAATATTAAGTGAGTTCGGTAGAGAGGCGACACCAGAAGAACTTGCAAAAAAACTGGCGATGCCATTGGAAAAAGTGAGAAAAGTTTTAAAAATTTCTAAAGAACCTGTATCTCTTGAAACACCAGTAGGTGACGAAGAAGATAGTAGCTTAGGAGATTTTATAGAGGATAAAAACGCTTTGCAACCTTTAGATACTGCTATCAGATCTAATCTCAGTGAGTCCACAACAAAAATTTTAGCTTCCCTCACACCTAGAGAGGAGAGAGTTCTTAGAATGAGGTTTGGAATTGGAATGAACACCGACCATACTTTAGAGGAAGTTGGATTGCAGTTTAATGTTACAAGAGAAAGAATAAGACAAATAGAGGCAAAAGCTTTGAGAAAGCTTAAACATCCAAGTAGATCAAAACAATTGAAAAGCTTTTTAGAGAAGTAGGTCTCTAAAATTAAATCATGATTAAAGCCTTGTTAACAAAGTATAAAACATCATTATATTTTTTTTTTTTAATTTTAATTTCTTTTTCGATAAATCAATATTATGCATTTATAGGTGTATTACCTATAGATACCTTTTCAACCTTTAATTCTGGTTACGACCTTTTGAATGGTTCAATCCCATTTAAAGATTATTGGATAATTAAGGGCCCTATTCTAGATATAGTTCAAGCAATTTTTTTTAAATTCTTCGGTGTTTCTTGGTTCAGTTATGCTGCTCACTCTTCAACATTTAATTCAATATTTGCTTTAGGAACATTTTTTACATTAAGAAAATTCAAATTAGACTTAAAATACGCATTTATTTATTCAGCTTTGGCATCTGTTTTAATGTATCCAACTTACGGAACACCTTTTACTGATCACCATGTATCAATTTTTTCAATGTTATCTATATATTCTTTATGTTTAGCAATTAAAACAAAAAAAAATATTTATTGGTTTTTAATTCCTATTCTTTTATTTATTGGTTTTTTCTCTAAACAAACCCCAATAGGATATTTTGGGATATTAATTGGGGCAATATCGATTATTTATTTTATATTAAATTTTAATATAAAAAATTTGATTTATGTTGCGATTGGATCTGTATTAATAATTTCAGTTTTTTTTATACTAATTTTTTCTTATCAAATATCTATTGAGGATATACTTATACAACACTTTCTATTTCCAATATCTTTAGGTGAGACACGTTTAGAATGGTTATTACCTTTTGAATTCCAAAGGTTTGTTTTTCGACATAAACTTATTTATATTGCACTATCAATTCCTATATTTTTATTTTTTAAAAATATAATCAAAAATTTTAAAACAATATTCAGTCATGATAATTTAATCTTTGTATTACTTATTGGGACATTATTAATTTTTGTAAGCCACCAACTGATGACAATAAATGGAATGTTTATCTTCTTTTTAATACCTGTATTTTGTGGATTTTCACATATATATTCAAATTCTTTTAAAAATAAAAAAAAATTTATAAATTTTTTTTTAGTTTTAAGTTTGGTTTCTACAATTTATTACAATCAAAAATATATAAGCAAAAGAGATACTTTAATTTTGAGAGATGCTGACTTAAATAAGTCAGTTGATGCTTCAGTTTTAAGTAATAAACTTAAAAATTTAAGATGGTTAACTCATCACTACCCTGAAAACCCCAACCAAGAAATTAAAAACTTAAAAGAAAGTATAGATATTATTAAAAATGATAGTCGTAAGAAAATGATAGTAACAGATTATCAGTTTATTTCAGTTGAATTATCAATTAACGATAATTCAGCTGCAAGAGTGTGGTGGAGACATCATATTTACCCTGATGTAAATGAAAAATACTTTCAATATTGGAAAAGATTTCTCATAAAAAAAATTATTCGCGAAAATATAGAAATAATTTATACTATTCATCCACTTGAAGGTGAAAAAGATATTTTCGAAGGTTTAATAAGCACAGATTGTTATTTAAAAAAAAACCTGAATGAAATTTTAGTTTTGCAAACACTTAAAAAATGTAAAGATTTTGAATTATTTGTGAATTTAAAATAATTATATAAAATGTTTAAAATTAAAAAAAGAGTAGAATTTAGTCCTGAAGAGAATAAAATGAGAAGTGCATCTGATACACTTAATGCCTCACAAGTTTTTAATTCAAGAAAATCAAGTAATTTAAAGTTTCTATTAAAAAAAAGATTCGATTGGATGAATGAATTCATTAACAAAAGTGATGTCGGAATTGAAGTTGGCTCAGGAGCTGGATTTGCGAAGTATTTTATCAAAAATAGAAATCTTAAATTAACAGATTTAAGCAATGACTCTCATCTAGATTTTAAAAATATTGATGCTCAAAATACTAATTTTAAAGATTCCAGTTTTGATTACGTTATTGCTTCCAATATGTTGCATCACGTGCCTTTTCCAATGAAATTTTTCAGAGAGATGAACAGAATTTTAAAAAAAGACGGAAAATTAATTATTTTTGAACCCTACAGCTCAGTACTTTTACAATTAGTGACTTTAGTAATGAAACATGAAGGATTTGATTTTACAGTCAATGTTTGGGATGAAAAAAACCCAAAAAGTGATGAGAAAGATGTATGGGCGGGCAATATAGCTGTGCCAAATTTAATTTTTGATGATAAAGAAAAGTTTGAAGAAAAAATGGGAAACTATTTCAATATTAAATACGAGAAATTAACAGAATGTTTTATTTTTTTAAATTCAGGAGGCGTTACCTCAAAAACATTTTGTATTCCTATGAATAATTTTTTTATGAATATTTTAAATCTTATTGACTCAATTTTGGTAAAAATTTTTCCAAGCTTTTTTTGTCTTGGAAGAAGATTGGTTTTAATTAAAAAAAATTAAAATTATGAAAAATTTTACTATAGCAATCCCAGTTTTTAATGACTGGGATAATTTGAATAGACTTCTTAAAAAGATAAATTTAATAGCTAAAAAAAATAGTTTTGAATTTAATATTCTAATTATAAATGATTTTTCAACAATTAAGCAAAAAATTAATTTTAAAAAAAATATTTATATAAAAAAATTAGATGTCCTCAATTTAGATAAAAATTTGGGAAGTCAAAGAGCGATAGCAGTAGCATTGAATTACTTATTAAAACAAAAAAAAAAAATTAAAAACGATATAGTTATCATGGATGCTGACGGCCAGGATGATCCTAATGTTATTAAAAATTTAATTTACACTTTTAAAAAAAATCATCCAGATATTGTGGTTGTTGAGAGAACCAACAGAAACGAGCAATTTTGGTTTAAATTTCTTTATTCGTTTCACAAAATAATTTTGTTCATATTCACCGGCAACTATATTAAGTTCGGTAATTTCAGTCTAATTAGCTCTAGAAAAATAAAAAATATAATAAATAGCAGTGATCTGTGGGCTGCATACCCGGCTGCTATAGTAAATAATTTAAACAATATTAAAAAAATTCAAAGTGAAAGAAAAAAGAGATATTCAGGAAATTCAAAGGTGAACTTAAATAAACTTTTTAATCATTCAAGCAGAGTATTTTCTGTTTTTAAAAATAAAATTGTGGTTACTTCAATTGTTTATTGTTATGTATTATATTTCATTTTAGGGTACGATAATTTAATTTTTTATTTTTTTACTATCTCGATAATTATTGCTAATCTTTATAATTTTTATATAGATTTTACGAATAAGAAAGACTTTAAAAATAATAACAAGCTGTTAAAAGCTAAATTAAGAAAGATTTTTTAACCAACAATCTTGCTTGAGCTCAAAAAGTGTTATAAACATTTAATTCAAGGGCCTGTAGCTCAGCTGGTTAGAGCAGTACACTCATAATGTATTGGTCCCAGGTTCGAATCCTGGCGGGCCCACCAATTATTTAGAAATTCTCTTACTTAACTTTAGAGATTTGAAGAATAGAATATTTTATTTTTTTGTAAATTCCTCTAATTTAGAGAAAAGAGCATTAATATCGTTATTATTTGAATTTAATATGGATGCGAACTCCTCTTTTTGTGTTCTAGCTAGGCTTAGTCCCTCAATAATTAAATCTCTTATTAAAGGTTTTTCTGGATTTTTTGTATAAACTCTCCAGTCGATTTTTACCTCAGGTTTTTTATCGGTTTTAACCAACATACTTTTAACAATTGTGTACTTTTCATTAATTTTCTCAGCAGACAAAACAGTAATTTTTGGATCAGAATAATCAGTAAGTCTTGAAGTAAAACTTTTTAAAAAGTAACTCTCAAATACTTTATTATATTTATCAATTTGATCCTCTGTGATTTCTTTCCTTTTCTTTCCTAAAGTGTAATAGCCTATTCCTTTTACATCTACGGTTTTAAGAGCTATAACGGAGAGTTTTTCAGCTTTAATTTCCTTACTGTCTTGACTATTTAATATTAATTTAGCTTCATCTATGATTTCTGAAATAAACTTCTCTGGATCTGAACTATATCCAAAAGCTTTAATATTTTGGCAAAAACTTATTATTAAAATTAAGAGAAAAGATGCAAAGATTCTTTTCATAAACTAAACTTTATTGATTATCAATTTCTTCCCAATCACTATCATCTTGCTCCTTATCGGCGATTGGTGCATTTGATATTTTTTGAGCTCTATTTTGAAGATATAGACTTTTTACAGAAGCATAAAAATCTATCGAATTGTTTTGTAAGCTTTCAATAGATTCAATATTTTTTGATCTAAAATCCACTGCATCTGTACCTTTGTAATAAAAATAGTTATGTTCCTGGAGATTATCATTTCCAACAACCATATCTGTTTCAGTATTGTGAGTTACTTGATAAACAGGATCAAGGAAAACATTACCGATCATTCCAACCGCATCACGCGCTGTGGTTGGACCTAATATCGGAAGAACAAAATAACATCCTGTGTCTGCTCCCCATACACCTAATGTTTGTCCGAAATCTTCTCTACTTTTCTTTTCAAAACCCATTTTAGTTGCTGGATCAAAAATTCCTAAAATTCCAACTGTTGTGTTAACGGCAAATCTTCCGGCAGTATTTGTTGCACCCTTAAAGTCTCCTTGTAATATGTTATTTGATAAAGTTAGTAATGATCTTAGGTTTCCAACAAAGTTACTTGAACCCTTTCTTATTGGAACTGGTAAAGCTCTATAGCCTTTGGCGACTGGTTTAAAAATAACATTATCAAGAGCCATATTGAATTTCAATGTGCCCCTGCTTAATTTTTCAAAACACTCATTTGCCGTATATTTTTCTTCCGCAAAAGAGTTAAACGTGCAAGACAGCAAAAATGCTAATGAAATGACAATTGTTTTTAAAGGTTTTAGACGCATTTTTTATGATATATATGTTTTTGATGGAAATTACCAAATTTTATTCACCAAATTTTGATAAAAAAAAAAGGCTTAACAAAAATATTACAGCAATAATCATACATTATACTGGAATGCAATCTGAACGAGAATCAATAAAAAGACTTACTTCTATGAAATCAAAAGTGAGCTGTCATTATTTAATAAATAGATCGGGTAAAATTTTTAAAATGGTTAAAGAGGAAAATATTGCCTGGCATGCAGGCAAATCGATGTGGGGAAAATACAAAAATTTAAATGAAAATTCTATAGGCATTGAGCTTGTAAATAAAGGCCATCAATTTGGATATCAAAATTATACAAAAAAACAGATAAATAAATTAGTTTTGTTATGCAAACACTTAATAAAAAAATACAAAATTAAAAGAAGGCTAATTTTGGGTCATTCTGACGTTGCCCCATTAAGAAAAATTGATCCAGGTGAGAAATTTCCATGGAAGTATTTGTCATCGAAAGGAATTGGAATTTATCCAAAAAAAATATTAAATAAACAAATTAATTATCCTAATCTTCAAATTAACAGATTTTTAAAAAATCTTCATAAAATTGGATACAGATATTTAAATTCGAATTTAAAGAAAAAAATAATCAAAAATTTTCAACGAAGGTATAGGCCAAGAAAAGCAGACGGAATTTTGGACCTAGAAACTATGAAAATAAGCCAATTTTTATCTAAAAATCAAAAATAGCTTGATTTTTACATTATTAGCTCTATAGCGGTAAGTGCTAGGCAATTGGATTGTCGTTACTTTTAACTATGTTAATTGTAGAGGAAAGTCCGGGCTCCATAAAGACACAGTGCCAGTTAACGGCTGGCGAGGGTGACCTTAGGGATAGTGCCACAGAGAACAGACCGCCTAATCAAGGTAAGGGTGAAACGGTGTGGTAAGAGCGCACCGGTTTTTTGGCAACAAAAAACGCACGGCAAACCCCACTGGGAGCAAGACTAAAAAGAGATGACACTGCGTAAGCAAAAAACAGTCTTTAGTTGGTCATCAGGGTTAGTCGCTTGAATTTAAGTGTGAACTTAAATCTAGATAAATGACATCTTAAATGACAGAACCCGGCTTAAAGATTGCCTAGCAAACTCACCTTAAATGTTCATGTTTTGTATCCACAAATCTCCTAAAGGTAAATAAACTTATAAACAAATAAGTATTGACTACAATTTAATATACCCATAGTATCCCATGAATTCCCATATAAAGGGAATTGGGAGATTTTAAAGAAAGATGAAATATGTTTCTGTCAAGTTACGAAAACAAATTAGACAAAAAGGGAAGGGTGTCCGTGCCATCTAGTTTCAGAGCTTATTTAAATTCTATGGGTTATAACGGATTTATTACATATCCCTCTTTTAATCATGCAGCATTAGACGGATGCGCACAAGACAGAATTGAAAAATTGTCTGAAAGTATAGACTCCCTAGGACCTTTTGAGGATAAAAGAGATTACTTTGCAACATCAGTTTTATCAGAGAGTATAAACTTAAATTTTGATAGTGAAGGAAGGGTATCGATTCCAGATAAACTTCTAAACCACGCTAAAATTAGATCTTCCATAATATTTGTTGGATTAGGAAAAGTTTTTCAAATGTGGGATCCTAAATTATTTTTAAATTTTCAATCAAAAGCTAGAAAAAAATCTTACTTAAATAGATCTGCTTTAAAATGGGATAATAAATTTAAAAAGGAGGGTGTATGACAATTAATATCGGTGGTGGAGAATTAAAAGAACTTAAACCTAGAATTTTAGTTATGGGTGTAGGTGGTGCTGGTGGTAACGCAATTAATGCCATGATCGATGACGGGATGCAAGGTGTAGAGTTTGTGGCTGTAAATACAGATGCACAAGATTTAAAAAATAATAAAGCTGATGCAAAAATCCAGATTGGAATGAATTTAACAAAAGGTCTTGGCGCAGGTGCAAAACATGATATTGGTCAAGCAGCTGCAGATGAGTCTCTTAACGAGATAGTTACATATTTGCAGGGTGCTAACATGGTTTTTATAACTGCTGGAATGGGTGGTGGAACAGGCACAGGGGCTTCACACGTCATTGCAAGAGCAGCAAAAGAATTAAATATTTTAACTGTTGGAGTTATCACTCTCCCCTTTTCTTATGAAGGTCCAAAAAGAATGAGAAGAGCACACGAAGGATGGAGTCATTTAAGAAAACATTTAGATGCATCTATAGTAGTGCCTAATCAAAATCTTTTCAAAATAGCTAATGAAGCTACTACTTTTGAGAATTCTTTCTTACTATCAAACAATGTTTTGAAACAAGGTGTAAGAAGCATAACTGATTTAATGGTTCGACCAGGATTGATTAACTTAGATTTTGCTGACGTTGAAACGGTTATGAGTTCTATGGGTAAAGCAATGATGGGAACTGGAGAAGCTGAAGGTGAGAATAGAGCTTTGGCTGCAACTGAGTCTGCATTAAACAATCCTTTAATTGATGATTATTCTTTAAAGGGCGCTAAAGGACTTTTAGTAAATATTACTGGCGGTGATGACATAAAACTTTTCGAAGTTGATCAAGCTGTTAATAAAATTAGATCAGAAGTTGACCCTGAGGCAGAATTAATATTTGGTGCAATAAAAGATGAGAGTTTAAGTGGAAAAATGAGAGTTTCTATTGTTGCGACTGCTCTTGATGGAGAAACTCCCGAGTCAAGATCTGTTGTTAATATGGTTCACAGAATTCATAATAGGAATAGTGGTTACTCAGAAAATAATTTTAGTACAAATAATAGCATTCCTGTTTCGCCAAGTTTAGAAACAATTCAGGGTGCAACAGCTTTAAAATTAGATAACGAAATAAAAGCAGAGTTAGAGCCGATCCATGAGAGCAAACGAGAGGCTACAAGCACAAATGATTTAGAAACTGGAGTATCACTCGATAATGCTTCCTATCTAGAGAACAACATTAATCAAGAGCATACTCATAAAGATGAAGTTCAAGAGGAAGTAGTTATTGATGATATTTCAATTTATGAGGAAAAACCTACTGAAAATTTAGAGACAAATTCAAACGAAGTCCCCCAATTATTTTCTGATGAAGTTAATCCTTCTACTTCATCAGAAGATAATCAAAGTGAAAATCTTAAGAACGAGGAAGAAGAATTCGAGATTCCAGCGTTTTTACGTAAACAAAAATTTTAAAACAGAAGGTAAGATGAAAGATTTTTCATCTCCCAAAAACTTATCACATTTCCCTGTAATGCTCGAGGAAGTATTAAAGATATGCAATCCGTCAAAGGGTGGAAATTTTATTGATTGCACTTTTGGATATGGCGGTTACACAAATGCTATATTATCTTATCCCAAAACTAAAGTATTAGCCATAGATAGAGACCTAAATACAAAAAAATTTGCCGACATAACTAAAAAAAATTATAAAAACCGTTTTACGTTTCATAACAAAAAATTTAGCGATTTATCAAAAGTTGCAGATAAAAAAACTAAATTCGATTTTATCGTATTCGATCTTGGGATTTCAACTATGCAGATAATGGATAAAGATAGAGGTTTCTCATTTAATTCAAATTCAAGCATTGATATGAGAATGGGTCTAAATTCAATATCAGCTCAAGAGGTTGTAAATAGTTTTAGTCAGTCTACATTAAATGACATTTTCAAGTTTTTTGGAGAAGAAAAAGAAAGCTTCAAAATTTCAAAAAATATTGTAGAAACAAGAAAAAAATTACCAATTAATAATTGTATACAACTTGCAAATATAATTAAAAAAAGTAAAAAAAGAAATTTTAAAAGTAATATCAATGTATCAACAAAAGCTTTTCAAGCACTGAGAATTTTTGTAAATAAAGAATTTTCAGAATTAATCGACGGACTTATTGAAGCAACTAAATTAATCAAAATCGGAGGAAAAATTATTGTGATATCTTTTCATTCTCTCGAAGATAAAGTTGTTAAGTTTTTTTTCACAAATTATTCTCAGAATAAATCCAAATTTTCAAGATATCTTCCAGATTTATCTAATGAAAAAGTCCTTTTTGAAAAATATAAAAATAAAATACTTACACCCAGTCAAAATGAGATCAAAAAAAATTATGCTTCAAGATCTGCAAAATTAAGATGTATTACAAGAGCAAAAAATAATTTTTTTTATCCTGAGGATTTAAAAAAAAAATTCATAAAATATTTAGAAATAGAGGAAAGATATGTTTAATAAAGCACTAATATCATCTTTATCTATTTTTTTAGTTTTTATGGTGTTTACTTCATCAATAAAACACAAAACAAGGACATTAGAAAAAAAAATTAATGTTTTGCAAGATAAAATTATTTCTTTGAAAAAAGATTTAAAAGACGCAAAAACTGATTATGTTTATCTTTCAAGCCCCGCACAACTTGAAAAGTACTTAATTGTTTTAGATATAAAAGACTATATTACTTTTGATACATCTAATATCTTTTTCTCTCCACAAGAATTTATTATTTCAAAACAAAAAGAGACTAAGTTATTGAAGAATAATGAATATGAAAAAAACAAAAAATAAACAAAACAATCAAAGAAGTTTTTATTTTAACGAATATAATCAAAATCTAATTACAGAAAAAAAATCTGGGGTTCTAAATATAAGTCATGATAGGATCTATTCGTTATTTTTTATATTTTTATGTTTAATATTTATATTTGCTACAAAAATTTTTTTTATTTCTTTAAAAAGTTATGACTCAAAAAGCCAATTTAAAAATCATAATACATATGAGACATCGAGAAATGATATTGTTGACAGAGAAGGCCAATATATTGCAAGAAATATTCCTGTTTTTCATGCTGCTATTAAGCCAAGTCTTGTAAAAGATAAAAAAAGATTTTTAATCAAACTTAAATTAATTGACCCTAGTCTTGATTATGTAAAAATAAAAAAAAATTTAGACAAAAATAGTTATTTTTATATTAAAAAAAATCTTACCTTAGATGAAAAAAATAAACTTTGGTCACTAGGAGAAAAAGGTTTGCTTTTTGAAATGTCTGAAACAAGAATTTATCCGCATAAAAATTTATTTAGTCATGTACTTGGTCAAATTGACTCTAACAATAATGGAATATCTGGTGTAGAAAAATACTTTGATAAAGATCTAAAACAAAATAATAGACAGTCAATTCAGTTATCTCTTGATACAAATTTACAATATTTAATAAGGGACGAACTTTTTAAATCTATCTCAGTTTTTAGGGCAAAAGGGGCGGCAAGTTTATTGATGGATGTAAATACAGGCGAAATATTATCTTTGATTTCTTTACCAGACTATAATCTTAATACGCGTAAAGATATTAAAGACAAAAGCTTTACTAATAAAATAACCAAAGGTGTTTTTGAACTGGGTTCAATTTTTAAAACGTTTACAATAGCACTAGCTCTTGAGGATAATTCATTTTCTCCCAATACTTTAGTAAAAAATATTCCTGACAAGATTCAATGCTCTAAATTTACAATAAAAGAACACGACGAAATGCCAAATACTTTAAGTTTAAAAGAAATTTTAATAAGATCATCTAATATTGGCACAATAAAAGTTGCTAGGAGTATTGGTGAAAATAAGCTTAAAAAATTTTTAGAAAACCTTAATTTATTAAATACAATTAATTTTGAATTACATGAGGTTGGCAAACCTTTGAATTTTTTGTGGAACAAATGTAAATTAGAAACTGTATCTTATGGTCATGGAATAACTACTACCCCGTTACAAGCGGCTTCTGCATATGCTTCAATTTCAAATGGAGGATTTATCGTAAACCCAACTTTATTATTAAAAAAAGATTTATTAAATGAAAAAATAAGAATTGTCAGTTCCAAAACGAGTAAAAATATAAATAGTATTTTAAGAGAGGTAGTATCCAACCAAACAGGTACTGCATCATTGGCGGAAGTTGATGGTTATCAAGTAGGAGGGAAGACCGGAACAGCGAATAAAAATATAAACGGCAAATACACTAACAATAAATTAACGTCTTTTATCTCAGTTTTTCCAACAAACAAACCTAAATATTTATTGTTAGTGTTAATAGACGAACCAAAACCAGCACCTGATCTCATCTATAATTATAGAGGTAAGAAAATTTCAGGTATAAGCAGGAATGAATCTGGTTGGAATTCGGCTTATGTTGCTGGCAAAATTATAAAAAAAATCGGTCCTATTTTAGCCATAAATAAAAACGATTTTTATGACAACCATGTTGTTAAAAAATCTGATTAATAACCTTGATCCAAAAGTTGCTAACGAAAGAGTTAAGGGTATTTCATCTGATAGCCGGAAAGTTAAAAAGGGAGATCTATTTATTTCTATTAAAGGAAATAAATTAGACGGAAATAGTTTTATAAAAGAGGCTATTTCTAGAGGAGCGAAAGTTGTCGCTTATTCAGGGACAATTAAAAAAAAATATCCAAATACCATTTTAATTAAAGTAACTGATTCAAGAAGTAAACTTGCTGAAATTTCATCTAAATTTTACCAAAAAAAACCAAAAAATATAGTTGCTGTAACTGGCACAAACGGGAAAACATCTGTATCAGATTTCTTTTATCAAATACTTAAACTTTTAAAAAAGCCAGTTGGTATGATTGGTACCCTAGGATTTAAAAAAAATAATAATTTTAGGAAAAGAGAACTTACTACCTCAGATACAATTGGTCTCCATAGGGACTTAAACGAAATGAAAAACTCTAAAATAGAAAATGTTATTTTAGAAGCCTCGAGCCATGGTCTTAAACAAAAAAGATTAGATTTTTTAAATATAAAAACAGGGGTCTTTACAAACTTAAGTCATGACCACTTAGATTATCATAAAGACATGAATGATTATTTTTCTGCAAAGTTAATCTTATTTAAAAAAATTTTGAAGAAAAGATCTACTATTATAACTGACTCAGAAATAAAACAATATTCTACATTTAAAAATTTAAAAAAAGCAAGAAAATTAAATTTACTTAGTATTGGAAATTCAGGAAATACATTTGAAATCTTAAGTCATAATTTCTACAAAGAATATCAGATAATTAAAATTAGGTATAAAAATAAAGTATATAATCTTAAAATATACTTAATTGGATCAGTACAAATAAAAAATTTATTAATGGCAATACTGGCTAGTGAAAAATGTGGCATAAAAATACAAAGTATATTTAAAAAAATACATAAAATAAAAAGTGTAAATGGAAGATTAGAGCAAATAAAAGAATTACCTAATCGATCAAAAATTTTTTTGGATTATGCCCATACACCTGAGGCTTTAAAAACTGCAATTAATGCTCTTAAAGAACATTACAAAAAAAAAATCACTGTAGTTTTTGGGTGTGGAGGTGAAAGGGATAAATCTAAAAGAAAATTAATGGGCAAGATAGCTAATCAGTTATGTAATAAAGTTATTATAACAGATGATAATCCAAGAAACGAGAATCCAAAAATAATAAGAGAGCAAATTTTAAGTGTAATTAAAAAAAATAAATTTAAAGAAATCCCTGGTAGAAAAAAAGCAATAATTTATGCACTAAAAAATTCTGATCCTTATGAAATAATCTTGGTTGCTGGAAGAGGTCACGAAACTTATCAAGATTTTGGTAAAAGAAAAGTATTTTTAAGTGATAAAAAAATTATTCAAAATTTTAATTCAAAAAAAATTAATAGAAAAATTAATTATTTTAAAAATAATAGTACCTTAATTAAAAAAATATTGAAAAATAAAAAGAATATTTATTTTGAAGGTGTTTCAATTAATTCAAAAAGTATTAAAAAAAATAATCTATTTGTTGCAATAAAGGGAAAAAAAAAAGATGGGCATGATTTCTTAAAAGAGGCAATAAAAAAAGGTGCAAATTATAGTATTGTATCAAAAAAAGTTAAAAAAAATTACAAACCCCTAAAAGTAAAAAATACACTAAATTTTTTACAAGATTTTTCACAAAAAAAACGTGAAGACTCCTCAGCTAAATTTATAGCTGTCACTGGAAGTGCAGGGAAAACATCACTTAAAACTATGCTTGGTGGTTTATTAAACAAATATTCAAAAACTTATTTTTCTCCTCTTTCGTATAATAATCATTATGGAGTACCTTTAAGTTTATCCAATATTAGTCCCGATCATACTTTTGGAGTTTTTGAAGTAGGTATGAGTAAATTTAATGAAATCTTTCGACTTTCTTCTCTGGTAAAACCTGACATTGGAATAATAACTAACATTTCAGAAGCACATCTAGAAAATTTTAGAAGTATTTCAGATATAGCTAGAGCTAAAGGAGAAATAATTTCAAATATCCAAAAAGGTGGAACAATAATACTTAATAGAGATGATTCATTCTTTAATTTTTTTAAACAAGAAGCTATTAAAAATAAAATTCAAATTAAGTCATTCGGGTATTCAAAGAAAGCTGATATAAGATTTTTAAAGTCTAAAAAGATCAAAAATAATTTTTATATTGAATTATCTATAAATAAAGCAAAAATTTTATTACCTGTTAGAACTATCAATAAGAGTAATATTATGAATATTCTAAGTTGTTTGTCAGTATTAGATTGTCTTGGGTTAAATCACGAAAGTATTAAAAATTATTTCAAAAAAAACAAACCATTAAAAGGAAGAGGAAGTATAAAAAAAATCAAAAAATTTGGCAGAAAATTTTTCCTTATCGATGAAAGCTATAACGCGAACCCAATATCAATTAAATCAGCTATAGAAAATTTTTCTAATATTAGTAAGAATGGCAAGAAAAAATATTTCTTTTTTGGGGATATGATGGAATTGGGAAAAAAATCACATATTTACCATAAAAAAGTAACAAAATTTATTAATAATAGTGATATTGATAAAACATTTGTTTATGGAAAGAGAAGTTCTGCAGCATTTAAATTTATAAAAAAAAATAAAAGAGGTGAAATTTTAGATAATATTCATAGATTTAATCCTAAAATTTCAAAAATTATAAAAAATGGTGATTTATTAATGATAAAAGGTTCACATGCAACTAAGTTACATAAAATTTCTGAAAATTATTTGAGAGGAAATAATCATGCTTTATAGTTTCCTTACTTCTCTTATAGAAACCTATTCATTTTTAAATGTATTTAAATATATAACATTTAGAATCGGTTTATCTGTTGTTACATCGTTAACAATTATTTTTTTGGTTGGCACACCTCTTATTAACTACTTTGCAAGGAAACAAATTACTGGTCCTATAAGACAAGATGGACCAATTGATCATATAATAAAAAAAAGTGGAACACCTACGATGGGTGGTTTAATGATTTTAATCGGTATAGTAGTCAGCACACTTCTATGGGCAGATCTAAATAATATTTATATTTGGATAGTACTTTTTGTTTGTACAAGTCTAGGACTTTTAGGTTTTTTAGATGATTATTTAAAAATAAAATTTAGGAATTCAACAGGAATTAATGCAAAACTGAAATTTTTATGGCAGTTTATAATATCTTTATCAGCAATCATCGCTCTAGTTTATTTTACTGATCATGAAAATATATCAAAACTTTATGTACCTTTTTTTAAAAATTTAATAGTGAATATGGGTTTATTTTTTATTCCATTTGGAATTTTTGTAATTATTGGCTCCTCAAATGCAGTTAATTTGACAGACGGTTTAGATGGTTTAGCAACTGTCCCAGTTATGTTAGTTGCTTTATCTTTTTCTTTAATTTGTTATTTAGTAGGCAATACGATTTTTGCGAATTATCTTCAAATTCAATATATACCTGAGGTTGGAGAGCTGTCAGTTTTTTGCGGTTCAATAGTTGGCTCATGTTTAGGTTTTCTTTGGTATAACGCTCCACCCGCAAAAATTTTCATGGGCGACACAGGCTCTTTATCTTTGGGCGGATCTGTAGCATCAGTGGCAATCATCGCGAAACACGAGATTGTCCTTGCCATTATTGGAGGGCTTTTTGTATTAGAAACAGCATCTGTAATTATTCAAGTTGTCTCTTTTAAACTTACAGGAAAAAGAGTTTTTAAAATGGCACCTATTCATCACCATTTTGAAAAAAAAGGATGGGCAGAGTCTACAGTCGTAATTAGATTTTGGATAATATCTATTATTCTAGCTTTGATTGGTTTAGCCACTTTGAAATTAAGATAAATGATATTTAGTAAAATACTGAAAAATAAAAGTTTTTTAGTTTATGGTTTGGGTGTGACAGGCATATCTGCTATTAAATTTTTAAAAAGCATTGGAGTAAAAAGTATTTTGATTTGGGATGACAATTCAGAAACAAGAAAAAAATACAATTTAAAATACAAAGAAAAAAATATAAAAAAAGGATTTTCTGATGTCGACTATATAGTTTTAAGTCCAGGTATTAGTTTATTAAAAAGTAAAAAAAAAAAATACCTTAAAAGAAATAAAAATAAAATTATTACTGATATTGATCTTTTTTTTCTTACCAACAAAATATTTAAATCAATAGTAGTCACTGGAACAAACGGTAAATCTACGACTTGTAGCATTATCCATAAAGTTCTATCCAATTCAGGAATTAATTCGGAATTATTAGGAAATATAGGTAAACCGATTTTAAATTATAATTTAGGTAAAAAAAAGAATATCGTGCTTGTTATAGAGATGTCCTCATTCCAGCTAGAATATTCAAAATATATAAAACCCAATCATGCAATTTTCATAAATTTTACTAAGGACCATTTAGATTGGCATGGTAATATGAATAATTATTTAAAGTCTAAATTAAAAATTTTTTCTTTGCAAAATAAAAATGATTTTGCTTATTTACCCCAGGATAAAGATATAATAAAAAGTTTTAAAAAAAATAATTTTAGATCATCTGTTATTTTGAATAAACGTAAAACTTACAATATATTAAAGAAAAATATTCTTAACCCGTACCTTAGTTCTAAAAGTAATTTAGAGAATCTTTCATTTATTTATGATTTAAAAAATAATTTTAAAATAAGCGATAAAGAATTTTTCTCAATTCTAAATAAGTTTAAAGGGCTTCCTCATCGTCAAGAAATCTTTCTAAAAAAAAATAATGTCTTTTTTATAAATGACTCTAAAGCAACAACTTTCGTATCAACAAAAGCATGTCTAATGAACTATAAAAATATTTTGTGGATTTTGGGTGGTTTAAAAAAAAAAGATGATAATTTTAACATAAATAAGTTAAAAAAAAATGTTTTAAGCGCGTTTATTATTGGTAAAGAACGATCATTTTTTAAAAGTAAAATTGATAAAAAAATTAAATATTTTGAAACAATTAGCTTAAAACAAACCATGAAATATATTTTTGATGAATTAAGATATATGACTGATAAAAAAAGTGCTATTCACGTAATTTTAAGCCCAGCAAGCGCATCTTATGATCAGTTTAGAAATTTCGAAGAAAGAGGAAATCAATTTAAAAAACTTATAATTTATAATGCAAAAAAATATCTCTGAAAACATAATAGCAAAAAATTTTATTTTAAAAAAATATTGGAGAAATATAGATAAGCAGATATTATTTGGTTTTACTCTATTATTTATACTCGGCGTTTTTTTTTCTTTTTCTTCAACATCAATATTAGCTGATGAAAGGTTAAATCGTGAATATTATTCATTTTTTCAAAAACATCTCCTGTATACACTTACATCTTTTTGTCTGATGATTTTTATTTCATCATTAAATAATGAGTTCATAAATAACATTATACTCCCTGGTTTTTTAATTTCTTTAATTTTATTAGCAATTGTTCCATTAGTTGGAATTGAGGTAAAAGGAGCAAAAAGATGGTTAAATTTGTATTTTTTTAATTTTCAGCCAATTGAATTAATAAAACCTTTCTTTATTTTAATTATTGCTAAAATAATAAGCTCGAATAAATTTAAAAATTTAAATTTTTCATATTTAGTCTCATTTTTAATTATGTCATTAATAGTTTTTTTTTTGATAATTCAGCCAGATTTAGGTCAATCTGTTCTACTTATAGTTACCTGGCTATCGCTTATTTTTGTTTCAGGAATGAACATCTTTTTTATATTTGGTCTTGGTTTAATTGTAGTATTGAGTTTCTTTAGTTTAATTTATTTTTCACCAGACAAATTTGATTACATATTAAGTCGTATTTCAACATTCATAGATCCATCGAAAGGAGACGGTTTTCAATCTCAAAAAGCAATTGATGCAATTAGACTTGGCGGATTGAAAGGACAAGGTATGGGAGAAGGGGTTTTAAAAGAGTCAGTGCCAGAAGCTCACACAGACTATATTATTGCTGTTATTAGTGAGGAATTTGGATCCATTATATCAATATTTATAATTTGTATTTTTCTTTATATAGCTTTACGTCTTACCAAAATAATTATCAGCTCAAATAATAACTTTTATAAATTATCATTAAGTGGACTTGTCTCCTTATTAATTTTTCAAACATTTATTCATATAGGAGTTAATGCAAATCTACTTCCAACAACTGGGATGACTTTGCCCTTTTTAAGTTATGGTGGCTCTTCTTTAATATCAAGCGGAATAGTTGCAGGTATTATATTAAATTATACATCCTTGGGAGTTAAAAATTAAATGAATAGCAAAAAAACTGTTGTCATAGCTACTGGAGGCACAGGTGGTCATATATTCCCATCATTAAGTTTAGCAGATTTTTTGTGTAAAGAATACGAGATAGAAATCTTTACAGATGAAAGAGGAAGTAAATTTTTGAAAAGTGATCAAAAATTTAAAATTAAAAAAATAGCTTCAAGTAGAATTTTCACTAGAAATATTTTTTCTATTTTAAGTAGTTTCTTTAAATTTTTTATATCACTTGTGTTTTCACTTAAATTATTAATAAAAATTAAACCAAAATTAATTATAGGTATGGGTGGATATTCTTCATTTCCAGTTTGTTTATCAGGATATCTTTTAAAAATACCTATCATCATATATGAAAACAATTTAGTAATTGGACGGGCAAATAAGCTTCTTTTGCCCTTGTCAAAAAAAATACTAGTCTCAAACGAAAGTATTGAGGGTATTAAAAAAAAATATAAAAATAAAATATTTTTTACTGGTTATTTTATTAGAGATAAAATATTCAAAATTATAAAGGAAAAAACTATAATCAATGAAAGAAATTTATCTATTTTAATAATAGGCGGAAGTCAATCAGCTAAAATTTTTGGTGATGAAATTCCAAAAGTAATCAAAAAATGTCATGATGAGGGTATCTTTTTTAATTTATTTCAACAATGCCTCGACAACCAAAAAAATAATTTACAAAATATTTATAAAAATTTAAATATCAATTTTGAATTATTTAGTTTTACAAAAGATTTGTCAGAATTTTATAAAAAAAGCGACCTTGTGATTACTAGGTGTGGTGCATCTTCAATTGCAGAGCTTGTTAATTTAAAAATACCATTTATAGCAGTCCCTCTTCCATCTTCTATGGACAATCATCAATTAAAAAATGCCCAATATTTTTATGAACAAGGATACTGCTTTCTATTAGAACAGAAATATTTATCAGAAAAACTATTTGACTTATTACATAATTCTCATAAAGACAGAAATAAATTGAATTTGTTGAAGAAAAAAATGGAAAACCACTCAGATAAGGATGCTCTTTTCAAAGCAAACAAGTTAATTAATAATATTATTTATGGAAAAAACTAAAATAAGTTATAGAGAGAAAATTCATTTTATTGGGATAGGCGGAATAGGGATGAGCGGACTTGCTGAGGTAATGAAAGATATGGGTTTTAATGTACAAGGTAGTGATGTTGTAAATAATAAAAATGTTGAGAGATGTAGAAAAAACGGAATTAAAGTCTTTATTAAACACAACAAAAAAAATATAGGGAATTCAAGTATTATTGTAAAATCATCTGCAATAAGTAAAAAGAATCCGGAAATTAAATTTGCAAAGAAAAGAAAAATAAAAATTTTAAAGAGAGCTGAAATGCTGGCGCATGTGGTTGCACTGAAGAAAAATATTGTTGTAACTGGCTCACATGGAAAAACTACTACAACATCTTTAATTTCAAGGATATTGTATGATGCAAAATTAGATCCTACTATTATAAATGGTGGAGTGATCAATTCAATTAAAAGCTCTGCTAGACTTGGTAGAGGTGATTGGGCTGTTTTAGAGGCAGACGAGTCAGATGGAAGTTTTTTAAATTTTCCAGTAAATTTTTCAGTAGTAACGAATATTGATAAAGAACATATTGACTTTTATAAAAATTTCAAAAATTTAAAAAATTCTTTTTTATATTTTCTAAATAAAACCCCAGCAATAGGAAAAGCTTTTATATGTATAGATGACCAAGAAATAAAAAAAATTATTCCAAAAATTAAAAATAAAAATTTTTTGACATATGGTTTCTCAAAAGATGCCAATTTTCAAATATTAAATCCAGTGTATAAAAAACAGTTTTCTTCATTCGATTTAAAAATTTCTACACCTAATTTAAAAAAAACTGTTATAAAAAATATCAAACTAAATCTTCAAGGGGCCTATAATATACTTAATTCAGTTAGTGCAGTTGCTCTCTGTCTACACATAGGTATTAGTTTTAAAATAATTAGAAATTCACTTTATAAATTTAGTGGTATTCAGAGAAGATTAACTAAAGTTTTTGTAAAAGGCAAAATAGAGTTTTTTGATGACTACGCTCACCACCCAACTGAAATTAGATCTGTTCTTGAAAGTGTTAGAATTGCCAATCAAAAAAGAAAAATAATATCAGTTTTTCAACCACATAGATATTCAAGATTAAAATTATTAAAAAATGAATTTGCATCTTCATTTAATGATTCTAATGTTGTTATTTTGTGTCCAGTATTTTCAGCTGGTGAAAAAATTGATCAAAAATATGATGATTTCGATTTTGCTAAATCAATTTCAAAAAACTCAAATGTCCAAGTAATTATGGTTCAAAATGAAAAAGATTTAAAAAGTTTTTTTAAAAAAAATTTATTTGATGATGAAATAGTATTATGTATGGGTGCAGGATCAATATCGAAATGGATAAGAGAAATGGAACTTTAAAATGTCAGGTCAGATTTTAAATGATATAAATTTAAAACAATATAGCTGGTTTAATCTCGGTGGTAACGCTAAAAATTTTTTTAAACCAAAAAATCGTAAAGATATTATTAATTTTTTAAATAGAAACAAAAAACTTAATCAAAATATCCATATACTCGGTGCTGGTTCTAATACACTTTTTAGGGACGGCGGATTTGATGGAACCATAATTAAATTAGGAAGTGAATTTTCAAATATTAAAGTTTTAAGCGATGGTAATTTGGAAGTCGGAGCAGCCTGTCTCGATAAAAAAGTTGCTAATTTTGCATTAGAAAATTCTATAAAAGATTTTGAATTTTTGTCATGTATACCCGGTAGTATCGGAGGAACTATTGCAATGAATAGTGGGTGTTATGAACATGAAATAGCAAACTCGGTCATATCAGTAGATTTCCTTACATTGGGTGGCGAATTTAAAACTTTCAAAAGAGACCAAATTAATTTTTATTACAGAGGTAGTGATTTTGGAGAAACTGTTATTATTTTAAGTGTCAAATTAAAAGCAAATAGAGGAAATAAAGACGAGATACAAAATAAACAAAATAAATTTGTTGAACAAAAAAAAATTAGCCAACCAAGTAAAATCAAAACTTGTGGGAGCACATTTAAAAATCCAAATAATAAAAAAGCCTGGGAACTAATTAAACAGTCTGGTTGTGAAAACTTAAGTATAGGTGGGGCAAGATTATCAGAAAAACATTGCAACTTTTTTATGAATAATGGAGACGCAAGCTCAAAAGATATTGAGATGTTAATTGAAAGAGTAAGAGAAAAGGTATTACTCAAAACCGGAATTAAGCTAGATCTTGAAATTAAAATTATAGGGAAGAAATAAATTGAAAAAAAAGAAAACAATCTTAGTAATCTTGGGAGGGCACTCAAAAGAGAGGGACATCAGTTTAAAAACAGGACAATCATGTATTAATGCACTAAAAAAATTAAATTACAAAACTATTAAGTTTGATCCCAAATTTTCATCTTTGACTGAATTAAAAAAAAAAGGTGCAGATGTAATATTTAACGCTCTTCATGGAAAAGGAGGTGAAGATGGTGTTATTCAAAGTTTCTTTGAACATATAGGTTTACCATATACACATTCAGGACCGTTGTCTTCAATGTTGGCTATGAACAAGCACTTCTCAAAAAAATTATTTGTTAAAAACAATATTAAAACACCAAGATATTTTTTCTTAGACAAAAAAGACTTCTCAAAAGAGATTATCAAAAAAGAAGTTAAAAAAAATAATCTTAAATTTCCAATAGTAGTGAAGCCAAATGATGAGGGTTCAAGTATTGGAGTAAATATTTGTCGTAATTTTAATTCTCTTTACGTTTCTTTTAATAAATTAAGAAAAAAATATGAAAACTTGATTTTTGAGAATTATATTCCAGGAAAAGAAATTCAAGTGGCAAATTTAGGTAATCGAGCAATAGGTGCTATAGAATTAAGACCTAAAAGAAAGTTTTATGATTACAAGGCTAAATATAAGAAATCTTCAAAAACAGAACACATTATGCCTGCAGAAATTTCTAAATTAAAATATGGTGAAGTACTCAGAATTTCTCAAAAAGCCTATAAAATTTTAAAGTGCAGAGGTATCGCAAGATGTGATTTTAGATTTTATAAAAATAAGTTCTTTCTTCTCGAGGTAAATACACAGCCGGGAATGACTAGTTTATCTTTAGTCCCAGAAATAGCAGAGTATAAAAATATTTCATTCTTACAGCTTGTAAATTGGATGGTGAAAGACGCCAGTCTAAATAGATGAAAAAAAAATTATTTTGGTGGTTATTTCTATTCGTCTTATTAACAACATTTTATTTCGATTTGAGTAAAACAAATTTATCAGAGTTTTTTATTGTTAAGAATTTTGAAATAAAAAACACCGAAAATACCGATATTGGTTTAGTAAATTCCAAATTAGAAAAATTTAAAAATAATAATATTTTTTTAATTAATAATGATGAAATAGCTTCTTCTATTACAGATTTAGATTTTGTAAAGAATGTAGGTGTTAAAAAAATTTACCCAGATAAAATTAAAATCAATATCAACGAACATAAAATTGTTGCTGTAATCTCAAACAATCAAAATAAATATATGCTAAGTAAAGAAGGACACATAATTGAAAATTATAATGATAAATTTAATTCTTTACCAATTATCTATGGAAAAAATACTGAAAATTATTTTCCTTATTTCTACAAATTACTTAATGACATAAATTTTGATTTAAACAAAATAGAATATCTTAAATATTTTGAAAGTAATAGATGGGATATATTTTTAAAAGATGGGAAATTAATAAAGTTATCTAGCGATAAATCTGAAGCAAAAGAGTCATTAGCTAATTTTATAGCTATTTATAGTGATAAAAAATTCAAACAATATAAAATATTTGATTTTAGATTGAAGAATCAATTAATACTAAGGTAACAGATATTATGGAAGAAAAATTAATAATTGAGCTGGATGACAATAAAATTAAATATGGTGTCTTTGGCATAAATGAAAATAATCAATACCAACTATTGTCAAAAAAAATTTCGGAAAATGCGGGAATTAAAAAAGGTAAAGTCTTAGATTTTGAATACTCCACAAAAGTAATAAGCAAAGATCTTGATGAAATTGAAAAAGAAGTAAATAAAGTTTTTAAAAGTATATCCGTTGTTCTTAATCAAAAAGATGTTTTTTGCACTAACCTGTGTGGTTTTAAAAAACTTAATGGCTCTAAAGTAGAAAAAAGAGATTTAGACTATATTTTAAATGAAGCAAAAAATTCAATTTCAAGTAACCAAAAAAATAATTCAATACTACATATCCTTAATTCAAATTTTATCTTAGATAAAACTAAACAGGATAAAGTACCATTAAATATATTTGGAGACCATCTAAGTCTTCATATGACTTTTGTTTCAATTCCAGATAATAATATAAAAAATATTAAAGAAATATTTAATAAAAGCGATTTAAAAATTGATAGGATAATAAGCAAGCCTTTAGCAGAAAATATCAATCAGTTAAATGTAAATAAAAATCAAAAAAATTTTGTCTCAATTAATTTTGGAAATGAGCTAACAACTATTTCAATATGTCAGAATTCAACTTTAGTTTTTTTTAAAACTTTCCCATTTGGTACTAATTTAATTTTTAGTGATATAAAACAGCTTTGTTCAATTACAAAAGATGAAATAGAGGATATCATTGAAAATTTAAGTGATAACAAAACAGGTTTTATAGATAGAAAATTTTTTAAAAATTCAGACTTTAAAAAGCTTAGTATAAATCATTTAAAAGATATTATTAATGCAAGAGTAAAAGAAATACTAGATTATACTTTCAACAATAACAAAGGTTTGAATTATTATTATAATAGAATTGGAAGAATAAATTTGTTTTTTGAAGATAAAAATATTCATAAAAATTTAAAAGATCTTTTTAAAGAAAACCTTGTTTTACAGGATGAAAAAATTCAAGTGGAGTCACTTTCTAATAACGACGCTAGCACATTATTTGGTGCAGCTGAGCTTTTGTTTAAAGGCTGGCCAAGTGAGGCATTACCCTTCTCAAATAGAAAAAAGTCAATAATATCAAGTTTTTTTGAACGTTTCTTTTAAGCATTCATTGTAGTCTTTTGTAACATTAGTTGTTTTCAACACCTTTTTTAATTTATGTATAAGTTAAACATGTGGGGAAAAAACCAATTAACGCTTAAAAACCAAACAAATTTTTCTGGAATAGGCTTACATTCAGGTATCAAGGTCGAGGTAACTCTTGAACCAGCTAATTCAAATTCAGGGATAGTATTCAGAAGAACAGATTTAGAAAAAGATAATGAAATTGTTGCAAACTTTAAAAACGTTTCATCAGCTATACTTTGCACTAAAATTCAAAATAGTTCAGGCGCAAGTGTATCAACAATAGAGCACCTAATGGCAGCGTTTTATATTTGTGGCATAGACAATATTATAGTCAATTTAAATGGTCCAGAAGTTCCAATAATGGATGGTTCAGCCAAGGACTTTGTTAAAATTATTAAAGACTGTGGATTAAAAGTATTAGAGGGTAAAAGAAAATTTGTAAGAATAAAAAATAAAATAGAGCTAAAAACTGAGGATGGAAAATTAATTTATATCAAACCTTCAAATCAAACATTGGATGTTAAATTTACTCTTAATTATGAAAAAAATCCTTTAATAAAAACTCAGACAAATAAAATCGATTTTACAAATAAAAACCTAAATGAAATTATAGATGCAAGGACATTTTGTTTATATGAGGATATTGAAATTATTAAATCTATGGGTTTAGCAAAAGGCGGAAGTCTTGATAATGCTATAGTTGTTCAGGGTGATAAAGTTTTGAACAAAAGTGGCTTAAGATCAAAAAAAGAATTTGTTAATCATAAGATACTTGATTTAGTTGGCGATTTTATGCTTTCTGGTGCGAGAGTCATTGGATCAATCGAATGTGTTCACGGTGGTCATGCTTTAACAATCGAATTTTTGAAAAAGATCTTCTCAAGTAAAAATAATTATGATGTGGTAGAAAGCCAATCATTAGTGACAAATGTGAGAAAAATCATTCCTTTAAATAAAAGATTTGCTGTAAACGCTTAATCTTTAGACCATTTTACGCGAAGAGTTTTTTTTGTTATTAATAATATAATGCGTAAAAAGTTTATTTTTTTTATTTTAATAATTTTTATTATTTCTTGTGGTAGCCCTAAAGTAAATGAACAGGTAATTAATCCTCCAAATTCAGATGAGGAAGCAATAAAAATTTATCAAGAAGCATTGGACGGTATGAATGAAGGCAATTTCCTTTATGCTTCTAAAAAGTTTAGTGAAGCAGAGGGCATGTTACCTGATATTGATTGGGCCTCAAAGTCTGCATTAATGTCTAGTTATTGTCTTTATAATATAAATTTTTACGACCAAGCCATACTTAATTTAGAAAGGTTCATTAGAATATATCCCGCCAGTCAATATGTGAGTTATGCCCAATATTTAATTACAATAAGTTATTATGAACAAATTTTGGACGAGGATAAAGATATTCAGCCATTATTAATTTCAAAAAAAAAAATTGAGGAATATTTAAAAAGGTTTCCAAATACTGATTATGCAATTGATCTCAAATTTAAACTTGACTTAGTTATTAATCAACTTGCAGCTAAAGAGTTACTAATAGCTAGATACTATATTAAAAATGAAAAATGGATACCTGCTATCAATAGACTTAAGATCATTGTTAAAAAATATGATAAAACAATATTTGTTGAGGAAGCTTTACATAGGCTGGTTGAAATAAATTATAAAATTGGCTTGAAGGAAGAGGCTGAGGCAGCTGCAATTTTACTAGGATATAATTATAATTCTAGTGAATGGTATGAAAAATCTTACAAAATTTTAAACAAAGACTATAAACCAATGAAAATTGATAAAAAAAAAGATGATGGACTTGTTAAGAGAACAATAAAAAAAATACTGTTTTTAGATGAAAAATAAAAAAAAAATACAGGACGAATATAAAAAAAAGGTCAACAGGCTTATAAACTTAAACAAAGCTTACTTTGATAAAGATAAACCAATAGTTTCAGACTCTGAATTTGATAAATTAAAACAAGAATTAATTAATATTTCGAAAAAGTATACATTTTTAAAAAAAATTAAAGATTTAAGTAAAATAGTTGGTTTCAAACCATCAACAAAATTCGAAAAAGTTAAACATTCAAAGCCAATGTTATCTCTTGGAAATGCTTTCGAAAAAAAGGATATTATTGATTTTAAAAAGAAAATAAGTAACTTTTTAAATTTCAAATCTGATGTTCAATTTTCAGCAGAGCCGAAAATAGATGGAATATCATCAACTTTAAGATATGAAAAAGGTGATTTAGTTTTTGGTTTATCGAGAGGAGATGGTATTTTTGGTGAAAATATTACAGAAAATTTAGCAACAATTAAAGATATTCCAAAAAAATTATTAGATCCACCAGAAATTTTAGAAGTACGTGGTGAGGTGTATATTGGAAAAAAAGATTTTGAGAAAATCAAAGATAAGTTTGCGAATCCTAGAAATGCTGCCGGTGGATCTTTAAGACAAAAAAATTCAAGTGAAACTGCCAAAATTCCATTAAAATTCTTTGCTTACGGCATTGGTGAAGTAAAACCTAAACTCTTCAAAAAACAATCTGATTTATTAAAAAGACTTAAGACATGGGGTTTCCCAATTAATGAATTATGCGAAACAGTAAATAATACTGACGAAATTGAAAAAAACCATATAAAGCTAGAAAATCTAAGATCAAATTTAGATTATGATGTTGATGGAGTAGTTTATAAAGTTAATAATTTAGATTTTCAGGAAAGATTAGGTTCTACCTCAAACTCCCCGCGGTGGGCTATTGCATATAAATTTTCATCAGTAAAGGCTTCTTCAAAAATTACAAATATTGTGATTCAAGTAGGTAGAACTGGAGCAATTACACCTGTAGCTAAAATTAATCCTGTAACTGTAGGTGGTGTTGTAGTTTCAAATGCAACATTACATAATGAAGATGAAATTAATAGAAAAGATATAAGAATAGGGGATACAGTAACGATACAAAGAGCCGGAGATGTAATTCCCCAAGTACTTTCAGTTGATAAAGCAAAAAGAGGTAAGAATAGTAAAAAATTTATTTTTCCTACAAAGTGTCTTTGTGGTGCTATAACAAAAAAAGAAACAAGCATTACAACTAAAAAAATAGATGCAGTAAGAAGATGTTTAAAAGGTTACGAATGTGATTTTACTGCAAAAGAAAAACTTAAACATATTGTATCAAAAGATGCTTTTGATATTGAAGGTTTAGGAAAAAAGGTAATAGATAATTTTTGGAATTTAAATTTAATAAAAACACCTGCTGACATTTTTAGATTAGATTATTTAAAAATTCGAAAACTTGAAGGATGGGGAGAGTTATCAATTAAAAATTTACAAAACGCAATTGATAAATCAAAAAATATAATGTTAGACAAATTTATTTTTTCAATTGGAATAAGACATATCGGACAAGAAAATGCCAAAATTATAGGTAATTTTTTTAAAAAATCTAAGCACTTTTCAGAATTATTTAATGACAAAAAGAGAGCTAAAATTTTACAAAATTTAGAGGATTTAAATGGAATAGGTGATACTCAAATAAGATCCATTGAGGATTTTTTTTCAAATAAAAAAAACTCCGAAATTATTCAATCTTTAATGTTAGTGTTAAACATAAAAGATATGCAAAAAATAAGTCAAAATGGAGTATTTATTAATAAAAACATTATGTTCACCGGAGGTTTTGAAAAAATGAGTCGTTCTGAAGCAAAAGCAATAGCTGAGGAAAATGGTGCAAAAATTTTGGGATCTGTATCAAAAAAATTAAATTATTTAGTTATTGGGAACTCAAAACCTACAAAAAAAAAAATTGAAAAAGCTAAAGAGCTTAAAATAAATATAATGACAGAAGAAAATTGGTATAAATTGTTAAATAGGTGAGCAGGCTTTAGCAAGCTGAATTTTTTCCCTCTTATTCATAAATTTATTCAAACATTTTTTTACCAGTTTGTGATAATTATTTAACCACAAAATTTCAGATGAATTTAAAATTCTTTTATCAATTAAATCTTTATCAATAGGTGCCATTGTTAATTCTTTGAATTTATTTTTTTTGATATACACGAGATTTTCAATTCTTATACCAAAAGATCCTTCTCTATAATAGCCTGGCTCATTAGATAAAATCATGCCATTTTTTAAATATATTTTATTTTTTTTTGAAAGCGAATGTGGTCCCTCATGAACATTTAGAAAATATCCCACACCATGGCCTGTCCCATGAGGATAGTCCAAGTTTATCTTTCTCAAAAACTTTCTTGCATTTTTATCGACAATTGAACCTGTTGTATTCTTTTTAATTTTAAAATTTGATACAGCTATATGGCCTTTTAATACTCTTGTATAAATATTTTTTATATTTTTTGATTTGTTTTCTAAAGAAACTGTTCTAGTAACGTCAGTAGTTCCATAATGATATTGACCTCCTGAATCTACTAGATATAAATCACCTTTCTTCAGAACTCTATTTGATTTTATTGTAGCCTTATAGTGTATGATAGCACTATTTGGACCTGAACCTGATATTGTACTAAAACTTGGAAATTTATAATTTGAATTTAATTTTCTAAAATCTTCTAATTTATTTTGTGCAGAAATTTCAGAAATTTTTTTCCTTTTAAAATTATTTTTTAACCAAAATAAAAATTTTGTTAAAGCTACACCATCATCTAAATGAGCTTTTTCAATATTTTTTATCTCTGTTTTATTTTTTATTGATTTTAGAAAATAAATTGGATCTATTTCTTGAATAATGCGATTTTTTTTACTTAATATCATTTTATGGTAAACAGAACATGATTGTTTATCTAACCAGATATTTTTATTTGATATATTTTTTAAAACCTTATCAAGATCATCCTCATCAGTTAAAACTATTTTATCTCTAAATAATTTTCGGATATTTTTGATTTTTTTAGGATTGGCAAAAAGAGTTACTTTACCTTTGTTATCTATTAAAAGTCTAGAATTAGGGATTGGAGAGTAGTAACTGTCCTGACCTCTTATATTTAAAATCCAAGCAATATTTTCTGGTGATGTGACTAATAATAAATCAGTTTTATTTTTATTGATAAATTTTTTAACCTGAAGAATCTTCTTATCATATGTAATCCCCGCTTTCTCTTTAGGAATTGAAAAGAAAGGTTTGGGTTTCTTTTTTTTTCTTCCCAACCATATTTTATCAATCAAATTTGTAAGAACTGGTCTAAGTTTGACGTTACTTATATTAAATAAAAATTTTAACTCTTTTTCAGTATGTAATTTAGGATCAAATCCAATTATGATTTTTTTTTTTGGCTTTATGACATCTTTAGGAAATTTATTAGGTATAATAATAATTTTAAATTTTTTACCTGACTGTTTTTTAGCTTGAATTGAGTATCTCCCATCAACAAATAAATACTTTTTATTTTTAAGTATAATCGCAAATCCTGCTGAACCTGAGAAATTAGATAAAAACTTTAATCTATCCTCTGAAGGAGAAATATATTCGTTAAAATATTCATCATTTTTTGGAATTATGTATCCATCAATCTTAAATTTATCGAGTAAAAAAAGAAAATTTATCATTTTATTATTTAGTTAATTTCTTTTTCAATCTTGCCCAACCTGGACTTCTATATTCTTCATTATCATCAATTAGATTATCTTGATTAAAATCAAAATCATCTGATACCTCATTTACATGTTCTTCATTTTTTTGAACTCCTTCTTCTGGTAGCTCGTTTATAAATCTTGAGGGTAAACTATCCATATATTCACCGTGCCATGTTCTTTTCATTGCAAAAGATATATATGCTTTTTTTTGTGCCCTAGTAATACCGACGTAAGCTAATCTTCTTTCTTCTTCTAAAGCAAAGTCACCTTTCTCTTCCAAAGATTTCTGATGGGGAAACAAGCCCTCTTCCCATCCCGGTAAAAAAACTGTCATAAACTCTAGTCCCTTAGCTGCATGCATTGTCATAATATTTACTTTTTCATCTTCCCATTCTTGATCAATAGATGTTGCTAAAGCAACGTGCTCTAAAAATCCCTGCAAATTATCATAATCATGCATTGCTCTTAAAAGTTCTTTTAAATTTTCTATTCTACTTTCATTTTCAATGTCTTTTTTATTTTTAAGCATTGATGAGTATCCAGATTCATCAAGTATAATTTTAAGTAAATCAAAATGTTTTTTGTTTTTATGATCAGATCTCCACTTTGAAATTAATTCTAATAACTGCTTCAAAGAAGCTCTCACCTTTGGTTTAAAGCTATTAAGTTGTAAAAGTTTTCGAGCAGAATCCTCAAGGCATGTTTTATTTTTAGAGGAATGTTCATGTAACTGTTTAACAGTAGCTTCACCCAAACCTCTTCGAGGTATATTTAAAATTCTTTCAAAAGCCAAATCATCATACTTTTGATTAACAATTCTTAAGTAGCAAATAGCATCTTTTACCTCAGCCCTCTCATAAAATTTTATTCCACCAATAATTCTGTAATTAATCCCAATTTTTAGAAATCTCTCTTCAAATTCCCTTGTCTGATATATTGCCCTTACCAGGATAGCTACATTATTTAAAGACTCCTTTTTTTTAATATCCTCTTCTAAAATTTCACCAATACCTACCGCTTCATCTTTACCATTTTTATAACAATTTAGTTTTACATTTTCACCCTTTTCTCCTTCAGACCAAAGCTTTTTTCCTAATCGATCTTTATTATGAGAAATTAAAAATGAAGCTGCATCCAAAATATTTTTTGTTGATCTATAATTTTGTTCAAGTCTAAATATTTTACATTCTGGATACACTTTATCAAAATTTAAAAAATTTTTAATTTCTGCACCTCTCCAACTATAAATAGATTGATCATCATCACCGACACAACAAATATTTTTGTTTTTGTTTACAATCAGATTAAGCCATTTATTTTGAATAAAATTTGTATCTTGATATTCGTCAACCAAAATATATTTAAAGTTATTTGAGTATATATTTCTTATATCTTGGTTTTTTTCAAAAAGTTTTACGCAATACAGTATCAAATCACCAAAATCACAGGCATTTAAATCTCTTATTTTGTTTTGATAAATTTTATAGACTTTGAGAATTTGACCCTCAAATAAATTTTTTTTATCTTGCTTGACCTCATTTGGTAAAAAGCCTTTATTTTTCCACTGATCTATCAAAGCCATAATAAACTGAGGCGATATTTTTTTTGCATCTATATTTTCAGATTTACAAATATTTTTAATTAACTTTTTTTGATCATCTGTGTCTAAAATAGTAAAATTACTTTTTAATCCTATGGCCTCAGCATGTCTTCTTAGAAATTTAACACTTATAGAGTGAAATGTGCCTAACCATGCAAGAGAGTCCATTTTTCCTGAAATTTTTATTACCCTATGCCGCATTTCTTTTGCAGCTTTGTTAGTAAAAGTCACGCAAAGAATTTGGTTTGGAAAAGCTTTTTTTTGTTCAAGTATATAAGCTAATCTGGAGGTCAATACTCTCGTCTTTCCAGATCCAGCACCAGCGACAACTAAGCTTGGTCCCTCAGTATTTAATACTGCAGATTTCTGTTCGTTATTTAATTTTTGCAAAAAATCTCTCATTGTAAAATCTTTATTTTAAGTTCTATACTGCTTATAAAACAACGTTATGAAAAATTCAGCAATTAAAATTGTCAGTTCTATTTTAAATAGCAAGGATTTTAAAAATATAAAGAAATACATTAACAAAAAAACAATTTTATTTGGAATTTTCATATTCTTTTTTTTTATTCTTGGATATTTTTTAGTAAAACCTTATTTTTATGATTATAATTCAAATGTAAAATTAATAGAAAATAAAATTTTTAAACAATTTAAAGTTAATACAAAAATCAGTGGTGACATTAATTATAAAATATTACCATCACCAAGAATAACTATCAAAAAAGTAAATCTTAGATTAGAAAAAAAGAATGAAGCAATTAGTCTTGAAGAAATAAGCCTCCTTTTACCAATTTTTCACAACAATAAATTTAAAAATTTAGATTTTGAAGAATTTTTAATCTCAAATATGTCAATACAAGTATATCCAAATGATTTTGCAGATTATTTTAAATTTTTTACCAAAATTAATAAAAATAAAATAACCTTAAAAAATTGTAAATTATTTTTTTTAGACGAACAAAAAAATAAAGTTTTATTTGAAAATTTTAATTTAAAAGAAAAATTTGCTAATAAAGTTCACTCTATTAATATCGACAGTATATTCTCAAAAAATAAACTTAAAATAAAATTTGCAAATTCAATCGGTGGAGAAAAAAAATTGGATTTGAAGCTCCCTCAAATTAATACTACAGTAAATATTTTATTCGATCCATCAAGTACCTTAAAAGATATTAAGGGAAAATCAAAAATAAAATTATTTGATAGTATTTTAGTTTTAAATTTTACTGGAGCAAAAGAATTTAAAATTTTTGAATCTTTTTTAAGAAATAAACATTTTAATTCAAAAATTGAAGGAGATATATCATTTATCAAAAATTTTTTCTTTAACTTAAATTTTGATGTAAATCAAATCAGTTTAAGAAAATTACTTTTTCGTTTTTTACCTGAAAATGAAACACCTTTAGTTTTAAACTCAGGTATAAGTAAAAAAATAAATGGTATAATTAACATTTCAATGAAACATTCCCAATCTTTTATTGGAAGGATCAATGATTTAAATATGGTATTAGTTTTTGAAAATGGAGATTTAAGAATTAAAAACGGTTCAGCGAAACTACCTCATGATAGCACTATTGAATTTGACTTATTATTTGCAGATAATTCGAATAGTCCGTTTTTAGATTTTTCATTAAACTTTTATTCACAAAATACAAAAAAATTTTTAAGGAAGTTCAATATTTATAGGTCTGTTGATAAAGAGACATCTTTATCAACAAAAGGAAAAATAAATTTGAGAAGTAATAAGATCAAATTTTTTAGTATAGTTTCTGACAAAAGTGAAAAGTTTGACAGGCAAGATGTGCTTAATATAGAGAAAAATTTTAATCAGAATGTTTTAAACACGGGTATACTTGGCGTCACTGATTTCTTTAAATTAAAAAAATTCGCAAATGAATTGTTAAACTGATACCTCTTATATTTAAGAGGGTTTAACCATTTTTTTGGGATTTACAATTTTTATAAATTCTTTTTCATTTATTAAACCAGTCTTTAAAGCTTCCTCTTTTAAAGTAGTTCCATTCTTGTGAGCTCTTTTAGCGACTTTAGCTGCATTGTCATAACCAATTTTTGGAGATAAAGCTGTAACCAGCATTAAAGAGTTGTCCAGGAGAGACTTAATTCTTTTTTTATTAGCTTTAAGACCTCTTATGCAATACTTAGCAAAACCATTTGATGAGTCCGCCATAATGTTAATTGATTGTAAAATATTATGAATGATAAGTGGTTTAAAAACATTCAATTCAAAATGTCCGTGCGAACCTGCCATTGTAATACCATTATGATTTCCTATAACTTTTACACAAACCATCGTTACAGCTTCACACTGGGTTGGATTTACCTTACCTGGCATTATAGAAGATCCGGGTTCGTTCTCGGGCAATATCAATTCACCATACCCTGCTCTGGGTCCAGATCCTAAAAATCTTATATCATTTGCTATTTTCATTAAACAAACTGCTGTGGTATTCATAGTTCCAGAAAAATTTACTATTGCATCATGCGCGGCTAATGCAGCAAATTTATTTTTTGCAGGTTTAAATGGCATTTTGGTTATTTGTTTTATCTCTTTGACTACTTTTTTGTCGAAATTTCTTCTTGTATTTAAACCAGTTCCAACAGCTGTACCTCCTTGAGCTAAATAATAAATTTCATTCAATGCTTTTTCAATTCTCTCAATACATTTTTTAAGCTGAGAATGGTAACCAGAAAATTCCTGACCCAAAGTCAATGGAGTTGCATCTTGCAGATGAGTTCTGCCCAACTTAACTATTTTATTGAATTCATTTACTTTTTTACCTAACTCCTTTTCAAGTAATTTAAGTGACGGTAACAGCTTTTTTTTTGATTTAATCGCAATAGCAATATGCATCGCTGTAGGAAAGACATCATTTGTAGACTGTGATTTATTGACATGATCATTTGGATGAACTGGTTTTTTTGTCCCCATTTTACCACCCATTAATTGTATTGCTCTATTTGATATTACTTCGTTAACATTCATGTTAGTTTGGGTGCCAGAACCTGTTTGCCAAACTTTTAATGGAAAATGATCATCAAGCTTGCCTTTAATAACTTCGTCAGCTGCTTTGATAATGTATTTACTAATTTTTTTATTTAGATCTTTATTCTTGGTATTAACTATAGCGGCAGCTTTTTTTATCACTCCTATTGATTGAATCAAAATTGGTCTTACTAGAAAGTCACCAATATCAAAGTATTTATTTGATCTTTGAGTAGATGCACCCCAATACTTATCACCAGGAACTTTAATTTTCCCTAAAGAATCGAATTCAGTTCTATATTTCATTCATGTACCAAATTATATTAAACCTTAACAATTGTAAATAATTTAACAAATAACTATGGAGATTTTATGACAAATTTTAATAGTGTAAAAAAATTCATGGAAGTTTTTGGGCAAGAAGTAAAGACAAAAGCTGAATTTCCATCAGAAAAAATAATTAAACTTAGGTACAATCTTATTAAGGAGGAATTGGATGAATTTGAAGAGGCGTTAAAAGATAAAAATTTAAAAGAAGTAGCAGATGCATTAACTGATATTCTATATGTTACTTATGGTGCGGGACATGCATTCGGAATTGATCTTGATAAATGTTTTGATGAAGTTCAAAGATCAAATATGAGTAAGCTAGGAGAAGATGGAAAACCTATTTATAATGAACATGGTAAAGTTATGAAAGGTCCCAAATATTTCCAGCCAAATCTAGGGAAATTTATAAAATAATATTTTCAATGTCAGATAAATGCCGCACAATTTTTATGAAGTGAAGCGTGTAATTCAATTAATTTACTAAAACTTTTATTATAACCACCGCCTAGAACACCACATAAAGGTGTTTTTTTTGAGAAAAAATTTTCTATAACAATTCTATCTCTTCTATCTATTCCATTATCTGTCAGTTTTAATTTGCCTAATTTATCATCGTAATGAACGTCAACCCCAGCAATATAAAAAACAAAATCAAAATTTATCTTGTTTAAATAGATGATATTTTTCTTTAATATTTTTAAATATTCTTCATCTTCAAGTTTATCTTCTAATTCAATATCTAAATCACTTTTTGATTTTTTTGCTGGATAATTAGACTTACAATGCATGCTAAAAGTAAAGATATTTTTATCATTTTTAAAAATCTCTGAATTTCCATTTCCTTGATGTACGTCTAAATCTAAAATTAAAATATTTTTAATTTTTTTTTTAAATTTTAAGTAATTAGCAGCTACTGCAACATCATTAAAAACACAATAACCTGCTCCATAGTCATATGATGCGTGATGACTGCCACCTGCAGTATTACACGCAAGTTTATAATCCAATGCAAGTTTGCTCGCTAAAACAGTTCCACCAGTTGCAAGAAAGGATCTTTTAACAACGCTACTATTTATAGGAAAACCTATTTTTGTTTCTGATTTCTTATCCAAAGTTTGATTTTTAATGTGATTTATATAATTTAATGAATGTGATTTACTTAAGGTTTCAATCGAACACTTTTTAGGAATGTAAAAATTTTTTACAACTTTGTTTTTGAGAAGGTAATCTGCTAATGACGAAAATTTTTTAATTGGAAAAACGCTGTTTTCATTTATCTTAGCTACATATTCAGGATGATTTACAACAGGTAATTCCATTTTATTTTAGGGGCGTTCTGTTGCCAGGTGCCCTTAACTAATTAACTTTACTAAAGCTACGTATTTAATTTTTTTTTTTTCACAATTGCTATTCGCATCTAATCTTTTATAAAACAGCTTTAAGTCAATCACGTTATTTTTTTGTAATTCTTTTAAAGTTTCAAATCCTGCAATAGATTTATACATCTTATCGTTTTGATTATCATCTAAAATAATATCATCTACCATTATGTATCCATTTTTATTTAAAAGTTTGATTGAGTTAATTATATCAATACAACATACAGGATATCCATGAGCACCATCTATCCAAATTAAATCATATTTATTATCAGAAAAAATTAATTTAACTGAATTTTTTTCACTATATTTTATATTATTGCTTTTTAATAATACTCTATCTCTATTGTTTATAAATGTTTCTAAATTGGAATTTCTACTATAGGTATTTTTAAAATCATTTTCGCTGTGTTTTAAATCTATAGTCTCAATTTTTGAATTTTGAAATAATTTTGACAATAGAAAAGCGTTAGCACCATCAAAAGTTCCAATTTCTAATATATTATTTATTTTCGTTTCTGGTTTTAGAGAAATTGAAGAAAAAAGCACTTCATGCTCTGATGACATTTCTCGATTCAAAAAAGCATATTTTTCTTTTATTTGGTTAAGTTTTTTTTTACCCTCAAATCTACTTAAATTTACATTTTCAAATTTTTTATTTTGTTCTGACTCAAAAATATCTTTTTTATATCTGCTTTTTTTATAAAGAAAAATTATCTTACTTAAGATTTTGAAAGGTATTTTATGCGGAGTTTTTAAATTATGTAATATTGCATTTATCATCATACTATTGAGGGGCGTTCTGTTGCCAGGTGCCGTGAATCTCATTTCGTTAATCCTTGTTATATAATAATTATTTTACAACCTAAAGCCCAAAACTGGTTCTTCACTGCGTAGGTATTGCGTCAACTGCTTTATCTGTATATTGTGATTTAATGAGAAAAATATTGTCATTAATTTTTGCTTCAATTTTTTTTATGTCAGCTTCACATGCTGACCTTGAAAATAGAATATCAGAAATCATTGCAGGCTGGATACCAGGAGAAGGTATAACTGAAGTCGGAGTTGAATTAAATGATGCAGATAATGATAATATCAATTTTTCAATTCTAGGAGTTCGAAGTATAGAAAAAACTGATGATTCAAATGTTTTTACTCAATTTAGTTTAAGAAATGAGGAAAAAAATAGCTCAGGAAGATTAACTGGAAATTTAGGTTTTGGTTTAAGAGAATTAAACGAAGATCAATCTTTTATGTATGGAGCTAATGTTTTTTTAGATGCAGATATATTAGAAGGACATAAAAGATTAGGATTAGGTTTGGAAACTAAATCGTCACTAGTGGATTTAAGCACAAATTATTATCAAGGATTAACCAGAATGAAAACAGTTGATGAAACTGAAGAAAAAGTCTTAAGTGGTTGGGACTATAATTTAACAACGCAAGTTCCATATCATCCGTGGATTAAATTAAATCTAGAGGGATATAAATGGAAAGCTGAAAAAGCAATTACAGACTCTAAAGGAATGGTCTATGGATCTGAATTTAATATTAATCCAGTAGTACAATTTAATTTTTCTCTGAATAAATCAAGCAACGAAGGCGTTGAAGATATTTACAAAGCAGAGGTATTATTTACTTACCCGCCAAGGGAAAATATTAGAACAATGCAAAACGGTAAATCAGATGTTGCATTTGAAAAGGATAATATGCAGGCAAAACTAACTGAAAAAGTAAGAAGAAATAATAACTTGGCAGTTGAGATTCAAGGAGCAGTTATTGTAACGAGCAAATAATTATGAAAAAAATAAAAACATTTTTAATTTCAATTATATTTACATTTATTTTTTATAGTAATGTTGTTGCTGGAACAGGCGAAGCCACAGAGTATAAAATAAATATATTTAAGATAGAATTATGTGACAGTAGCAGTACAGCATCAGCGTGCAATGGTGCTGTTACTATTTTTGATGGTAACTCAGGCGATATTGATATTGCTAATACAACTGCTGGAGCAACTGCAGCAAGTTTAGGAAATGCATCTGCAGCAACATTTGGAATAGCGTATACTTATTTACAGATAACAATGGGTAGAGACTTTACAGTTAAAGGATCTGCGGCTGATGGTAGTGGAACTACCTGCTATACTAAAAGCAATGGATCAGCAGGAACACTTGCTAAAGGATCAGAAGACTCAGGAGATGAAGCATCGGCAACTTTGTATGCAGCTGTGAACGGAACAAGTGTTGGTGATAATTTAACTGGGTTACAGACTTTAACAGACACTTCAGGAGTTGCATCAACTATGGATGAAGATGATGAGTTTTTTCAGTACAGACAACAATTAGCAAATACATTTATTATGGAACCAGGAAATATACCAAGTGTAACTATTGCATTTGGTACTGATAATGCTGTAGGGGCTATTGATGATATGGGAGACTCTTGTGAGACAGTTGGTGCTGCAAAAGGATTGTACGCAGCAGAACCTGATGTAACAGTCACTATAGAATAATTATTTTACAACTCATTGGTCTGATTGTAGCCATTTGTCTTTCGTGACTGTGATCACAGTGTGATCAAAATTGATCCCGTATCAAATTAGTTAAGCCCGTTACCAGATTATGTATTCAAGAAGGGGCGTTCTGTTGCCAGGTGCCCTTAAACTTTTAATATTATACAACAATTCTAGATCATAAAAAATGGCATTTTCTCTGCTGGGTGAGTCCGTATTGAGTCCGCCAGTGAGTCCAGATATGATGAGTCCATGAAATCTCTTCAGATAAAATATAATGATTTTAAGAAAAAAAATCTTTCTAAGCCTGGAATTGGAGAACTCTATGAACGCCAAATACGATACATTTACGAAAAAAATGGTTGGTTAGTTAAACCTTACGGTATTTTAAAAGGTAGATCTGATTTAGGCAGAGATCTTCTTTGTTATAAAAAAAAACAAATTCATATCGTTCAAGCTAAGTGTTGGTCCAAAAAAAAAACTATATTCGAAAAGCATATAATGCAGTTAGCTGGAACTATCCTTCATTATATGAATAAATATAAAAAGAAGCCTAAGGGAGTATTTATAACGACCGCAAAACTTTCACCAACAGCAAAAGACTTTGTTAAAAGTCTTAATATAAAACATAGCTACATAAAATTAGATAAAAACTTCCCTATGATAAAATGCAATATTAATAAAAGGGGAAAGAAGCTGTTTTTTCTTCCTTTCGATAAATTTTATGACCGTGTTCATATTGAAAAAAAGAAAGGCGAGTTCTATACTGATAGTATAAACGAGTGTATCAAAAAGGGATTTAAACATGTCGGAAAAAACTAATATTCTCTATCTTTGTGTGTTAGTCGCAATAAGTGATTATAAGCTTCAGAACGAGGAGACCCATAAGATAATCAAAATCTCAAAAGAACTAAAAATTGATTTTAATGTTCATAATGCTTTTGAAGAGATACAAAATAAATTCCGAGAGGATTTTGATGCTGCTTGCAATTTTTATCTCAATAATATCACTACTCCAGAATATCGACAATTAGCTAAAAAATATCTTAAAGAAGTAGCAATGGTCGATAACGATTTAAAAGATAGAGAAGTTAGATTTCTTGTTCTTTGCAAGAAAGCTTGGGGCAGAGAAGCTTTCGATTAATGAAAAAACTTTTAGCGATCGTGGTTCTGGGTTTATTAACAAACAATACTGTTAATGCTGATGAAACATTTCTTTCTTGTACTTCTGATAGCGGAGGATCAATAACTTTATCATTTGATACTAAAACAAAAATTGGCAAAGAATATGTTGGGGGAGACTCAAAAATAATCTACGATTTAAATATCTCGGATGCGAACTTGTTATTTCAAAGATTTTATGAGGGAAGTTTTATTCGAGGATGGAATATTGATAGATATTCTGGCAACGCAACATTAAACAGCACCTTTAACTCTGATCCAAACGATAAAAGTATTAGATCTTATGAATATAATTGTAGGCGAGGCTCGAAAATATTTTAAATTCCCCCCGCGTACTAAACTTGTCTTTGTTCAGTGTGATCATATTGTGATCTAATTAAAAAAAGTTGTGAATTAATAAGTGTTAACGCCAATACGCAGGGGCGTTCTGTTGCCAGGTGCCCCAAACCCCGTTTACTTAATTAACAAAGTTAATTAAGCAGCAAGTGCAAATTTATCATTTGCATTTATAATTAGCCCGTTACGTCGGAACCATCTCGAACGAAAGAATAGCTTTTAGACACTCGTCGATTCTGATTCACCCCCATAAGTTGTAAATGGTGGAGGTGGTGGGTACTGCCCCCACGTCCGCAATGTTTATTACGAAACTCGTTTATCGTCATAGTTGGAAAACCAACAGATATAATATAAAATCAAAAAATAAAGATTCAATAAATATTTCAAATGAAACTTACAAAAGAGCAAAAACAGGAAATTTTAGACCAACAATCACAAAAAAATATTACTAAACGAGTGACCTCACCAGAGTTAGAAAAAGTTCTTTATGAGGCAATGCCCGTGTTAGACCATGGTTTTGTAAGAGTAGTCGATTACATGGGTGATGATACATCAATAGTTCAGTCAGCAAGAGTTTCGTACGGAAAAGGGACTAAAAAAGTTTCAACAGACAGTGGTTTAATAAAATATTTAATGAGACATAGACACAGCACTCCCTTCGAGATGTGTGAAATAAAATATCATATAAAGCTTCCAATATTTATTGCAAGGCAATGGATTAGACACCGAACTGCAAATGTAAATGAATATTCCGCTAGATATTCTATAATGGACAAAGAATTTTATGTGCCAGAAAGGGAAAATCTTGCCGCTCAATCTACCAATAATAGACAAGGTCGTGGCGAACTCATAAATGGAAAGCAAGCTGACAACATTCTTAAAATTTTAAAGGAGGATGCGGAGAGAAATTACAAACATTATGAAGAAATGCTTAATGAGAAATATGATGGAAGTATTATTGATGATAAAAAGCAAGGACTAGCTAGAGAATTGGCTCGAATGAATCTTACATTAAATTCTTACACTCAATGGTATTGGAAGACAGATCTATTAAATCTTCTAAACTTTTTAGCTTTAAGAGCAGATAGTCATGCACAATTTGAAATTAGAGAATATGCTGATGTAATGTTAAACACTGTTAAAAAATGGGTTCCTACAACTTATGATGCTTTTATTGATTATAGAGTTGGAGGTATGGAGCTTTCTGCTAAAGGAAAAATAGTAATACAAAAAATGATAAAAGGTGAAAAATGCGATATAGAGTCTTCAGGACTTTCTAAAAGAGAGTGGAATGAGTTAATGGACTCTTTTGGTTTTAAGCAACATCTTGCATAACCTTATCTGCAATCTCTAGAAATACTTTTGAAATTTTATCATCAGGCTCTTTATAAGTTAATGGTAACCCTAAATCAGCGGACTCTCTTAATTTTGTGCTTATAGGAATTTTTCCTAAAAAGTTTTTGTTAAATTCTTTTGCGGTCTTTTCAACACCGCCTTCACCGAATATATTATGTTTTTTCCCATCATCACTTTCAAAAAAACTCATATTATCTACTAATCCAACTATTTTAATCTTAGTTTTGTCAAACATTTGAATACCTCTTTGTACATCCATTAAGGCCAATTCTTGAGGAGTGGAAACAATTATTGCTCCATCAATTTTTACATCCTGGGCAAAAGTAAGCTGAGTGTCACCTGTTCCAGGAGGCATATCTACCACAAGGTAGTCCAGATCTTTCCATGCTACTTTCTCAGTTAAAGTTTTTATAGCGCTTATAACCATTGGGCCTCTCCAAATCATTGGGGTTTTTTCGTCCACTAAAAAACCTAGAGACATGAATTGAGCACCATATTTCTCTAATGGAAAAAGAAACTTTCCGTCAGTTTTAGGTTTATCATTTAATCCAATCATTTTTGGTAATGAAGGGCCATGTATGTCGGCATCTAACAATCCAACTTTTTTACCTTTTTTTTGAAGCGCAAATGTTAGGTTTATCGCAAATGTAGATTTTCCAACCCCACCCTTTGCACTGGAAACCATTATTGTGGATTTTGTTCCCTTTATTGGATTTTTCTTAAAATTTTTTGGCGCAACATTTTTTTTAAGCGTATCGCTTAATTTTGCTTTATTTTCGGACATTATATCGCTTTATCATAACTTGTTTTTATTTAAAAAGTCACTATATAAAGTGACATGTCATCAGACGACACTACATTTAAAAGAGAATCTCCGTGGGGTTCACCCCCGGGTGGAGGAAACGATAATAATGGCAACGGTAATGGATCAGGTCAGAGAAGACAACCTCCCAATATTGACGACTTAATCAGAAAAGCTCAAGGTTCAGTTGGAAGAATATTTCCAGGTGGACGATCAAGTGGTAACAAACCAATTTATATTGGTTTAGTTGTTCTGTTAGTTCTTTGGGCATTGAGCGGTCTTTACAGAGTTTTACCAGATGAACAAGGAGTAGTTTTAAGATTTGGACAATTTACAAAGACAACTCAACCAGGGTTAAACTACCACATACCATTTCCTATAGAGAGAGTTTTTACACCTAAAGTAACAAAGGTTAATAGAATTGACGTTGGATTTAGATCCGCAAGTGATAGTGGAAGATCTTCTGGTATAGGAGATGTTTCAGAGGAAAGTTTAATGTTAACTGGTGATGAAAACATAGTTGATATTGATTACTCAGTCTTCTGGGTAATAAAAGACGCAGGGAAATTTTTATTTAATATTCAGAGCCCACTAGAAACAGTGAAGGCTGCTTCAGAAACTGCAATGAGGGAAGTAATAGCTAAAAGTAAAATTCAATCTATCCTTACAGAAGGTAGATCTAAAATTGAGGTAGAAGTGCAAGAAATTACACAAGGGATTTTAGACGAATATGGATCAGGTATTCAGGTAACTCAGGTTCAAACACAAAAAGCCGATCCACCAGATCAAGTAATTGATGCCTTTAGAGATGTACAGGCTGCAAGAGCTGACAGAGAAAGATCTAAAAACGAGGCCGAAGCTTATGCTAACGACGTAATACCAAGAGCACGAGGGGAAGCAGAAAAAATTTTACAACAAGCTGAAGCTTACAAAAAAGAAGTGGTCGCCAAAGCTGAGGGTGAAGCAAGTAGATTTTTAGCTATTTACAATGAATACACAAAGGCAAAAAAAGTTACTCAAGAGAGAATGTATTTAGAAACAATGGAAAAAGTTTTAGCTGATATCGATAAGGTAATCATAGATAAAGAGTCAGGATCAGGAGTAGTACCTTACTTACCTCTTCCAGAAATTAAGAAGAAAGCGAATTAATGAAAAAATTTTTAATACCACTAATAGTAGTTTTAGCAGTAACTGGCTATCAAAGTCTTTTTATCGTTCAAGAGATTAATCAAGCTATCGTATTACAGTTTGGTGACCCGAAAAAAATTATCACCAAACCTGGACTAAATTTTAAATTACCTTTTATTCAAAACGTTGCTTATCTTGATAGAAGAGTATTAAATTTAGACACACCACCAGAAGAAGTTATTGCCGCCGATCAAAAAAGACTTATCGTTGACGCATTTGCGCGTTTTAGAATTGTTGATCCATTAAAATTTTATATTTCAGTAGGTAACGAGAATGTTGCAAGATCAAGGCTTGCCACAATTATAAATTCAAGAATAAGAGGTGTATTGGGTACCCAAAACCTAGCTACACTTTTGTCGATAGATAGATCCAAGCATATGGCAACAATTCAAAATGATGTTAACATAGAAGCCCAAAATTTTGGAATTACAATCGTTGATGTGAGAATTAAAAGAGCTGACTTACCTCAAGCAAACAGTGAAGCGATTTTTAAAAGAATGCAAACTGAAAGAGAAAGAGAAGCAAAGGAATTTAGAGCACAAGGTGCTGAGATGGCAGCAAAAATTACTTCAACAGCTGATAAAGAAGTAACCGTAATCTTAGCGACAGCAAACAAACAATCCGAGATTATGAAAGGTGAGGGTGACGGTGCAAGAAATAGAATTTTCGCAAACGCATTCGGCCGTGACCCTGAGTTCTTTGGATTTTACAGAGCAATGCAATCCTATGAAAAAGCATTGATTGGTGGAGATACTTCGCTAATCCTATCACCTGATAGTGATTTCTTTAAATTCTTCGGTAAAGCAGGAGTTTCAAAAAAACAATAATCAAGGCGTGAAGGAATTCATTATTGCCATTGGTTTAATACTATTCATCGAGGGGCTGATATGCGCCTTGTTTCCGTCAAAAATCAAGAATATGACTAAATTAATTGAGGCCATGCCAGCTAATAATTTAAGAATTCTAGGAGTAGTATTTACGATAATTGGATTTATAATTATTTGGTATATTAAAAGATAATGAAATTTTTAAAACAAATCACAACTAAAGTTTTTTTATTAATTTTTTTTATAAATACCAATCTTTGGTCAAAAGCAGCTCCAGAGTCGTTTGCAGATCTTGCTGAAGAATTAATGCCATCTGTTGTAAACATTTCAACAACTCAAACTATTAAAACACAAGCAAATCCATTTCCATTTCAATTTCCTCCTGGCTCACCATTTGGAGAAATGTTTAAAGAATTTGATAGACCAACTGAAAGAAAAGCTACATCGTTAGGATCAGGATTTGTTATTAAAAAAAATGGAACAGTAATTACAAACAATCACGTCATTGCCAATGCTGAGGATATAATTGTTAGGATAAATAATAAAGAGTACAAAGCCAAAGTTATTGGTGCTGACCCTTACTCAGACTTAGCTGTTTTAAAAATTGATACGAAAGAAACTTTTAATATTGTAGAGTTTGGGAACTCAGACAAAGCAAGAGTTGGTGACTGGGTCATGGCAATAGGAAATCCATTTGGCTTGGGAGGTACTGTTACATCAGGAATTATTTCAGCAAGAAACCGTGACATAAACTTAACTCGTTACGATGATTTTATCCAAACGGATGCATCTATTAACCAAGGAAATTCCGGTGGACCGCTTTTTGATATGAATGGAAATGTAATTGGAATTAATACAGCAATCATAAGTCCCTCAGGAGCAAGTAGTGGAATAGGTTTTGCAATACCTTCGAATTATGCTTCAACAATAATTGATCAACTAATTGAGTTTGGAGAAACTAAAAGAGGATGGCTTGGTGTAAGAATTCAAGAAGTTACAAAAGAGATAGCATCAGTTGCAGGTTTAAAAGAACCCAAAGGCGCTTTTATAGGTGGAGTATCTGAAGGCGGCCCAGCAGATAAAGGTGGAATTAAATCGGGAGATATTATTTTAGAATTTGACGGAGAAAAAATTAAAACAATGAGAAACCTTCCAAGAGTAGTTGCCAATACCAAACCCAATAAAAGAGTAAACGTAAAAATTTGGAGAGAAAAAAAGCTGATATCAAAAAAATTTACATTAGGTAGAATGGAGTCAGCAGAAGAATTTAAAGACAAATAGATTGCCTAAAAAAATTAATAAAAAAATAGTACTTTTATTTGGTCCTACAGCATCTGGAAAATCGAGACTAGCGATTGATATAGCAAAAAAATATAATGGAGAGATCTTAAATGCGGATAGCATGCAGGTATATAAAGAAATTAAAATACTTTCTGCGCGACCAGATAAAAGCGAAATTAAACATCATTTTTACGGTTTCATATCAGCAAAGAATACTTTTTCAGTTGGCAAATGGTACGAGTTAGTAGCAAAAAAAATAAAAGAGATACAAAAAAAAAATAAAACTCCCATTGTAGTTGGTGGTACCGGACTTTACTTTAGAGTATTAATTGAAGGTCTAGTTACAATACCAAAAGTAAAAAAATTAGATTATTCTCATTTAAATCCTATTGGAAGATGGATGATGGGAAATCATTATCATAAAAAAAACCCAACAATTTTTGAGGGCATAAATAGAAATGATATTCAACGCGTTTCAAGAGCTATTTCAGTTTACGAAGGAACAGGTTTAACTCTAAAAGAATGGCAAAATAAAGAGAATAAAAAATACTTTAATTCATCTGACTTTATTAAACTATGTCTGTTACCTCCAAAAGACGATTTAGAAAAAAAAATAAATAGTAGATTTATCCAAATGTTAAAAAAAGGCGCCATAGATGAAGTAAGAAAATATAATAAAAAATTTTACGTTCCTGCCTCTCATATTTCTGCTAACTCGATAATAGGTGTTTATGAAATTGGTTTATATTTGCAAAAATCTATTACTCTTAAAAATCTAAAAGATAGAGTTTTAATCAGAACTCGACAATATGCTAAAAGGCAATATACCTGGCAAAGAGGCCAGATGCAGGATTGGAAGCAGTTCACTGATACCAATTATCTTGATTTAAGAAAAAAAATTCTAAGTTATTTATCTAAAACTTGACCCAAAATTTTCCTAAGATAGATTATATTTATGGGAAAATTAATATCAGGCGCTGAAATAGTTTTTAAAGTTTTAGAGCATCACAAAGTTGAACATATATTTGGATATCCAGGAGGAGCGGTCCTACCAATTTATGATGAGCTTAAAAACCATAAAACAATTAAACATATTTTAGCACGTCATGAACAGGGTGCAGGCCATGCAGCAGAAGGATATGCACGATCATCAGGAAAGCCTGGAGTTCTATTAGTTACTTCTGGACCTGGAGCAACTAACGCTGTAACCGCTCTTACAGATGCTTACATGGACTCAGTCCCATTAGTTTGTATCAGTGGTCAAGTTCCAACTCACTTGATTGGAACAGATGCATTTCAAGAATGTGACACAACTGGAATTACGCGACCTTGCACAAAACATAATTGGTTAGTTAAAGATGTAAATGATTTGGCCAAAGTAATGGATTTAGCATTTGAAGTTGCAACAACCGGTAGACCTGGACCAGTCTTAGTCGACATACCAAAAGATATTCAATTTAAAAAAACAAATTTTGTTTTAAAAAGTTCAAGTAAGAAAAAACTAAATGGAAAATCTAAACCAAATGGAAAAATAAGCTCTAGTGATTTAGACAAAGTTATAAATTTGATGAAGAGGTCATCAAAACCAATTTTTTATACTGGAGGAGGTGTAATTAATTCAGGTCCTGAGGCAAGCAAATCATTAAGAGAACTTGTTTCAATAACTGGTTTCCCAATAACCTCTACCTTACAAGGTCTCGGCGCTTACCCTGGAGACGATCCTTTATTTTTAGGAATGCTGGGAATGCACGGAACATATGAGGCAAACAATTCCATGTATAGCTGTGACCTGATGATAAATATCGGTGCGAGGTTCGATGATAGAATAACGGGAAAAGTGGATGAGTTTTCGCCTAAATCAAAAAAGATTCATATAGATATTGATCCATCATCTATTGGTAAAAACATTAAAGTAGATTTAGCTGTTATCAGTGATGTTGGCAGTTTTTTAAAAGCCTTAAATAAAAGAATAAAAGAAAAACATAAAGATTTTTTAAACTCCAATAAACAAAATATATCTAAATGGTGGAAGGATATAGATAAGTGGAGACAAAAAAAATCTTTAAGCTTCAAAAACAGCAAAGAAGTAATAAAACCACAGTATGCAGTGCAAAGACTTTATGAGTTATCAAAAAATCAAGATACCTACATCACGACTGAAGTAGGTCAGCATCAAATGTGGGCTGCTCAACATTATAAATTCAATAAACCAAACAGATGGATGACTTCAGGCGGACTTGGAACAATGGGATACGGTTTGCCAGCAGCAGTAGGAGTTCAAATTGCTCACCCAGATAAATTAGTTATCGATATTGCTGGAGAAGCATCTGTTTTGATGACAATGCAAGAAATGTCCACAGCTGTACAATACAAATTACCCATAAAAATATTTATCTTAAACAATCAGTACATGGGAATGGTTAGACAGTGGCAAGAACTTTTACATGAAAAAAATTATTCTGAAAGTTACACTGCAGCTTTACCAGATTTTGTTAAATTAGCAGAGGCATATGGTTGTGTTGGAATACAAGCAACAAAACCAGATGAATTAGATGAAAAAATAAACGAAATGATAAATACAAAAGAGCCAGTTATATTTGACTGTAGAGTTGATCCAGCTGAGAATTGTTTTCCAATGATACCATCTGGAAAACCTCACAATCAAATGTTACTTGGTCCTGAAGATGAAAAAGAAGAAGTATCAGATGAAGGTAAGACATTAGTATAATGGTGAAATCAAAATCAGCATATAGCGAACCTGGAAAACTTGGAAAATCCGAACACCATATTATTGTAGTATGGGTTGATAATGAGGCTGGAGTTTTAGCAAGAGTCGTTGGTCTATTTTCTGGAAGGGGTTACAATATAGAATCTTTAGCAGTTGCAGAAGTAGATAAAAAAAAACATATATCTAGAATAACCATTGTTACTTCTGGTACCCCCATCAGTTATTGAGCAAATTAAACTTCAACTAAAAAAACTGATACCTGTTCATAAAGTTGCTGATTTTAAAAGAAACGATCCTAATATTTTGTTCAAAGAGTTAGCCTTATTCAAGGTTGTTTCATCTAAGAAAAATAGGGAGAAAGCACAAAAAGTATGCAAAAAATATAATTCTTTCATATTAGATAAATCAAAAAACTCTTTTGTTATTCAAGTAACTGCTTTAAGAAGAGAGATTGATAAACTAATCGAGACACTTAGCCCGCTTGGATTAGTTAGCACGTCAAGAACAGGTGCTGTTGCAATGACAAGGGGTGCTGAAATATTTAAATAACAAAGGAATTACAAAATGAAAATGTTTTATGAAAAAGATACAGATCCAAGTTTAATTAAGAATAAAAAAGTTGCAATTTTTGGTTATGGAAGCCAGGGACACGCTCATGCACTTAATTTAAAAGATAGCGGGGTAAAAAATGTTGTTGTTGCGCTTCGCGAAGGTTCTTCAAGTATAAAAAAAGCAGAGAGTGAAGGATTAAAGGTAATGTCTCTCTCAGATGCTGCTGCTTGGGCAGATGTTGTTATGGTACTTACTCCAGATGAACTTCAAGCATCAATTTATAAAAATCATATTGAGCAAAGAATGAGAGAAGGTACAAGTTTGGCATTTGCTCATGGTTTGAATATTCATTTTAATTTAATAAATTCTAGAAAAGATTTAGACGTATTTATGGTTGCACCTAAAGGCCCTGGTCATTTAGTAAGAAGTGAATACCAACGTGGTGGTGGTGTCCCATGTTTAATGGCAGTACACAAAGATAGTTCAGGTAAAGCCAGAGACCTTGCGATGTCATACGCAAGTGCTGTTGGTGGTGGTAGATCTGGAATTATTGAAACAACTTTTAAAGATGAATGTGAAACTGATTTGTTCGGTGAGCAAACAGTTTTATGTGGTGGTTTAGTAGAATTAATTAAAAATGGTTTTGAAACTTTAACCGAAGCAGGTTACCCACCCGAAATGGCATATTTCGAAACTCTTCATGAGGTAAAATTAATTGTAGATTTAATCTATGAAGGTGGAATTGCAAATATGAATTACTCAATTTCTAATACAGCTGAGTATGGCGAATATATTTCTGGAAGAAAAATTGTAGACTCAAAAACAAAAGAGAGAATGAAAGAGGTATTAAAAGACATTCAGTCTGGCAAATTTACAAAGCAATGGATGGAAGAGTGCAAAGGTGGTCAGAAAAACTTTCTAAAAATGAGAGAAGAACTTGCAAAACATCCTATTGAAAAGGTGGGTAAAAAATTAAGAGATTTAATGCCTTGGATTGGTAAGAATAAACTCGTCGATAAATCGAAGAATTAAGCCAATCTAGTTCGTAATTTTTTAATTTTTTTTAATAATTATTTTGCAAATTAACGCATAAATTGTATTATGCATGACACCAAAATAAAGAAAAATGGAAGATAAAAATAGAATAATAATTTTTGATACTACGATGCGTGATGGAGAACAGTCTCCAGGTGCATCTATGAGTCTTGAGGAAAAAATTCAAATTTCTAGAGTTTTTGATGAGTTAGGAATTGATGTAATTGAAGCAGGTTTTCCAATTGCTTCACCAGGTGATTTTGAAGCAGTAACAGCAATAAGCAAAATTTTAAAAAAATCAGTTCCAGCAGGATTAGCAAGACATACAAAAAAAGATATAGACGCTTGTTACGAGTCTCTAAGATCTGCAAAAAGATTTAGAATTCATACATTTATTTCTACAAGTGCGTTACATATGAAGCACAAGTTAAACAAAACACCTGAACAAGTTATTGACTCTATAAAAGAGCATGTAACCTATGCAAGAAAATTTACGGATGATGTCGAGTGGTCTTGTGAAGATGGCACAAGAACAGATATGGATTTTATGTGTAAAACAGTTGAGCTTGCTATCAAGTCTGGTGCGAAAACAATTAATATTCCTGACACTGTTGGTTATACAGTTCCATCAGAATATAAAAAAATTATTGAAACATTAAAAAATAAAGTTCCAAATATCGATAAAGCTATTTTATCAGTGCATTGTCACAATGATCTAGGTTTAGCGGTTGCAAACTCTTTAGCTGGAGTAACTGCAGGTGCAAGACAGGTAGAGTGTACAATTAATGGTATTGGTGAGAGAGCAGGTAATGCAGCTTTAGAGGAGATCGTTATGGCAATGAAAACTAGAAGTGATTTAATGCCATATAAAACTGGTATAAATACTCAACTTATAAGCAAAGCCTCAAAAACAGTTTCAAATGCCACTGGTTTTCCAGTGCAATTTAATAAAGCTATAGTCGGTAAAAACGCTTTTGCACATGAGTCTGGAATTCACCAAGACGGAATGCTTAAAAACAGAAATACTTATGAAATTATGACACCAGAGAGTGTTGGTGTTAAAAAAACTTCATTAGTAATGGGTAAACATTCTGGAAGACATGCATTCAAAGATAAACTTTCTGATCTTGGTTATGCAGGCGTTACAGATGATGTTATCCAAACTGCATTCGGTAAGTTTAAAATTTTAGCTGATAAAAAGAAACACGTTTATGATGAGGATATCATAGCATTAGTGGACGATAGTTTAATTAAAGAAAGTAACGTTATCAATTTGAAATCTTTAAAAGTTTTTGCAGGTACAGGAGAACCACAGAAAGCCGAAATGACCCTTGAGGTTTACGGTGACATGAAAAAAGCAAATGAAACAGGTGACGGTCCAGTTGATGCGATATTTAAATGTATAAAAAAATTATATCCTCATGATGTTAAACTTCAATTATATCAAGTACATGCTGTTACCGAGGGCACCGATGCCCAAGCAACTGTAAGTGTAAGAATTGAAGAAAATGGCAAAACAACAGTTGGTCAAGCAGCCGATACCGATACACTTGTTGCTTCTGCCAACGCATATTTAAATGCATTAAATAAAATGATTATTAAAAGAGAAAAAACTGCGCCAGAAGAAATGGCTCAAGAGAAAGTGAGAGGAATATAAAATGTTTGGGTTAAATAAATTATCAAAAATGTGGTCACAAGATATGGCTATAGATCTAGGAACAGCTAACACATTAGTTGTGGTTAAAGGTAGAGGTGTCGTTTTAAATGAGCCTTCAGTTGTAGCAATTATTGAGGAAAAAGGGAAAAAATCTGTTTTAGCGGTAGGTGATGAAGCAAAAACTATGTTGGGAAGAACTCCAGGAAATATTTCTGCAGTAAGACCGCTTAAAGATGGAGTTATTGCTGATTTCGTAGTCACAGAAGAAATGATCAAACACTTTATTAGAAAAGTTCATAAAAAAAATGCATTTGCAAACCCTAGAATATTAGTTTGTGTTCCAACTGGATCTACACCAGTAGAAAGAAAAGCAATTCAAGACTCTGCATTAGCAGCTGGTGCTAGAAAAGTTCAATTAATAGAGGAACCAATTGCTGCTGCTATCGGTGCCGGCTTGCCAATATCCGAAGCCACAGGATCAATGGTAGTTGATATTGGTGGTGGAACTACAGAAATAGCGGTGATGTCTTTAGGCGGAGTAGTTTATTCTGAGTCATTAAGAGTTGCTGGAGATGCAATGGATCAAGCAATAATAAGTTATATGAGACAGAAATTTAATTTATTGATTGGTGAGGCAAGCTCAGAGAAAATTAAAAAAGAAATTGGAACGGCAATTGCTACTTCTGGCAACACATATGTAATGAAAGGAAGAGATATTAGATCTGGAACTCCAAGAGAAATCAATCTGAAAGAGGAAGATACAGCAGCAGCACTTAAACCAGTTCTCGACGTAATGATGAATGGAATTAAAACAGCACTTGAAAATACTCCACCAGAATTATCAGCTGACCTTGTTGATATGGGATTGATTTTAACAGGAGGAGGAGCGCTTCTAAAGAATATTGATAAGTTAATCTCTAAAGAAACTGGATTACCTGTTCAAATAGCAGATGATCCTTTATCATGTGTAGCTGTTGGAACTGGAAAAGCATTAGAGCAAGAAGAATTATTCTCAACAATGCTTTCGGAGTACTAAGATTATCGAATTTAAAGTATGTCTACAAGCCGAGATGATTTTGGTATAGTTATTCGTTCGGCTCTTTTACAAAGAGGAGCAAAACAAAAGTTTTCTTTATTTGTTTTAATTTTACTTTCTTTATTTATCTTTATTTTAGATAATTCAAATCTAAAGCCTATAAAAATTTTACGCAGTCTTATTAACGACGGTGTGTATAGAATATCTGCTGTTTCATCTTCTCCTATTAAATTTTCAGGCGCATCAAAAGACTTTTTTGTAAAACACATTTTTACTTACCAGGAGAATGAAAGATTAAGAAAAGAATTAGAGGATTTAAAAAGCAAAGACTTTCAAGCCTCTTTCTTAGAGGTTGAAAATAACAAGTTACAGGATGTTTTAGAGTTGGAAAAAAAATCCCCTTATTCTGTTGTTAATGCAAAAGTAATTCTTGATAAAAATAGTCCTTATTTAAACTCTGTTATAATAAATAAAGGTAGCAACTCAGGAATAAAATTAGGTATGCCAGTTCTTAACGAAGGTTATCTTGCTGGTAGAATTGTAGAAGTAAATTTTGTGTCCTCAAGGATTTTACTTCTTAATGATCTTAACAGTAGGATACCAGTAACAATTTCTCCATCGGGTACACAAGCTATATTATCAGGAATTGGCAAAAAAGAACCAAGCTTAGAATACTTACCAGATAATTTTATGTTAGGCGAAAAAGAAAGTTTGGTTTTTACTTCTGGAAAAGATGGTGTTCTTTTTCCAGGTATTGCTGTAGGCAAAGTAGTTATTGATGACAACAAGAAACTAGTAAATCTCTTTGCAGATCCTGATCAAATTAACTTTGTAAGCGTTGCTTTAAATCAGCAAGAAGATAGCGGAGCAAGATAAAATGGCACTTGTACTATCAAAATTTAAAGACTCATTATTTAGGCTTGGTCCTCTAATTCTATTAATTTATGTTTGTATTTCGGAATTTCATACTCAATTTTATTATTGGGGAATATTTTCTTTCAATTTACAATTCATAGTAATTTATTATTGGATTTTGAGAGATCCAGATATTTTAGGTTATGGTTTTGTCTTTATATGTGGATTTATAAATGACGTAGTGCTTAGTTTGCCTCTTGGCACAAGTGCCTTGTCTTATTTATTTGTTTCACTAGTTGCTGCATATGTAAGAAATGCAACTGTCAGAACTTCTTTATTCACTGACTGGTTTACATTTGTTGTTGCAGTATTTATTGGTAATTTTATTTATTTTTTTTTAATGAATAGATTTGCTGATGCAGGAATTGAATACGCATCATTATTTTATAATTCGCTTTTTACTTTTATCTTGTATCCTTTATTTTGGTCAATCTTTGAGGTTTATAAAAAAATGACTTTCGCGAGGAGAAATGATTAGCGATTCTGGTGGTGGAAGCAAAATAAGGTTAATAGGAAGAAGGATGTTTATATTAACAGCAGCGAAAGCAGTTGTTGTTTTTGGTGTCGTTGGTAGATTAATTTCTCTTCAAATTAATGAAAGTAAAAAATACAAAACTCTATCTGATAAAAATAGATTTAGAGAATGGAGATTCGCTCCTCCACGTGGTGTAATCAAAGATTATTTTGGTGAAGAGATAGCATCTAATCAAAAAGTTTTTCAACTTCATTTAATACCAGAAAACGCTGAAAATCTTTCAGCATTAATTTTTAGATTAAAAAATATTTTAAAAATGTCTGATAATGCTGTTTCTAGAATTCAAAAAAAAATTAAATCACAAAAACCTTGGGATCCTGTAATTGTCTCAGATAATTTAACTTGGGCCGAATTCTCAAGGATAAATTTATTTTTACATGAGTTACAAGGTGTAGAACCAATTATATCTGTAGCCAGAGTGTATCGTGAACAATCCTCATCTCATGTAATTGGATATGTCTCAAAAATAAGTAAAAAAGATTTACAACAAAAAAATTACTTAGCAAATATGAAAGCTGCAGGTATGAGGGTGGGAAAAACTGGTTTAGAGAACAAACTAGACTCAGAAATTATTGGAAATGTTGGTCACAAAAGATATGAGGTAAATGCTTTCGGAAAACGAATTAAAGAGGTTTCTATTGATCAGGGAAAAATTGGAAAAAACTACAAAACAACACTTGATTTGGAACTTCAAAACCTTTCCTCAAATTTACTTAAAGATAAAGCAGGAGCAATATGTGTGATGGATATTTATAGAGGCGATATCATCACAATGGTATCTTCTCCAACTTTTGACCCCAACAAGTTTGTACATGGTATTAGTACAAAAGATTGGAAAGAATTAATCTCTCATAGAGATAAACCTTTAGTCAACAAAGCCATATCAGGATTATATCCACCAGGATCGACTATAAAAGGGTTGGTTGCAATTAGTGCATTGGAGAATGATGTTGTGAATACAAAAATGGTTCAACAATGTAGTGGAAGTATTGAGCTCTACGGAGAAAAATTTCATTGCTGGAAGAAAAAAGGTCATGGATTTGTTGATATGCGAAAAGCAATAAAGGAGTCTTGCGATGTATATTTTTATGAAGTAGCAAGAAGATTAGGTATTGACAGACTTTCAGAAACCGCAAGATCTTTTGGATTGGGAGATACAATGGTTAAGGGTTTTAACGAAGAAAAAATAGGTGTTGTACCAAATACAAAATGGAAAAAACAAAGAATAGGAAAATCTTGGTATTTAGGTGAAACACTTCACAGCGGTATCGGTCAAGGTTATTGGCAAACAACACCGATGCAACTTTGTTTAATGACAGCAAGAATTGCTAACGGCGGTTATGATGTAGAGCCAAGAATAGTTTTAGGTGAGAAAAGTAAATTTAGTTTATTTACTGAAAAAAAGAAAAATCCAAAGTCACTTGAAGAATTTTTTAATACTGAACAATCAAAAGAATTTGATGATACAACAATCGAATTTGGCTATAAGCCGTTATTTAGAAATCAAGAAAATATAAATTTTGTGAAAGATGCATTCTTTGGAGCTACAAATGAGCCTGGTGGCACATCATATGGATCAAGATTAAGCAAAAAGGAATTTATTTTTGCAGGTAAAACCGGGACATCACAGGTGAGAAGAATTACTGAGCAACAAAGGGAACTTGAAATTAAAAATGAAGACTTACCTTACGAACAAAGAGATCATTCACTTTATGTTGCTTTTGCTCCATATAATGAACCAAAATACTCGATTAGTGTGGTTGTGGAACATGGAGGTTCAGGAAGTAAAACTGCAGCACCAATTGCAAAAAAAGTAATAAAAAAATTATTAGAGAGACACCCTTTAAGACAACAGGTTCACGATAACTATAAAGGTGAAGATGTTTAAATCCGGCTCAATACAATCTCATTTGACTTTAAGGGATAAAATATTTTCTCTTGATCTTACCTTAACAATTTGCATTTTTTTAATAGGTATAATTAGTTTTTTTTGCAATGTATTCTACTGATGGGGGCCAGTTTGCTTATCACACCAAAAGCCATATAGTTCGATTTATAATATTTTTTATATTATTCTTTATTATATCTTTCATAAAAACAAGTTTTTGGTACAGCTCCGCCACACTTTTTTATCTAGGAGTTTTATTTTTATTAATTTTAGTTAAATATGTTGGTTTAACATCATCAGGTTCTCAAAGATGGTTAGATCTTTATTTCCTAAACTTGCAGCCATCTGAATTAATGAAAATTGGACTTATACTATTTTTAGCTAAGTATTATCATAAGATTTCTTCAGGTGATGTGAATAAATTTAGATACCTAGGTCAACCTTTATTAGCACTTTTATTCCCAGTGATATTAGTGGTAACACAACCAGACCTTGGAACGTCTTTTTTAATTGCAGTTGGTGGAGTAATAGTTGTTTGGTTAGCTGGTGTAAAAATGAAATTTTTTGCTTATCTCGGTGGACTTTTTTTACTTTCAGCACCAGTAGCTATTTCATTTCTAAAACCATATCAAAAATCCAGAATTTTAACTTTTTTAGATCCATCCAGAGATCCTTTAGGGGCAGGATATCAAATTACACAATCTAAAATAGCCATTGGTTCTGGCGGTTTATTAGGAAAAGGTTTTTTAGAAGGTTCACAGAGTTATCTTGATTACTTACCTGAAAAACATACTGATTTTATATTTACATTATTTTCAGAAGAATTTGGTTTTTTTGGTTCAATGGCAATATTACTAATTTATATTTTAATTACTTGGAGAATAGTAAGCATTGGCCACACTCTAAGAACAAGTTTTGGTAAATTATACTGTTACAGTTTTGCTACAGCTTTCTTTATTTATGTAGCTGTTAATATGGGAATGGTTTTAGGATTAATACCTATAGTAGGCGCACCTTTACCTATAATGTCTTACGGTGGGTCCTCAATGATGGCAATTATGATAGGCCTTGGTATTGTGATGAGTTGCAAGATACATAAAGACCAATCTTTAGGTTAATACAACTATAAATTTAATAATTTAGACCCAAAATAGTTAATTCTCTAGTTGCATTAGGGACAATAATTTGGTGTTATACGCAACTATGTTTGGATCAAAAAAACCTAACGCACCTAGACCTTTAAATGACTCGGGTAGGTCTTTAATTAGCGAAACTTTTTCACTTGAAGGCACACTCAGAACATCAGGTGCAATTGATATAGCTGGATTAATAAAGGGTCCGGTTTACACAAACGATCTTGTGATAAAAGAAACAGGCTCAATTGTAGGACCAGTTGAAACTGATAAAATTGAAATCTATGGACATTTAGAGGGAAAAGTTGTTGCTAAAACAATTGTAATAGGAAACACAGCTGTAGTTAAAGGCGATATTTTATTTAGCGAAACTTTAAAAACTGAAGAAGGCGCTGATATAAATGGTTACATTAAAAAAACTGAGAGCACTAGCCTAGAGGCAGCTCAAGACGAATTTAAGCTTGAAGAAATTGAAGCTAAAGAAAATAAAGAAAAAGAAAAAGTCGCTAAAAAAGGCCGTCCAAAAATAGTTGCTAGCAACGCATAAAAAGAAGTACAATTCACCACATTTAACAAAGTAAGAATTAGCATAATAACTATTTTATATGTCATCAGACGCTTGTAAATCAGTTGGTATAGTTGGTGCCGGTATACAAGGAGTTTGTATTGGGCTTCAACTATTAAAAAAAAATATTCCAGCAACAATTTTTGACCCGAAAGATCCGGGTAGTATGGCTTCATATGGCAATGCTGGACATTTTTCACCATATGCTATCTTACAATTGAATAGACCTGACGTTTTATACGATATACCAAAAATGTTATTTAGTTCTTACGGTCCCTTAGCTCTCAAATGGAACTATGTACCAAAAATGATCCCTTGGTTTCTTGGATATTTAAAAAACTGCAATAAAAAATCAATGATGCATACTGCTAAATATATGCATCAAATTTTAAATTTATCTTTAGATGCATACGATGAAATTTTCCAAGAGTTTGATATTTCGAACTTAGTAGAAAAAAAAGGAATTATTTACGTATGGACTAATAAAAATATGAAAAGTAGAGAATTGGAGATAAAAGTTAGGAATGATTTCGGGGTAAAGCAAAAATTATTAACAACTAGAGAAATTTTAGATCTAGAGCCAAATCTAAAACCAGTATTTGATGGTGGAGCATATTATGATTACGCTTATCACGCCAAAGACCCTGGAGGAATTGTAAAAAAAATATTTGAATTATTTATTAAAAGGGGCGGAAAATATATTAAAGAAAATGTTCAAAAAGTAGGACAATCTACAAATGACGAAACTATAATTAAAACAGAAAATAATGATTATAAATTTGAAAAATCTGTAATTGCATGTGGAGCTTTTTCAAAAAAATTTACAGATCAGCTTGATGAAAAAATTCCTCTAGATACAGAACGTGGTTATCATGTTCACTTTAAAGGCATGGAAAATCTTCTAAAAAGACCAGTTATTTTTTTAGATCGAGGATTTGGTTTAACCCCGATGAATCAGGGTCTTAGAGCTGTAGGAACGGTAGAACTTGGAGGTTTAAAAAATCCTCTTTCAAAAAAAAGAATTGATTATATTGTTAAATGTGCAAAAGAACTTCTACCCCAATTAAAAGAACATGAAGATGAATGGTTAGGTTTCAGACCTACATTGCCAGATTTTCTTCCAGTAATTGGACCATCTAAAAATAATAAAAACATCGTTTATGCCTTTGGGCACCAACATTTAGGTTGGACGCTTGGAGCAATTACTGGCAAGGTAGTTTCTGGCATTTTAGCTAATGAGAAAACAAATTTAGATTTATCGCCCTATAGCTCATCGAGATTTAATTAAATGATTAAAGTTGCTGTTTTGGATGATTACCAAAATATTTTTGAAGAATTCATTGATATAGACAAACATAAAGATAAATTTGAGTTTACGATTTTTAATGAACCTTTTCAAAGTGAAGACGAAGCTATTTTAGCCCTAGAGAAGTTCGATGCTCTTTTTGTAATGAGGGAAAGAACTCCTCTCACTAGCGCGTTATTAGAAGGTTTAAAAAACTTAAAGTATATTTTCACAAGCGGTATGAGAAATAAATCAATTGATTTAGAATATACAAAAAGTAGAAAAATTATTGTTTGTGGAACTGAAATAAACTCTAATCCAACTGCTGAAATAACTTGGGCTTTAATACTAGGTTTGATGAGAAATATGAAGCAGGAAATCGATAATATGTTTCAAGGGTATTGGCAAACCACTATTGGCTTCGAATTAAAAGGCAAAATTTTAGGAATAATCGGTCTCGGAAAAATTGGCTCTCAGGTAGCAAGAATTGGAAAAGCATTTGGAATGCAAGTGGTTGCATGGAGTGAAAATTTAAATTTATCTGAAGCTGACAAACTTGGAGTATTACCCATGAGTAAAGAAGAATTATTTAGACAATCAGATATCATATCTCTTCATGTAGTGTTAGGTGAAAGATACAAAAATTTAATTACTGAAAATGAATTGAAAATGATGAAGAAAACCTGTTTTTTGATCAACACCTCAAGAGGACCAATTATAAATGAAAAAGACTTAATACAAGCATTAGAGGATGATGTTATCGCTGGGGCAGGCCTCGATGTTTATGATAAAGAACCTTTACCTCAGGATCACAAATTAAGATTTTTACCTAACGCATTATTAACTCCTCATCTCGGTTATGTAACAGAGGAAAATTATTCTATTTTCTACGAGCAAATGATTGAAAACTTATACTCTTGCATCGAAGGTAAACCGAAAAGACTAATAAATTAGCCTAAACTATAAGTTGTATTTACAACTTAAAATTCTGTATATTTATCCACAGTTTTGTGATTGATTCGTTATTGGAGATAAGGAATGAAAAAAACTTTAGGACTACTATTTTTTGGGATTTTCTTAACTGGTTGTTATACTAGCTCGTTAACTATGGTAGGTCCTGCAACTGGCGTTGCATCAGGTAAATTAACTGAAACAGCAACATCAACAACAATTAATCACATAGTTAAAAAGAAAACTGGAAAAACTCCTTTCGAACACGTTTTAAGTGAAAAACAAATAAAAACATTAGATAGTACCAAATCTAAAATCAATCCATGCGTCAAGAGTCCTGAATTTTGTTCTATGATAAATAAAAGAATAGAAAAAACTAGAAAACAACTTTTAGGACTAAATCTTCAAGCAAGAATAGAAAAAAATCACAAGCAGCTTATTGAAAAACGGAAAAAAGATTAATACAACTTTAAGTTTATTTTTTAATCGTAGTAATATCCTGTAACGAAATATCACTAATAATTTTCTTTTAAAATTAAAACATTGTGTTACTGACAAGCAATGAAAATTTTTGTTGGAACTCTATCCTTAATTTTTTTATCAGGATGTTATCAAGCATCTTTAGCCCCGATGCTTGGGCCAGCAGCAACTGCTTCCCAAGGGAACTTGGCCTATTCTGCTGCATCCACTGGATTCAGTTACGGTATAAAAAACCAAACAGGCAAATTCCCAGTTGAACACCTTTTTAAAAGAGAAAAACAAAAAATCGTTAAAAAAATTGATGCAATAGAAACAATGGTTCATGATAAATCTAATTTGGTTAAAGACAGCATTATTGATCAGAAAAATAATCTACAATCCAAAGGTGCGGAAGTAAAAACACGATGGGTTTTACATCTTAAAGATATCAAAAACGTTGAAGTGAAAGATGCATTCCCAGCAAGTAAACCTCGTTATTCTTATTGGACTGAGAAAAAATAGCCAATTTTAATCATTTAAATCTATATCAACATATCATATTCTCAACTAATGAAATCTAAAGCCAAAGTTGTAGTTGTTGGAGGTGGCGCCGTAGGTGTGAGCACACTCTATCATTTAGCCAAAAAGGGTTGGTCCGATGTTGTTTTAGTTGAGAGAAAAGAACTTACTTCAGGTTCAACTTGGCACGCAGCAGGTTTACTTCCACTTTTTAATATGAGTTATTCTGTCGGACAACTTCACAGATATGCTGTTCAACTTTATAAATCTTTAGAAAAAGAAACAGGAAAAAAAGTTGGCTTCAGCGTTGTATCAAATATACGTCTAGCTCAAACAAAAGATAGAATGGATGAATATCATCAGTACGCAGGTGTTGCAAAAACGATTGGTGTAAAAGTAAAATTTTTAAAACCAGAACAAGTAAAAGAAATTTGGCCTCTATGTAATATTGAAGGACTTGTAGGCGCAATTCAACATCCAGAAGATGGCTATATACAGCCTGCGGATTTAACCCAAGCTTTAGCAACAGGTGCAAGAAATCACGGCGCAGAAATTTATAGAAACACAACTGTTGTTGGAATTAAACAAACAAAAGATGGTTGGACTGTTGAAACGGATAAAGGATCTATTTCTTGCGAACATGTAGTGTCTTGCAGTGGAAACTTTGCTCGACAAACTGGGGAGATGGTAGGGATAGAAATTCCAGCGATACCAGTTGAACATCAATATATTGTTACAGAACCACATCCAGAAGTTCAAAAAAGACAAAAAGAAAAAAAACCAGAGATGGGAGTTTTAAGAGATAGTGATAACGCATGGTACATGAGAGAAGAAGCAGGTGGATTTATTTTAGGCCCATATGAAAAAGGTGCACCGTGTTGTTACGTTGATGGTCCATCAAAAGATAGTGAATATGAATTGTTTCAGGAAGATTTAGATAGACTAGCACCACATATTGAGGGAGCTATTAAAAGAGTGCCTGCTT
>CACBKA010000003.1:0-67500 GCA_902539745.1 uncultured Pelagibacteraceae bacterium
TAAGATTAGAAGCTGAAATTTCAGTTAGAGAGGGTATAAATCATCTTATACTTTCAGATCAAAAAATATCCGAAAAAAAAGCAATTGTACCAATGGTTTTAGCGGTGGGAGCTGTTCATTCTAATTTAGTCAAACATGGCTTACGAGGTTATTCATCAATAAATGTTCAAACCGCAGAAGCTATGGATACCCATTCATTCGCTGTTCTGCTTGGAGTAGGAGCAACAACTATAAATCCTTATCTTGCGATAGATAGTATTTATCAAAGATATTCAAAGAAATTATTTGGAAAGTTAGACTTTCATACCTGTGTAGATAGATTTAAAAAATCTATTAATAATGGTTTGTTAAAAATTATGTCGAAAATGGGAATTTCTGTATTAAGCTCCTACAGAGGTGGATGTAATTTTGAAGCCGTAGGCTTAAGCAGAGCTATTGTTGCAGATTATTTTCCAGGAATGTTTTCTAGAATTTCAGGTATTGGGGTATCGGGCATAGAAAATAAAATAAAAGAACTTCACAAAAAAGCATATCAAAAAAATGTTACAGTTCTGCCAATTGGTGGTTTATATAAATATCGAAAATCTGGTGAAGACCATCAATTACAAGGGAGCCTTATACATCTTTTACAACATTCTGTTGGCGTTAAATCTTATGATCAGTATAAAAAATATTCAGCAGGCATTCACAATTTAACACCAATAAATTTAAGAGATTTACTGGAATTTAAGAAGAAAAATGATCCAATAAATATTGAAGAGGTGGAACCAGTAGCAGAAATAATGAAAAGGTTTGGTAGCGGAAGCATGTCTCATGGTGCGTTGTCAGAAGAAGCACACGAAACTTTAGCAATTGGAATGAACAGAATTAAAGGGGCTTCTTGTAGCGGTGAGGGAGGTGAGGACTCTAGAAGATTTAAAATACTTGAAAACGGTGACTCAGCAAATTCGAAAGTTAAACAAGTTGCATCTGCAAGATTTGGGGTGACGATAGAATACCTAAATAATTGTAGTGAAATTGAAATTAAAATTGCACAGGGCGCTAAACCAGGAGAAGGTGGACAGCTTCCAGGATTTAAAGTCACAAAAGACATTGCAAGATTAAGACACTCTACAAAAGGTGTAACATTAATTTCTCCTCCACCTCATCATGATATTTATTCTATAGAGGATTTAGCTCAACTCATTTACGACTTAAAACAAATCAATCCTAAAGCAAGAGTAGGTGTTAAACTTGTTGCTTCAACTGGAATAGGAACTATTGCAGCTGGAGTTGCAAAAGCAAAAGCTGATGTGATTTTAATATCGGGTCATTCAGGCGGAACAGGAGCAAGCCCACAAACAAGTGTAAAGTATGCCGGAATACCATGGGAAATGGGTTTGACAGAAGCAAATCAAATTTTAACTTTAAATAAATTAAGACAGCAAGTTACACTTCGTACTGACGGAGGATTAAAAACTGGAAGAGACGTCGTTATGGCAGCAATGATGGGTGCTGAAGAGTTTGGAATGGGAACTTCTTCATTAATAGCCATGGGTTGTATAATGGTAAGACAGTGTCATTCAAATACTTGCCCTGTTGGTGTTTGTACTCAAGATGATGAACTTAGAAAAAAATTTACTGGAACACCTGAAAAAGTTGTTAACTTTTTTAATTTCGTTGCAATGGAAGTTAGAGAAATTCTTGCTTCGCTTGGATTTAAAAATTTAAAAGATATAATTGGTAGAACGGATCTTCTGGCTCAGGTAAGTAGAGGTTCCCCAAACCTAGATGATCTAGATTTAAATCCACTGTTAGTTCAAACAGATCCAGGAAATCATAATAGGTTCTCAGACAATAAATTGATAAACAAAGTTCCTGATAATAATATTGATGAAAATGTTTGGTCAAAAATAAAAGATAAAATTAATAATAAAGAAAAAATTTTATATGAAGGAAACATAAAAAATACGGATAGAGCAGTAGGAACAAAGCTTTCACACTATATTTTTAACAAATTTAAAAACAAACTTAATAGTGATTTAATTCAAATAAATCTAAATGGTTCTGCAGGTCAGTCATTAGGAGCTTTCTTATCAAAATCTATTTCATTAAAAATATTTGGAGATGCAAATGACTATGTTGCTAAAGGATTGTCTGGTGGTAAAATTGTTGTTGTTCCATCTAAAATTAATAGGTTAAAGACAAAAGAAAATACAATTATAGGAAATACAGTTTTATATGGAGCCACATCGGGCAAACTATTTGCAGCTGGTAAAGCAGGAGAAAGGTTTGCCGTTCGTAATTCTGGAGGAACCGCAATAGTTGAAGGATGTGACTCAAATGGATGTGAATATATGACTGGTGGAAATATAGTAATACTAGGAAGCATCGGAGATAATTTTGGTGCTGGTATGACTGGAGGAATGGCTTTTATATACGATCCAGAAAATACTTTTGAGAACTTTGTAAATCCCGCGTCAGTAACTTGGCAAAAACCAGAGACTAAATATTGGAAAGAAAAATTAAAGTCTCTAATTCAAGAACATCTAAAAGAGACAACTTCCGTTATTGCTAAAGAAATTCTAAATGATTTCGAAAACGAAATAAATAATTTTAAACAAGTTTGTCCTGTAGAAATGTTAGATAAACTTGAGAGTCCAATCACATTAAAGGATAGTATTTCTAAAGCGGTCTAATTCTCTCAAAATTTTATTTATACTCAGTTTAGTTGATAGACTATGATCTCCATTTTTTATAACTACCATTCTTTTTTTTGCTTTCGTAAAAACAGATAATACTTTTCTTGAAAAAGAAACAGGTACAGCTTCATCTCTTTGACCATGAAACATTGTTACAATGATTTTAGAATTTATTTTTTTTGAAAAAACCTTGTTTTTCCTACCGTCTTTAATTATCTGATAGGTTATTGGATATTCATAATCACCATTTTTAATATGACTTATACCCTTAAGTTTAATCTCTCTTTTTACTTTTTTTGGAAATTTTCTCCACATTAATCTTTCTAAAAATTCTGGAGCTGAGCCAATTCCAATAAAACCCTTAATTTGATTTTTAAAATATTTAAATTGATTTAATGCTATCCAAGATCCCATACTTGAACCAATCATAATAAAGTTATTTTTTTTAATAAATCTTCTAATCAAAATTTTTGTATCATTTGACCATTGGCTTATATTTCCTTTAGTAAATTTTCCTGAGGATTTTCCGTGACCTGAGTAATCTAAAGTTAAAAAACCTAATTTTTTTCTCACCGCATATCTCTTAAAAGCTTTCGGTTTTTCACCTTCAATATTTGACATAAAACCAGGCAAAAAAATTATATACAGTTTTTTTTTGAAAAAATTGCCCATATATCTCAGTTTTTTTGTTTTTGACAATCTAATGTAGTTGTATTTTTTCATATAAAATTTTTCATTTTAATCTGTTATTATATATCTTTGATTATATGTCATCTAAAATAAAAGTTTTACAAGTAATCCCAAGACTTGGTTATGGTGGTGCAGAGACAGGTTGTTATGATCTTGCTCATTATTTAGCCGAGAAAGATTGTAAATCTTACATAGTAACAAGTGGAGGACCATTATTAAAATTTATTAAAAAAAATAAAGTGAAGGTTATTAGGCTACCAGTTCACTCAAAAAACCCTCTGCTAATGATAATTAATGCAATAATTCTATTAGTTGTAATATTTACTTTAAACATTGATATTATTCATGCCCGAAGTAGAGCACCCGCTTGGTCTTGTTGGTTAGCAAATCTTTTAACAAGGAGAAAATTTGTTACTACTTTTCATGGTACATACAATTTTAAAAGTAAAATTAAAAAATTTTACAACTCAATTATGCTTAGATCTGAGCTAACTATTGCTGGATCCAATTTTATTTTTGACCATATACACAATAATTATAGTAATCTTTTAAGTAAAAACAAAAAATTGTTAGTTATATTTAGAGGTATAAATATTGACTATTTTAACAAATCAAATGTTACTGAAGAAAAAGTTGATAGATTTAATTCTACATTAAAATTAGACATTCACACCTTTAAAATACTTTTACCCGGACGATTGACCAAGTGGAAAGGTCAAGAAATGTTTTTAGAGGCTTTAAAATTATTGAAAACAAAATATTATAAAACAAATTTTAAGGCTGTAATATTGGGCTCACATCAAGGCCGTAAAGTTTTTTTTAAAAAACTCATTTCAATGGTTGATCAATACCAATTGAAAGATAATGTAGTTTTTTTAAGCCTTTGTGAAGAAATGCCAGTTGCTTACAAAAGCTCAGACGTAATTGTATCTTCATCAATAGAGCCAGAAGCTTTTGGTAGAGTTGCAGTAGAGGCACAAGCAATGGAAAAACCAATTCTAGCAAGTGATTTAGGTGGATCAAAAGAGACTATAATTAATGGCAAATCAGGATTTTTATTTAAAAATGGAGATCCAAATTCTCTTGCACAAAATTTGAACTATATTATCGAAATGGATAAAGACAAGTTGCAATCGATTGGAAATGAGGGTAGGAAAAATATATTGATAAAATTTGATGTAGAAAAAATGTGCCAATCAACATTTACAGAGTATAAGAAATTGTTAAAATAAAAATATTAAATGCCAAATATTACTTTACCAGACGGAAAAAAATTAAGTTTTAAAAGCAATGTGACTGGTTTCGAGGTTGCTGAAAAAATTAGTAAGTCACTTTCAAAACAGGCTCTTATTGTAAGTGTTGATGGAGAGTTAAAAGACTTAAGCTTCCCGATACAAAAAGACTCCTCTGTTAAAATAATAACTAGTAAAGATAAAGAGGGTTTAGATGTAATCAGACACGATGCAGCGCACATTATGGCAATGGCTGTTCAAGAATTATTTCCAGGAACACAAGTTACTATAGGCCCCGTTATTGAGAATGGTTTCTTCTATGATTTTGCAAGAAAGGAACCATTTACAAAAGATGATCTAAAAAAAATTGAGAAGAAAATGTCTGAGATTATCGACAGAGATGTCAAAACAAAACGTGAAGTATGGGACAGAGGTAAAGCAATAGCACATTTTAAAAAAATTGGTGAAAAGTATAAAGCCGAAATTATCGAGAGCATTCCTAAAAATGAAGAATTATCAATTTACCATCATGGAGATACTTGGCACGATCTATGTCGAGGCCCACATTTAGTTTCGTCAGGAAAAATAGGTAAAGCTTTTAAATTAACAAAAGTTTCTGGTGCTTATTGGAGAGGGGATTCAAATAATGAAATGCTACAAAGAATTTATGGAACATGTTGGAGTTCTAAAAAAGAATTAGATGAATATTTACACAGACTAGAAGAAGCTGAAAAAAGAGATCACAGAAAGCTGGGTAAAGAGATGGATCTTTTTCACTTTAGGGAGGAAAGCCCCGGATCTGTTTTTTGGCATGAGAAGGGCTGGAATTTATTTCAACGACTTGTAGAGTATATGAGATTAAAGCAAAGAAACGCAGGATACAAAGAGATAAGCACACCAGAACTTTTAGATAAAAGTCTTTGGGAAAAATCAGGACACTGGGAGAAGTTTGGTCATCATATGTTTACATCAGAAACACCAGATGAAAAAGTTTTTGCTGTGAAACCAATGAATTGTCCTGGATGTGTTCAAGTGTTTAATCAAGGTCTTAAAAGTTATAGAGATTTACCTTTAAAGCTATCTGAATTTGGAAAAGTTCATAGATATGAACCATCTGGTGCACTACATGGACTTTTAAGAGTAAGAGCTTTTACTCAGGACGATGCACACATATTTTGTACTGAAGAGCAGATAACAGATGAATGTATTAGTGTTACTAAATTAATATTAGATATTTATAAAGATCTGGGGTTTGAAAAGGTATTTCTTAAATATTCTGACAGGCCAGAAAAAAGAGTCGGGGATGATAAAGTCTGGGATAAGTCAGAAAAAGCTCTGCTTGAAGCGATTAAAAAAACAAAACTGGAATATACTATTAATAAAGGAGAGGGTGCTTTTTATGGTCCCAAAATAGAATTTGTTTTGAGAGATGCTATAGGAAGGGACTGGCAATGCGGAACTTTACAAGTAGACTTAAATTTACCAGGAAGACTTGGAGCGACTTTTGTTGATAAAGATGGAACCAAAAAAATACCTGTTATGCTTCACAGAGCTCTTTTTGGATCTCTAGAGAGATTTATTGGTATAATTATAGAAAATTATGCAGGTAAACTTCCCTTCTGGCTATCACCGTCACAAATTGTTGTGTTACCCATAGCTGAAGAGCACAATGATTATGCAAAAAAAATATTTAAAGACATGTTTAAAGAGGGTATAAAATGCGAAGTGGATTTAAGAAATCAAAAAATTAATTATAAAATTAGAGATCACTCTTTGTCAAAAGTTCCGTTTCTATTAATATGCGGAAGTAAAGAAATAAAAGATAAAAGTGTAACAATACGTAAATTAGGATCCGAAAAACAAGAGACTAAAAAAATTAACAATGCCATTAAAGAATTTAAACAATTAAATAACCTTCCAATAAATTAAGTGTATAAACCAAATTATTTTCAAAGAAGAACTAAATTTCAAGGTCCTCGAACTAATCACAGAATTAAAAGCATTGATGTTCAGGTGATTAATAGTAATGGAGAAAACCTAGGCATTCTACCACTAAAAAAAGCAATTGATGCCGCAAAACAAGAAGGTTTAGACTTAATCGAAATATCACCAAACGCAAAGCCACCAGTTTGTAAAATTATGGATATGGGTAAATATAAATACGATATGCAAAAAAAAGCTAACAAGGCAAAAAAAAATCAAAAAATTGCTATACTTAAAGAGTTAAAATTAAGACCTGGCACAGAGATACATGATTATAATTTTAAAATTAAAAATGCAAAAAAATTTCTTCAAAAAGGCGATAAAGTAAAATTTACTGTGCGCTTCAAAGGTAGAGAAATGCAACATGTTCAACTTGGCAAAGATTTAATGAATAGAATTATAGAGGACACTAAGGAAATAGGGAGAGTAGAGGTAAATCCTAAATTTGAAGGACGACAAATGATAATGATTATTCACCCTAATTAATCATTGTAAAGTTAAAACAAAATATATATAAATCCGATACCATGCCAAAACTTAAAACTAAAAGTTCAGCAAAAAAAAGATTTAGACTAACTAAATCTGGAAAAGTAAAAATGCCACAAGCGGGCAAAAGGCATGGCATGATTAAGAGAACAAACTCTCAAATAAGAAAACAAAGAGGCACAACGATAATGTCAAAACAAGACTCAAAAATTGTAAAATCTTATATGCCTTACAGCTTAAGAGGATAAAAAATGTCTAGAACAAAAAGAGGTGTCACAAGTAGAGCAAAACATAAAAAAGTTTTTAAAGCTGTGAAGGGACAATGGGGTAGAAGAAAAAACACAATACGTATTGCACGTCAAGCAATGGAAAAAGCACTGCAATATGCTTACCGAGATAGAAGAGCAAAAAAAAGAGAATTTAGATCTTTGTGGATTCAAAGAATCAATGCAGGAGTAAGAGCAGAAGGATTAACTTACTCAAGATTTATTAACGGATTAAACAAATCAAAAATTAAATTAGATAGAAAAGTTTTGGCTGATTTAGCCTACAATAATCCGGAAGCTTTCAAATCACTTGTCAAAAAAGTTCAGATATCAATAAAATAAACTTGTTTTTTCTTCTATAAAGTTAGAGTAAAAACTAACTAATGATAGATTTACGAGAATTAATTCAAAAGATCTCACAAGCTAAAGACAAACTGGAGTTGCAAAATATTAAATCGCAGTTTTTAGGTAAAAATAGCCAAATCAATCAAGAATTTAAAAAACTCGGTTCTTTATCCGAAGAGGAAAAAAAAATTAAAGCTTCATCATTAAATAATGAAAAACAAAAAATTACTGAAGCTATTAATAATAGGTTTAAAGAATTAGAAAAATTAGAAATAAGCAAAAAATTACAAAAAGATAAAGTTGATGTTACTTTACCAGCGAGAGATAGACCTAATGGAAAAATACACCCAGTCTCCCAAGTGATAGATGAAATCTCATCAATTTTCTCTGAGATCGGTTTTTCTGTTGCAGAAGGTCCTGATGTTGAGACTGAATATAATAATTTCACAGCATTGAATACTCCAGAGGATCACCCTGCAAGAGATATGCACGATACCTTTTATCTAGATAATGATAAAAAAATTTTATTGAGAACTCATACTTCTCCAGTTCAAATAAGAACAATGCTAAATGGCAAACCTCCTTTCAAAATTATTGTTCCTGGAAGAACTTACCGTTGTGATAGCGATCAAACCCATGCACCAATGTTCCATCAGCTTGAAGGCTTACATATAGATAAAGATATAACCATGGGACATTTGAAAGGTTGTTTAGATTATTTTGTAAAAGAATTTTTTGAGGTTAAAAAAATCAGAATGAGATTTAGACCAAGTCACTTTCCTTTCACCGAACCATCAGCTGAAGTAGATATTGGTTACAAACTAGAAAACGGAAGAATAATTGTGGGTGAGGGAGATAAGTGGTTAGAAATTTTGGGCTGTGGAATGGTTCACCCCAATGTTTTAAAAAATGCAAAAGTTGATTCAAATAAGTTCCAAGGTTTTGCATTTGGCATGGGCATAGATAGACTTGCTATGTTAAAATATGGAATTAACGATCTTAGATCTTTTTTTGAAAGTGATTATAGATGGTTAAATTATTTTGGTTTTGATCCATTGGATGTTCCAACTAACTATAGAGGCTTAAGTAGATGATCATAACTCTATCATGGTTAAAAAATCATTTAACTACATCGTTAAATCTTGAGAAAATTATAAACAAACTAACAGACATTGGTTTGGAAGTAGAAGCAGTTAAAGAAGCTCAAAATGAATTATCTGATTTTAAAATTGCAAAAGTTCTCAAAGCAGAAAAACACCCGAATGCTGATAAACTTAAGCTTTGCGATGTAAGCATTGGTAACAATAACGAAATCAAGAAAGTTGTTTGTGGAGCCCAAAATGCGAGATCAGGTTTAGTAACTATTTACGCACCACCAGGTTCTATTATTCCAAAATCAAAAATAAAATTAAAAATTGCTAAAATAAGAGGAGTTGAGTCGCATGGAATGTTGTGCTCTGGAAATGAATTAAATATTTCAGACGACAGCGAGGGAATTATAGAACTCAAAAATAGAGAAAAAGATATCGGGAAAAACTACTTTAAGAGCAAAGGTGAAAAATCAATAGATATATCTGTGACTCCAAATAGACCTGATTGTTTAGGTGTTAGGGGAATAGCAAGAGATTTAGCGTCTGCTGGTATAGGCAAGTTATCAAATTTAAAAAAAATAAAGATAAAGCAAAGTTTTACACAACCAATAAAAATTTCAATAACAAAAGAAAAAAATCAAGGCTGCTTAAATTTTGGCTCTTGTTATATAAAAAATATTCAAAATAAAGAAAGTCCAGAATGGCTAAAAGAGAAAATTATTTCTCTTGGTTTAAAACCAATTTCTGCCGTAGTTGATATTACTAATTACGTAATGTTTGACCTTAACAGACCTTTACATGCATATGACGCTGACAAAATAGATAAAGAAATAATTGTAAGAAACTCAAAGTCTGGTGAAAGCTTTACTGCACTTGATGGAAAAAACTATAAACTTGGAAATAATATGTGTGTTATTTCAGATAGAACCGGACCTCTAGGTCTTGGTGGTATAATAGGCGGTTCAAGATCAGGCACTGAATTTGATACAAAAAATATTTTATTAGAGGCAGCATATTTTCATCCTTCATCTATAAGAAAAACGGCAAGTAATTTAGGCGTTGATACAGATGCTAAATACAGATTCGAGAGGGGCATTGATCCAAATTCAATTAGTGAGGGACTCGAAATTGCAACAAATTTAATTCTTAAAATCTGTGGTGGAGAAGCTAGTAAATTTTCGGTGGAGGGTAAATCTAAAGTTAAGAATAAAATTTTAGAAATTGATCAAACAAAATTTAAAAAGGTAATAGGGATACCAATGTCTTCTGGAGAAGCTAAAAAGATTTTAAACTCACTTGGATTTGATACTAAAATCAAAAAGAATAAATTTTTAGTAAAGATACCAACCTGGCGACCTGATATCTATCAAGATGTTGATATAATCGAGGAGCTAATAAGAATTAAAGGTTTTGATAAAATTTCATTGATACACCCTGAGAGATCAAGAAATAAAGACACCTTAAGTTTTGAGCAAAAGTTATTTCACTTTTCTCAAAGAGCTGTTGCTACAAAAGGATATATGGAGGCAGTTACCTGGTCATTTACTGACTCGCGGATTGATAAATATTTTTCACAAGGAAAGAAAGAAATTGAAATCACAAATCCAATTTCAAGTGATTTAAATGTTTTAAGGACATCAATTTTTTCAAATTTGATTGTATATTTGAAAAAAAATCAGGATAGAGGTTATTTAGATTTATCGTTATTTGAAGTTGGCCCTACTTTTTATGGCAAAAAACCTGGAGAACAACAAGTAGTAATAGGTGGTTTAAAGTCCGGAGTAGTAAATAGAAAAACTTGGGAGTCTAAACCAAGAAATGTTGATGTATTTGATGTAAAGGCTGACGTAGTAAAGACATTGTTGGAGCTTGGGATTCATGAAAACAATATTCATGTAAGCAATAAAACACAAGATTACTATAATCCGGGAAGATCTGGGTCAATAAATTTTAATTCAGAAAATGGCGCACTTCTTGCTTCATTTGGTGAAATTCATCCCTCAATAATTTCAAGCTTAGACTTAAAAGAACAAAATGTAAGTGGATTTGAAATTTTTTTAAAAAATATTCCAAAACCAAAAAATAAATACAGATTTTCTAGAAAAGATTATTCTATTTCTGAGTACCAAAAATCTGAAAGAGATTTTGCTTTTATAATTAATGAAGATTTCAAAGCAGGAGACATCAAGAAATTAATTAGTGATGTTGATACAAATTTAATTAAAAACGTAAAAATATTTGATGTTTTTTCAGGTGGAAATATGCCTGTCGGTAAAAAATCAATAGCCATCAATGTTTTAATACAGTCTAAAGAAAAAACACTTTCCCAAAAAGACCTTGATGATATAAGTCAAAAAATAATTGATATTGTAAAAGCCAAAACTGGTGGAACAATTAGATCCTAATGTCAGATATAAAGAGAGTAAGAAATTTTGCGATTATCGCACATATTGATCATGGAAAGTCAACAATTGCTGACAGAATGATTCAAATTTGTGGTGGCCTTTCAAAAAGAGAAATGAAAGAGCAAGTTTTAGATTCAATGGATATTGAGAGAGAAAGGGGAATTACAATTAAAGCACAAACGGTGAAACTTAATTATAAATCGAAAGATGGAAATGATTATCTCTTAAATATTATCGACACTCCTGGCCATGTTGACTTTAGTTATGAAGTAAGTAGATCACTACTTGCTTGTGAGGGTTCAGTTCTGATTGTTGATAGTTCACAAGGCGTCGAGGCGCAGACTCTAGCAAATGTATATCAAGCTCTTGACACAAATCATCATATAATCCCAGTGCTTAACAAGATAGATCTTCCAGCATCTGACGTTGATAAAGTTAAAAAGCAAATAGAAGACGTAATAGGTATAGAAACTTCTAAAGCTATATCTTGTTCGGGAAAAACTGGAGAAGGTGTTGAAGAAATTTTAGAGACTATTGTTTCAGATTTACCTTCACCAAAAGGTGATCAAAAGGCAAAGCTTAAATCTTTATTGGTAGATAGTTGGTATGATAGTTATTTAGGTGTTGTAATTCTTGTACGGGTTATTGATGGAAGTATTAAAAAAGGAATGAAAGTAAAGCTAATGTCTACAAACCAAGAATATGAAATTGAAAAAGTTGGTGTTTTTACTCCAAAGACTAAAGATATAGAAGAATTAAATTCAGGAGAAATTGGATTTATAATAACAGGCATAAAAAGTTTATCAGAAACAAAAGTGGGAGATACAATTTGTGATGCCAAAGACCCAATTGAAAAACCGTTACCAGGTTTTAAACCCAGTAAACCCGTTGTTTTTTGTGGACTGTTTCCAGTAGATAGCTCTGAGTATCAAAGGCTTAAAGATGGTTTAGGTAAATTAAAACTAAATGACTCTAGTTTTTCTTACGAGCCTGAGTCTTCAAGTGCACTTGGTCTTGGTTTTAGATGTGGCTTCCTAGGATTGCTACACTTAGAAATCATAACTCAAAGATTAACAAGAGAATTTGATATCAATTTAATCACAACAACTCCTGGGGTTGTATATAAATTAAATAAAATCAATGGTGAAATTGTTGATCTTCAGAACCCGACAATGATGCCTGATCCATCTCAAATAAAATTTATTGAAGAACCTTGGATTAAAGCGACAATTATAACACCAGACGAATATTTAGGATCTATTATAAAAGTTTGCCAAGACAAAAGAGGTATTCAAAAAGATTTATCATACTCTGGAAATAGAGCAGTTTTAGTATATGAACTTCCACTTAATGAAGTGGTTTTTGATTTTTACGACAGATTAAAGTCAATAACCAGTGGTTACGCAAGTTTCGATTATGAGATCACAGATTATAAAGAAGGCAATTTAGTTAAGCTTGGAATTTTAGTAAATAACGAACCAGTTGATGCTTTATCAATGATAATACATAAAGAATTTGCCCAAAATCAAGGAAGATTAGTTTGTGAAAAATTAAAAGATTTAATACCAAGACATAATTTTATGATCCCGATCCAAGCAGCTATTGGTGGAAAAATTATTGCAAGAGAAAGTATTAAAGGATTTAAAAAGGATGTTCTTACCAAAATTCATGGTGGAGGAGCAAGGGATAGAAAAAGAAAATTATTGGACAAACAAAAAAAAGGTAAAGCACGTGCAAAGCAATTTGGTAGAGTTGAAATACCTCAAGAAGCTTTCATTGGAGTTTTAAAAATTAATAAAGAAACCTAAGGAGAGATGGCCGAGTGGTTGAAGGCGCACGCTTGGAAAGTGTGTAAACGGGAAACCGTTTCGTGGGTTCGAATCCCACTCTCTCCGCCATCGTAAATTATTTCTTAACAATCAACCTACTAATTGGCATTATAAATCGACCTTCTTGTTTTGATACTGAGAGAAGTTTTGATAAATCCGAAAGCATTATCATTCGAAGCTCAGTGGGTAAAATAAATGAAGCATAAAAAAATCCTGCTGCAGTTTCTGAAACTTCAGCAACAGGTCCCACCATAGATACTATATTATTTTCGATACTAACCTCAGCAGACGGAAAAGCTTCACCAACTAAATGCTCTAAGCTTTTTGTAGCTCGTATTCTGGGATCTCCCAAATCAATCTTACCATAGTTAGGTAACTTGGTTTGAACATATTTATAGATTAAATTATACACATCTAAATATCCTGGCACTGTATCCATTGGTCCATTTACTAAAGCTGCAAATTTTCCACCCGACGACAGTATACGATTAACTTCTTTTAATACTGGAGTAATCGGGTCCATTAGTGTTAAAGCCCAATGGCATAAAACAATGTCAATCGAGGCATTTTTAATAGCAGTCAAATTCTGTGCCTCTAATTGAAATAGATCAACGACACCATCTGACATTCGTGCCTTAGCAAGTGATAATTCCTCACCACACATATCTACTCCTTTTAATATAAAATTTTTATTTCGATCATGTAAGATTTTTAATAATGGTCCTGACCCACAAGCTAGATCCAATACTCGAGTACCATTAATATCTGGTACAGCTTCAGCCAACCACTCGTAACTGTTACGACCAGATCTATCGCGACAAGTGCTTGCACATTTCTCAGTAAAACCTGCGTTATGTTGATGTATAGTTTTTAAGTGATCGAGTAAGGCTTTACCATCTGGCCGTTGATTGTTAGCAAGATTTTTAGTCCAGTCAGAATTTAATCCACCGTCATAATTAATATCTTTATTTGTCATCAGTTGGCCAACAAATTGGATTCAAGGGACTAGCTGCTACTTCACCTGGTTTAATATTTGGCATAAATTTCTGCCAGTCACCAGAAACCATTGTGGGAGATTTTATTACTCGTGCCCCATCTCGATAGTAAGTATTTGCAAGAGCAATTCGGCTACGATTTGTTCGGTTACTTGAGGCAGTATGAAAATTTAAATTATGATGAAAACTAACTTCACCTAGCTCGAAGGGAGTTTCGTTTACAGAAACACCATTTTGTTTAAAAACTTCTGACACTCCTTTATCGTAGCCAGTACCGGTCTTTTCGAAAGTAACAGCATTTACAAGATTATGTACATCTAACGGATAAGCAAAAGAAAGTGGTCCCATTTCAATTGGGGTTGGTTGTGCTGGTACCCATGCCGTTACTACATCATTAGTATCTAATGGAAAATGATGATCGTCAAAGTGCCACGGCGTTCTACCACAACCAGCTTGTTTTGCTAAAACATTATCATGGTAAAGTCTAACTGCTTGAACACCAAGTAAATCTGCTGAAATTTGTCCAAGACGAGGTGATAGTACGTATGCTCGAAGAAGTTTGTTTTTGGGCCAGATCATTTCAAGACTAAGAAACCGGTCATGTGCCTCTTTGTCAGGGTCAACATTAAATTCTTTTTTTAATAGGCTGATCAACTCAGCTCTAAGTTTAAGTACAACACCAGGTGAGAAAACTTTTTTTAATTTAATAAAACCATTTTTTCTAAAGAAATCGATTTGTTCATTTTCCAAATGATAGGTTTTAGAAAGTTCGGAGACAGCTTCATCATCACTTGGGATTGCAAAACTCGGTAAAGGATCCGCAGTAATAATTGAATCCTTTTTACCTTCATTATCTGCTAGACCGACATACCAGTCCCACCAGGCTTGATTATCTTTATCCCATGGCTTACTGATATCGGCAGCGTCTGACATTTTTGAATTTATCTTGTCTTGAGATTTTTTCATATAAATAATCTATACTGTTTTTTTAAATTAGTAAGTACACTTTTTGACCTTTTTTAAGAATTCTGCTCTACGCCATAATTTTTTGATATAATTTATCGAGTCAGAAAGGGGTATTAAAAATGAGCGGTTGGGAAATTTTAGCTGTTATTTATGTAATCTATTACATAACAAGCAATTAAATTTAATAGATAAAATTATTAAAAAATATATTTATCGCCTAGGTAAATAACTATTCCAATAGCTATTCCTAGTAAGATCCAGTGCATTTTAAACTCTCCTTATACTTGTTACTTTTAATCTTGCAGTTTTATAAATTTTTTTAATCGTTTTATCAATATTCATTATAACTACTTTTTTCATTGGGCCATAAGCGTGTATTAATTTTTTTTGCGATAAAGCAACAGCAACGTGACCTTTCCAAAAAATAATATCATTTTTTCTAATATTTTTGAGTTGTATTTTTTTTTTAAAATATTTTTCCTGATCTTTTGAATCTCTTGGACAGTATCTATTATTCTGATTTAAACAAACTTGTACTAAAGCAGAACAGTCAATTCCTCTGTAACTTTTACCTCCCCATAGATATTTTATATTTTTGAATTTTTTAATATCTTTAAATAGATCTTTACTTTTAAAATTTATTTTTTTTATGTCGGATTTTTTAATCCAATAATTTTCAAATTTAGCAAATTTACCTTTTTTTTCATTCACCTTTAATCTTGAATCGTAAGTAAGGAATTTATTTAAACTTTTATTAATATTAGGTTTACTAAAAAGTTTTGCTTTTAAAACTGAGACTTTAAAGTTTGCTTGTATAGGGTATGAAAATTTTTTACCTTTGATGAAGCCTGTGTAGCCATCTCTCTCAATTCTTATTTTTTTCCAACTACTTATCTTTTTAATAACTCTAAAGTTTTCACCATAAAGTAATTGAGTATCTATTTTAGATTTTAAACTCTTTTTTTTATAAAGATTTGTTATTGTAAGATTATTTACGTAACTATTTTTCACTTAATTTAATTTCGTTTTTAATAAAATAGAGAAACACTAAGGAAGGAATTACCATAATAGCAGTTATAATAAAGAATATTCCCCAGTCCCCATTTAACCAATCAACCATTGCACCTGACGAGGCTGCTAATGTAGTTCTACCCGCTGTTCCAATTGATGCAAGTAGAGCGTATTGTGTTGCGGTATAAGTTCTATCAACCAACATTGAAATAAAAGCAACGAACGCAACTGTTGCAAATGCTGCAGCCATATCATCAAAAATAACTGCAATAGCAAATAACCATTCAGACTTTCCAGACCAAGCCAATAAAGAAAACAAAAGATTTGTAGATGCCATAAGAATTCCTGACACAAACATTGCTTTAATAACTCCTGATCGGATAGCAAATAGTCCACCCAAAAGTGTAAATACAACAGTCGTTATCCAGCCTAGACCTTTAGAGTAGATGGCAATATCTGTTTTGGAAAAACCAATCTCCTTATAGAAGATTATGGACATTCTACCAAGAAATGCCTCACCGATTTTAAAAAGAAAAACAAAGCCTAAAATACCCAACGCAATTTTAAAACCATTTTTTTTAAAAAAACTTACTATAGGACCAGCGATCGTTCCACTTATCCAAGCAATAATTGGAGCCAAAAAATTATTACTACCTAATTTTTTTTGTATAATTTTATCTGTTTTGCTTTGTGCATCATATCTTTCACTTGATTTTTTTTCATGAACAAACATTAACGCAATATTACAAGCAATGATGATTATTCCTAAAATTAAAAATGTAATTTGCCAGTAATTATCTATACCTAATTTTTGAAAATATTCTGCAGAATTTAACGCAACAACTCCACCAAGTTTGTATCCAGTCCACCAACCAACTACAGCAATGGCAGCACCTGCCTGCATAGACTTACCCTCATTTTTTCCGATTTGTTCTATCCTTAATGCATCTACCGTAATATCCTGAGTTGCAGAGGCTATTGCAATTATTAAGCCAATTGAAATAACTAAGGCTAAATTTTTTGTTGGGTCAACAAAATTCCAAAAAATTAAACTTAAAAGAATAATTAATTGCATTATAATTATCCAACTACGACGGTGCCCAACTTTATTTGTAAGCCATGGAATACGAACTCGATCAATTAATGGAGCCCATAAATAATTAAAAGCATAAACAGCGAAGATAAGACCAGCCCAACCTATTGTACTTCTGCTTAACCCATCTTCTTTTAGCCAAAGACTTAAACTGCTACCTATAATCACCCATGGAAAACCACTTATTGCTCCTAATAAAAGAATTCGCAACATTCTTCTGTCAAAATAAACTTTGAAAGAGTCTTTAAAAGATTGTTTTTGATAAATTTCCATAGTGATAATTATAGATTAAATTATGCTCTCCAGAAAGATGGTAAAAATAACACTAAGACAGCAAAAATTTCTAGTCTACCCAGCAGCATAGCAAAAGATAATATCCATTTAGATATTTCTGAAACTTCACTAAAGTTACCATTTGGTCCAATCATTTCTCCCAACCCAGGCCCTACGTTTGATATGGCTGTAGCAGCACCTGATATAGCTGATAGAAAATCTAATCCAGTTATTGAAAGCATTATAGCTACTAAAAAAAATATGAGTAAATATGAAAAAATAAATAGAATTACAGAATTGATAAAACCATCTGCAATTTTTTGGTTGTTGTAATTTACCAAATAAATACTATTTGGATATATCAATTTTTTAATTTGTGTTTTTAAAAATAAAAATAATATTTGTAATCTGAATATTTTAATCCCACATGTAGTGGATCCTGCACAGCCACCAACAAACATTAAAAAAAGAAAGAAAATTAGAGGGAACTTACCCCACAATCCAAAATCATCTGTTACATATCCTGTCCCAGATAAAATAGACAGAACATTAAAAGAGGAAATTCTTAAATTATCTAAAAAAGATAATTCTGAATTATTAAAAAATAAATATAAAAACATAATAAAAATCGACGTAAACAAAAGGTATAAGAAACCTCTTATTTGAACATCTTGAAGTAAAATTTTTTTATTACCTTTAATAAATTTTAAATAAGCAATAAACGGTATGCTACCAAGTATAATAAATATTGTTGCAGTAATTTCAATTCCTGGATTATTAAAAAATCCAATCGACTCATTATGAGTAGAAAAACCACCAGTAGCCAGAGTAGTGAATGAATGAGCAATACTATCAAAAGCACTCATGCCTTGCACCCAATATACAAAAGCACATACAATGGTAAGTGAAGTGTAAATGGATATAATTAAAAATGATATTTCAACGGTTTTAGGTAAAATTTTTTCAGTGCCAGATGTATCTAATTGAAAAAGTTGCATTCCTCCAACTTTCAACAATGGAAGCACAGTTGTAGCCATAACAATAATACCTATGCCTCCTAACCACTGCATTATGGCTCTCCAAAGTAAAATACTTTTAGGCGAAGAGTCCAAATCCAATATTACAGTTGAGCCCGTGGTTGTTATACCAGACATGCTCTCAAAAAATGCTTCACTAAAAGAGAGTTCTAAATTTGATAATACAAAAGGTATACTTCCAAAAAAAGCGATGCTAATCCATGCTAAAGAAGAAAATAAGAATGCTTGTCTGAGATTTAATTGTTTTTCTTTGGTCAAGCTAGTTAAAACAACTAGAATACCTATTATTATTGTGATGATAGAAGATGAAAAAAAACTGCTGCTATTTTCATCATATATTAACTGAATTGCATATGGCGCAAGCATAAATACGCCTAGTATGATCAGTAGAATACCAATAATAAAAAAAACTGTTTTATTAGTAGCCATAAAAACTGGACAATATTTAAATAGAAATAAAATTCAACTTATTATAAACCTAGGTAATGCTAGAGTCTGAACTGATAAAATCAACCTCTTCATGGCCATTTGTTGAAATCCGAAAATTATTAAAGGATAGAGACTCTATTATTAAGAAGAAAAATAAAATTATATTTCAAACAGGATATGGTCCAAGCGGTCTTCCGCATATCGGTACATTTGGTGAAGTTTCAAGAACATCAATGATGATAAATGCACTTAACCATATAAAAAAAATCGAAACAGAATTAATAACTTTTTCCGACGATATGGATGGTCTCAGAAAAATACCCGAAAACATACCTAATGATCAAATATTAAGAGAAAATATTGGTAAACCACTTACTGATATTCCTGACCCTTTTAAAAAATTTAAAAGTTTTGGTGAACATAACAATGAGATGTTAATAGAATTTTTAAAAAGATTTAATTTCAATTTTACTTTCAAAAGCTCAACCAAAAATTACAAAAATGGTAATTTTAATAACTCATTGATAAGAGTTTTAGAGAAATTTGACGATATAATGAATATAATTTTACCAACTTTAAGAAGTGAAAGGAAAAAAACATATTGCCCATTTCTTCCGATATGTCCTGAAACAGGAAAAGTTTTGGAAATTCCTGTGATTGAAATTAACAAAAAAAACAATTCCTTAGTTTTTGATAACAATGGAAAAAAAATAAAAACAGGAATATTAGATGGCAAATGTAAATTACAATGGAAAGTAGATTGGGCAATGAGATGGTTTACTTTCGATGTTGATTTTGAAATGTATGGTAAAGATTTAATTGAAAGTGCAATTCTTTCAAGTAAAATTTGTAAAGCTATGGGTAAACAACCTCCAAATGGATTTGCTTATGAATTATTTTTAGACGAAAAAGGAGAAAAAATATCTAAATCAAAGGGTAATGGAATAACTATAGACCAATGGTTAAGATATGCCTCCCCAGAAAGTTTATCACTTTATATGTATCAAAATCCAAAAAGAGCAAAAAAACTTTATTCCGATGTTGTTCCTAAAGCTGTTGACGAATATCTTTCATTAATCGAAAAATTTTCAAATCAAGAATTAAAAGATAAACTTTCTAATCCAGTTTGGCATATTCATAAAGGTGTACCCCCAAAAGAAAAAGTAATTATGCCTTTTTCAATGTTGTTAAATATTGTTGGATCAAGCAATGCAAGAAATAAAGATATTCTATGGAAATTTATAAAAAAGTTTCACAATGAGCTTGACCCTAAAAAAAATAAAATTTTAGATGAACTCACTAATTATGCAATAAATTATTTTGTTGATGAGGTTGAACCAAAGAAAAAATATAAAAATCCAAATTCCAAAGAAAAGGATGCCTTAAAAAATTTAATTACTGTTTTAAAACAAGTTTCTCAAAATACTCCAGCAGAAGAAATACAAACTAGAATTTATACTGTAGGTAAAGAAAACGGATACGAAAAAAATTTAAGAGATTGGTTTAAATTAATTTACGAAGTGTGTTTTGGTGAAGAAAATGGTCCAAGAATGGGTTTTTTTATTAGCTTTTTTGGCGTCAAAGAGACAATTGATTTAATGGAAAAAAAGTTGAATATATAGTTTTAATGTTTTCTTTTATAAGACCTTTTATATTTAATTTAGATCCTGAAAAAGCTCACGATTTAGCGATAAAATCACTCAAATATAATTTTCTTCCAAGCAATTTATTTTCAGTATCTGGTGAAGAAATTTTAAGAACCAAACTACTTGGCAAAGAGATTAATAATCCCATCGGTCTAGCAGCAGGTTTTGACAAAAGCGCAGAAGTTTATAATGAAATATTTAAAATTGGTTTTGGATTTGTTGAGGTTGGAACTGTTACTCCAAAAAAGCAGTTTGGAAATGAAAAACCTCGAATTTTTAGATTAGAAAAAGATCAGGCATTAATAAACAGACTTGGATTTAATAATGATGGATCTGAAATTGTTAAAAAAAGGATTGAAAATAATATTCCATCAAGTTTATTGGGCATAAATATAGGTCCAAATAAAAATACAGTTAATATGACTGATGATTTCTTAAGATGTGCAGAAATTTTTTTTCCAATTGGAGATTATATAACAATTAATATCTCTTCACCAAATACCTCTGGTTTACGAGATTTTCATGATGAAGATGCTTTAAAAAAATTACTATCAAAGATTAATGAAGTAAGAGAAAAAAGCAATTTTAATAAATCTTTTTTATTAAAGGTTTCACCTGACCTAGATAGTTCGCAGATACCAGTTATTGTAAAACTTATTTTAGAGTACAAAATCGATGGAGTGATTTTAACAAATACTAGTAACAAAAATAGGGATAATTTAAAAGACCCAAATAGTAAAGAGAACGGAGGATTGTCTGGAAAGCCTATTAGAGATTTATCAACCGAATTTGTAAAAAAATTCTACAGAAATCTAAATGGAAAAATACCAATTATAGGTGTTGGAGGTGTTGACTCTGGTGAGTCAGCCTTTGAAAAAATAGCTGCTGGTGCATCAGCTGTACAACTTTATACAGGTCTTATTTACAAAGGTCCTAATATTGTAAAAGTTATAAAAAAAGATTTAATTAAAATTTTAAATAATAAAGGTTTTAAGAATATTAACGAGGCAATAGGAACCGCATCACATTAATTATTTAAAAAAATTATATTTTTTTTTATCGATATCAAACTTAATGTAATGAATAAGCTCCCTAGCATAAGAAAACGATATCCCTATAAGAACAACAATTATGATTGATAATAGTCCATAAGTAATTGGATTATTTGTTGAAAGAGATAAAATTATCTCTCCAAGTTTATTATCTATCTGACCTGATTTTACAGGTGCAAATAAACTTGATCCTTTTTCAAGAACAAATGTTTCTATACCCATTATTAAACCAACGGCAAGAAGTAATATTGCCAACAAAGTTTTATATTCTGATGCATTTAGCTTTTGAGAGATTCTTAAACCAATATGAAGCCCAATTATTGAACCAATTAACAAAATAAAAACTAAAATAAAATCTATAGTTTGAAACTTAAGAGCGTGAACAATAACTACTAACCCTGTAATAAAAATTGTTACGAACAAAGATGTTCCTGGAACTAATTTTGTTGGCATACCAATAATATAAATCATTGCAGGAACCATTAAAAATGCCCCACCAACACCCATAATTGATGCAAATATTCCAACAATAAATCCTAACATGATCGGCACTAATGCGCTTTCGTAGAGTCTGGATTTATGAAATTTCATTCTAAACGGAAGACCATGTATCCAGTAGTGATCGTGAGCTTTTCTTTTTATAGTAATTTTTTTCCTTAAATCTGTTAATTCCTTATAACCTTTTGCAAACATTAAAGTTCCAACGATTACTAACATATAAATATAAGCTAAGGTTATACTTACATTAATTACTCCTTTTTCTTTCAAATATGCAAAAATCAACATACCAACTCCTGTGCCAACAACACCACCAGCAACAATTGTTATTCCCATTTTATAATCTAAAGTCTTTCTAAACCAATGATGAAGCGCACCTGATACAGAGGTACCTAAAATGTTATTAGCCTCATTCGCCACTGCATAGGTTGGAGGAATTCCTAAAAAGATCAAAACTGGAGTCATGAGAAAACCACCTCCGATCCCAAAAAGTCCAGAAATAATGCCAACAATAAAGCTAAGCAATAAAATGATCCAAATTGTTACTTGAACTTGTGCTACTGGTAGGAAAAAATCCATTAAGTTTATTATTCTTTGATACAAACATTGTCAATAGACATATATTTGCTTGATAAAACATTAGTGTCGAATTATATAGCTAGAGGATAAATTATGAGTAATAAATGTGAACTCACAGGCAAAAGACCACTTAAAGGGCATAATGTCAGTCACGCCAACAATAAAACAAAAAGGAAGTTCAATCCTAGTATCAAAAAAATAAAGTTTAAAAGTGATATTTTAAAGAAAAATATTACATTAAAAGTATCGAATGCAGCACTTAGAACAGTGGATTTTAAAGGCGGTATTGATAAATTTTTATCATCAGCAAAGGCTTTTAAACTTTCAAAAAGAGCTAAAAGATACAGAAGCAAAATTGTATTAAAAGAAGCCTAATTATGCAATTAAGAAAATTATTTTTTACTCTAGCCATATTTATGGCTGGTATTGTAGCAATATCAAATTTTCTAGTTCAATTCCCCGTATATTACTTAGGAATGGAAAATATACTTACCTATGCAGCATTTACTTATCCAATTACTTTTTTAATAACTGATTTGGCTAACAGGAAATATGGAAAATTTACAGCTAGAAAAATAGTTTATCTAGGTTTTTTCACAGGTATAATTTTAACAATATTTTTTTCAACTAATTTTGATGATCTAATATCAATTAGAATCGCAATAGGTTCTGGGACTGCTTTTTTAGTTGCCCAATTGTTAGATGTAAGTATTTTTGATTTACTAAGAAAAAAAATTTGGTTTGTTGCTCCAATTGTATCATCATCACTTGGATCATTAGTAGATACATTTCTGTTTTTTTCAATTTCTTTTTACAATACGGAAATACCTTGGATAAGCTTAGCCATAGGAGATTTTATTGTAAAAATTATAATATCTTTATTGATGTTAATACCATTTAGAGTTCTTCTGAAAAAAACTATTCCTGATGATAAAAAAATATCAGCATGATTATTCTAGTGAATATTTTTTTTATTAGAGAAAAGGTCAGTTAGTTGATTTATCATAGCATCACCTAAATCATGTACATCTGTTATCTTTACGGCTCTTTTGTAATAACGAGTTACATCATGACCTATACCAATAGCTAGCAGCTCAATTGATGAAAATTTCTCTATTGAGTTAACAGTATTTTTTAAATCTATCTCAAGATAATCATTCGCATTTGTTGATAGTGTAGAGTCATCAACAGGTGCCCCATCAGATATAACCATTAATATTTTTCGCTCTTCTTTTCTTTTTTTCATTTTATTAAAGGTCCATCTTAAGGCTTCCCCATCAATATTTTCCTTTAACAAACCTTCTTTCAACATTAAACCTATATTATTTTTTGATTGTCTCCACGGTGTATCTGCTGACTTATAAATTATATGTCTTAAATCGTTTAGTCTTCCTGGAAATTTTGGTTTTTCATTGGTAATCCATTTTTCTCTACTTGAACCACCTTTCCAGTGTTTTGTTGTAAAACCTAAAACCTCAACTTTAACCGAGCACCTTTCCAAAGTTCTTGCTAAGATATCCGCACAAACAGCTGCAACTGAAATTGGTTTCCCTCTCATTGAACCTGAATTGTCTATCAGAATAGTTACTAAAGTATCTTTAAATTCAGTTTCCTTTTCTTTTTTAAAGGACAAAGAGTTAAGTGGGTCAATTATTAATCTAGTTAATTTTGATGAGTCTAATAATCCCTCTTCTAAATCAAAATCCCAAGATCTATTCTGTTTTGCTAAGAGCCTTCTTTGCAATTTGTTAGCTAATTTAGAGACAAAACTTTTTAACTGTAATAGCTGCTGATCTAGTGTTGCTCTAAGTCTTTCAAGTTCTTCTTTTGTTTCAAGATTTTCAGCCTTTATAACTTCGTCAAACTGATCAGTATATATTTTATATTTTTTTTCTCTTTCAAAAAATATTCTGTTGGGTTTAATATTTGTTTTTTCTCCAGCTTCTTGAACTTCCTCAATACTTTTTTCATCCTCACTTGATATATCTTTTGTATCAGGAGGTCTGGTGTCAATCGAGAGCTCTTGATCATTCTCCTGTTCTGCTATTTGCCCATCTTTCTGGTCTTTTGACTCTTGGCTTTCAGGACTTTTTAGCTTTTTATCACTCTCCTCATGATCCTCTGAAAATTCTTTATCTTCAATGTTTAATTCCGATATTATTTCTGAAATTTTTTGATTAAATTTATTTTGATTATTTAAGTTATCTTTTAAAAAAGCTAAATTCTGTTTAAATTTTTTTGCAAAATTAACCTTTGTTTTTTTTGGTTCCTTAATATCAAAAAAAAAGCTCTTAAGATAACTGTCGAAAGACTCTTCAATTTTATTTTTATTTGATTTTAATTTAACTCTATTTTCATTATATTGAAAAAATAAGTTTTTTTTTATTCCTGAAAAAACTTCACAACCAATTTTTTCATATCTTATTTTTTCGGCAATTTTATAAAGTTTTTGAGATATTTCACCACCAGGTTTATATTTGTCATAAATTTCACTATTACTATACTTTAATCTTAAAGCCTCCGAATCCGCCATTGCTCTTAAAATAGAATAGTCTTTAATATCCTCTAGTTTATGAATTTCTGGTAAATTTATTTTGTTTTTATTATTAACGTTAGATGTTAGCTTACCAAATGTAATTTCGCAATTTTTTTTTTCTGAAATAGATTTTACTGTTGAGGTTAACGCATTTTTAAATACCTCTAAATGGGTCTCTTTTTTTTGCATTTTAACTTATTTTTACGTTAACAGAAGACTCTGGAAGATCTTCACCGAAACACCTTTGGTAATATTCTGCCACAATTTTTCGCTCTAGTTCATCGCATTTATTTAAAAATGTTACTCTAAAAGCGTAACCAGTATCTTTAAAAATCTCAGAATTTTCTGCCCAATGCAAAACTGTTCTAGGACTCATTACTGTAGAAATATCACCGTTTACGAATCCATTTCTTGTTAGATCGGCAACTTTAATCATCTTAAGCACTCTTTCTTTACCTTTTGAATTATTTAAACTTTTATTTTTAGCTATTATAATTTCTAATTCTTTTTCTGCTTTAAGATAATTTAATGTTGTTACGATATTCCATCTGTCCATTTGACCCTGATTAATTTGTTGAGTACCATGATAGAGACCTGATGTATCACCAAGCCCAATAGTATTTGTAGTTGCAAACATTCTAAAAAATTTATTTTGATTAATAACTTTGTTTTTGTCTAAAAGTGTAAGCTTTCCTTCACTCTCTAAAATTCTTTGAATTACAAACATAACATCTGGTCTTCCCGCATCATATTCATCAAAAACTAAAGCAACTGGATTTTGCACAGACCAAGGAAGAACTCCTTCTTTAAATTCAGTAATTTGTTTGCCATCTTTTATTACAATTGCATCTTTTCCTATAAGATCTATTCTACTTATATGACTGTCTAAGTTTACTCTTACACATGGCCAATTTAGTCTTGAGGCTACCTGCTCAATGTGTGTTGACTTTCCTGTACCATGATATCCTTGTATCAAAACTCTTTTGTTGAAAGCGAACCCTGAAAGTATTGCTAAGGTGGTATCCCTATCAAATTTATAATTCTCGTCCAACTCAGGAACGTAAGGATTTTTCTCTGAAAAACTATCAACCTCCATATCAGTGTCTATCCCAAAAGTTTGTCTTACGGAGATTTTAATATCTGGTTTTTTATTTTCTAAGTTCATTTTCTCATACTCACTTTAAGTTGACTATATGCTAGAGTAATTTTTTTTAAAATATCTTCATACTTTTTACTTCCACGGTTTTTATCAGGATGGTATTTCTTTACAAGTGTTTTAAATTTTTTTTGAATATCTGACCAGTTTGTATCACTTTTAAGGCCTAAAATTTTTAAAGCCTCTTTGTCTTTCTCTGTCAAATTTGAATTATTGAACTTCTTAAAATCAGAGTTTTTAAAAATTCCTGTTTTATCATCCAAAGCATTAAGCCACAATATTCTAAAAAAGTTTTCAGAAGATCCAAAACTTTTAGTAGGTTTATGCCATGTAAGGTCAGACTTTACAAAATTTTGAATCTCCTTATCATCCATATCGGCAAAATAATTCCAGCTTTTGTTAAATTCTTTAATATGTTCTAAACAGAGTAATCTAAATTTTTTACTATTATCTTTTTCTATTGGAGCTCTATACAAGCCAATTTTATTACACTTACTCCAATCACAAATATTTTTCATAATAAGTTTCAATTATATAGTACAATGTTTATTTAATGAAAAGTTTAATAGATATAGTTAAAGAAAAAATTAAAAAAAATATTCCAGATAGCAATATTGAGATAATCGATAATACTCATTTACACAAACATCACAAATCTTTTAACAAAAGTAAAACCCATTTAAAAATAATTATACAATCTGACACTCTTAGAAATTTAAACCGTATCGTTTCTCACAAAAAAATAACAAGTATTCTTAGAGATGAGATTCAAACAAAAATTCATTCATTAGAAATAAAAATTAAATAATTTTTTTTAATACTTTTTTCATTTCCCCAGGACTAAGTTTATATTCTCCAGGCTTGGTAGTTAAACCTATTTTTCTCAGAAGTATAAGATTAATTTTTTTATCATAGTTTTTTTTATCAACTTCCATAAAATTTACAATTTTATTTAAATTTTTTTTATTTAAAAAGTTTAAATATTTTTTAAGTAGTTTGTTGCTTAGATAAAGATTTTCAATCGTATCCAATGTTTTTTTAGAGCAAACTTTTTTTAAATAAGAAAGTCTTGTTGCTAAAATCATACCAATCAAAACAGCCTCCCCATGATTAATTTTTCCAGAATATTTATTTGCTGCCTCTATTCCATGAGCGAAAGTATGGCCAAAATTTAGTATCATTCTATCATTTTTTTCTTTTTCATCCTTATTAACAAAAGATAATTTAATTTTACAACTTTTTGATATTGTCTCGCCCATAGTTTTAAAATTAGAACTTTCAAAAATTTTATTTTTATCATTATCTAGTTTTTTAAAAAATTTATTATCTTTTATTATTGAATGTTTTAAAATTTCAGCGAAACCGCAGACTAAATTTCTTTTGGACAGACTTTTTAATAGTGTCAAATCAGTCAAAACCAATCTTGGTTGATAAAAGGTACCAATAAGATTTTTTCCGCCCCCTGAATTAACCGCTGTTTTTCCTCCAATTGAAGAATCGACTTGAGCTAAAAGTGTTGAGGGAATATTGATTAAGTTTATTCCTCTTTTGTAAATACTTGCTACAAAACTTCCAAAATCACCAATGATACCGCCCCCCACGGTTATGATTGTGTCATTCCTACTTAGATTATTTTTAATGAGTCTTTCTAAGAGATTGTTTGCTTTTTTAAATGATTTCAATTTTTCGTTAGGAGTAAATTCATAAACATAAACACTGTATTTTCTCAGCTGCTTCTTAATTTTTATCTTAAAATTATTTGGAATATTTTTATCTAAAATTAATCCAATTTTTTTTGTTTTAGGACACAACTTATTTATTTGAACTTTTAATTTTCCTAATGACCCTTTACCAATAATAATTGTATAATTTGTATTCTTATTTTTTACAAAAATTCTATTCATTTTCATAAATATCTACAATCTCTTTGATTATTTGATTTCTATTTTTTGCATTACAATCTATTCTAAAGTCAGAGAGTGAATAAGTTTTCTCTCTAGACTTACACAGTTTTTTAACTTCATTTTCTGATCTATTATTATCTAATAAAGGCCTTTTCATGTTAACTTTAATTCTTTGAAAAATAATTTTAGAGTCCAAATCTAACCAGAATGAAATCCCTTTTTTACTTGTTTCATCTCTAATTTTTTCGTTCAGAAATGCTCCGCCACCCAGTGCTATAACAACTTTATTTTTATTCAAATAATTTATAGTCTCTTTTTCTTCAATATCTCTAAAAAATTTTTCACCTTTTTTTTTAAATATTTCACTTATAGATGATGATAGTTTTTTTTCTATAATGGAGTCTATATCTTTAAATTCCATTTTAAGCTTGTGAGACAAATCTTTCCCAATTGAAGATTTACCCACACCCATCATTCCAGTTAATACGAGGTTTTTTTTCAATTTATACCCAAAATTTAATTTGATTTATCACAAATTTGTCTTAATTTCCGAGTTTAAATATATTTTAAAGACTATGCAACCAAGATTAAATTTAAGATCAAAAAATAATTCATCCTTGCTTGGTACAGCCTTAAAAGGTTTGATAATTATTGGTTTCATTAGTTTAGCATTCTACTTAGTCGATAAGATAGATTTTCCATCTCCACAAAGTGAAACAACAGAAGATGTCACTAATCAAATTATTAAACTCAAATAGAAACTTTTTTAAACTTGTTTTTATTTGTTTATTTTTTTTTCAAAATATTGTCGCAGAAGAAAAATCTGTTGATATTTGGAATAATAAAAATCAAACTAAGCCTGAAAAAAATAATATACAGCAAGAACCAAAGCAAGAACCAAAAATTGATATTTCTAAATTAAACCAAAATCAGAATGAACTAATTACAATTTCAGAGAGTCAAAGCGAAAAGTCTGATGAAAAATTAATTGGGCTTTATGATCCTGGACAAAATGATTTGAGTTTAGAAATGTGGATGCGTACAAATGGAGAATTAATCAAACAGTCATTAAAAAGAATCGAAAAAATTAAATTATCGAAGTTCTCCGAAGAAATATTTCTTAATACAATTTTAACATACTCATATTCACCCCAAAAAAATTTAACTGAAAAAGAATTTTTAAAATTAAAAATAGATTGGTTAATTAAAAATAATAAAATTAAAATAATTGAAAACTTCTTAAATAAAAATTTAGAATTCGATGGTAAATCAAAATTAATAAAATATTTAGTAGATCATTACATTTCCTCAGCAAATATTTCTGAAGGATGTGAGAAAGCAGACTTTATAAACAAAGAAATAAAAGATAAGTATTTAGAAAAATTCAGAATTTATTGCCTAGTGTTAAATAAAAAACAAGAGGAAGCTATACTTAATTTCGATTTGCTAAGAGAAGAGGGGAGATCAGATAAATTCTTTAATGACAAAATTTCTTTTTTGTTAGGATTGCAAGAAAAAACAAGTGATAAAATTTCAGACAAAAATTTATTAAATTTTTATTTATCCTCAATTACTATAGATGGATTTAAATACGAGCCGACCAACAAAACTGACAAAAATATTTGGAAGTTTTTAGTAGCATCAAATCTAATTATAATAGATGAACTTGAAGATCCTGAAACTATTAAAAAATATGAAGTCGCTGCTCATGAAGGATCTTTCGATAAAGATAAAATATTTGAAATATATATGTCGATGCCGTTTAGTATCAATCAATTATTAAATGCATCAACAATCTATCAAAGCTTAGAAAGTTATGAGGGAAGAGCATTAATTTATCAAAGAGCCCTGTTGTCAGATAACATAGAAAATAAATTAAAGTTATTTTTTCTCTTAAAAGATTCTTTTGATAAGGAAAAACTAAAAAATATTTTTAAAGATAAATTAAGTCAAATACTTAAAGAAATAGACCCAAGTGATGTTCCAGATGATTTTAAGAAAATAGTTGAAAAAAATATAATTATTGAAGAAAAAGTTGAGCTAGGAAAAATAAAATTTGACGATAAGATCTTACACAGGTCTAAAGTAATTAAAATTTTTACTGAAGATGATATAAAAAAAGATAAAATAAACAAGGACCTAGCCAGCGTTTATAAAAAAATTAAACGAAACAAAAAATATTTTTACTCTATAAAAGATATTATGCTTTTAGAAACTTTAATTGCAGACGGAATATCAATTCCATCTGATTTAGATGTGAAAAATCTCTCTAAAGATTTAACTATTCCAAACACAATGGAATCACTTATAGAGGAGGGTCAAATAGGTTTATTCATGTTGAAGCTTGTTGAGATTATAGGAAGCGATGATATAGAGAATTTAGATCCTGAAACTTTATATTTTATTAACAACCTATTAAATAAAGGAAAAATTAAAAAAGTCAGAAATCAAATATTAAATCTCGCCCTACCTTTGAGAGTATAATTGTATTATAAACTTTCATGGCCATAAGAAAAATTTTAACAATCCCAGACTCTATTTTAAGGCAAAAATCTTTACCAGTAGATAAGGTAAATAAAGAAATCAAAACTCTCATGGATGACATGCTAAACACAATGTACGATGCGCCAGGCATTGGTTTAGCCGCTATACAAATTGGTATTCCAAAAAGGATTATAGTTATAGACTTATCTAAAGATCCTGAAAAAAAAAATCCAATGTACTTTGTAAATCCTGAGATCACTTGGAAATCAGATTTAAAATCAACTTATGAAGAGGGGTGTCTATCTATACCAAATCAATTTGCAAAAATTGATAGATCTGAAAAATGTAATGTTAAATTTTTAGACTATGATGGAAACCATAAAGAAATAAAAGCTGAAGGACTTCTATCAACTTGTATTCAACATGAAATTGATCACCTAAATGGAGTTTTATTCATTGATTATTTGTCAAAGCTTAAAAAAGATATAATTATTAAGAAAATATCAAAAGATAAAAAAGAGACAGAAAGAGTAGTAGTTTAAATTAAAAAATTTAATGTCAAAAAAAATTGTTTTTATGGGAACACCAGAGTTTGCAGTTCCTACTTTAGAAGCTTTAAAAAATTCTAATAATGAAATTATAGTTGTTTATTCTCAACCAGCTACCAAAGCAAATAGAGGTCAAAAATTATTGGACTCAACAGTTGGAAGTTTAGCAAAAAAATTTTCCTTAAGTTTAAGAACACCTAAAACTTTAGATAGTGATGAAGAGTTTAAATTTTTTAGCTCAATAAAACCAGACATCGCTGTTGTCGTCGCATATGGTCAAATAATACCCAAGAGATTTTTAGATATTCCAAAATTTGGTTTTATCAATGTTCACGCTTCATTGTTACCGAAATGGAGAGGGGCAGCTCCTATACAAAGATCTATAATGAATTTAGATAAGGAAACAGGGGTAAGTATAATGAAAATTGTTGAAAAACTTGATGCTGGACCTGTTATTCAACAGGATAAAATTAATTTAAATGAAAATATAGATACATCAATATTATCAAAGTTACTCTCTCAGCTAGGTGCAAAATCTTTAATGAATGTGATAGAAAAATTAGAAAAGAATGAAATCAGGTTTGTTGAGCAAAACCATAATGAAGCCACATACGCGAAAAAAATTACAAAAGAAGAGGCTGAATTAAAATGGAATCAAAATGCAAATATAATTTTAGCTAAAATCAATGGATTAAATCCAAATCCAGGAGCTTGGTTTAAATATAAAAAGGAAAGATATAAAGTGTGGAAAGCAAAGATATCAAATACCGGTGGTTTACAAGGATCAACAATTGATAATAACTTAACGATTGCGTGCAAAGATAAATCAATAAGTATTCTTGAAATACAAAAGGAGGGGAGAAGTAGACAATCAACTGATCAATTCCTACTTGGTAGTAAAATTCCTAAGGGTGAAAAAATTGTATAATGATAACGTATCAAATTACAGTTGAATATCTTGGTACAAATTTTGTTGGTTGGCAATTTCAAAAAAATGGTCTTTCAATTCAAGAAGTTTTAGAATCGGCTTTATCGCGATATTTAAAAGAAAATATAAGAGTAATAGGTTCCGGTAGAACGGATTCCGGTGTTCATGCAAGTGAACAATCAGCCCATTTTAAAACAAAAAATAAGATAAATGATATGGGCATTTTCCTCAATGCAGTGAATTTTTTTTTAAAGAAACATCCTGTATCAATTTTAGGTATTAAGAAAAGATCTAATAATTTTCATGCAAGGCATAGCGCTAAAGAAAGAGTTTATAAGTATTTCATAATTAATCGACCCTCATCTCTTGCTTTAGATAAAAATAAGGCCTGGCATATTAAAAAAAAACTAGACGTAAAATTGATGAAAAAAGGTGCTACAATTTTAAAAGGAACACATAATTTTACGACATTTAGAGCCTCAAATTGTCAGGCTAAATCGCCAATCAAAACATTGAAAAAACCATTAATAAGTAAGAGTAAAAATAAGATTATATTTACCTTTCAATCAAAGTCTTTTCTCCAGCAACAGGTAAGGTCAATGGTAGGCTCTTTAAAATATTTAGGTGAAGGTAAATGGAATTTAAAAGATTTTAAAAGAGCATTTAAGTCAAAAAAAAGATCAATGTGTGCTCCTCCAGCACCAGCACATGGATTATATTTAGTAAAAGTAAAATATTAAAAGTACTTGAATTATTTTTTTTAATTACCATATGGTAATTGTAGGTCGCCAAATGGGACTTACAAATAACCTTGCTAACAAAGGAGGAAAATATGACAAGTAAGGACATTTCTGTCTTTAACTCATTAAGACCTTTCAGCATTGGATTCGACGATATGTTTGATCAGTTTGAGTCTATGTTAGGGAATGGAGGATTAGGCGTGCAAACAAATTATCCCCCATACAACATCAGGAAAGCAGGTAAAGACAAGTATGCTATAGAAGTAGCGCTTGCAGGCTTTAACAAAAGTGATGTTGAAATTGAGTATGAAGACAATACTTTAACAGTGAGAACTAAGAAAGTTCAAAAATCTGAAAATAAAGATGGTGACGAGATTATTCATAGAGGGATATCTCAAAGATCATTCTCTAGATCATTTACAGTAGCAGATGATGTGAAGGTAAATGGTGCTGAGTTAAAAGATGGTCTTTTGACTATCGATTGTGAAAAAATCATACCAGAAATAAAAAAGAAAAAATTAATACCTATTAAATAAAGGTATCCTTGCTTGCGGGGTTTAGCTCCGCAAGTAACTTTTAATTTTCTATCAAAGCTTTTAAGTGGTATTCAGAACTCTCTTTAAGGGCATTTAAATCATAACCACCTTCTAAAATCGAAACAACTTTATTATTAATACTTTTATTGATAACTTTTAATGTCCTTTTTGTAATATCGTAAAAATCTTTTGATTTTAATTTAAATTGAGCAAGAGGATCATCCTGATGCGCATCAAATCCTGCAGAAAATAACAAAAATTCTGGTTTAAACTCTTTAAGTTTTTTTAAAACATGTTCATAAGCATTCAAATATTCCTCTGAGTTTGTTCCAGCCGGCAAGGGAATATTTAAAATATTATCGTGTTTCCCTTTTTCATTATTTGCACCAGTACCAGGATAAAAGGGATATTGATGAGTCGATATGTATAAAACTTTTTCATTATCATAAAAAATATTTTGCGTACCATTTCCATGATGAACATCGAAATCTATTATAGCAATTTTATTAAATTTATATTTATCTATAAGATAATGGGCGCCAACCGCTACATTATTGTATATGCAAAATCCCATGGCTTTATCTTTTTCCGCATGGTGACCTGGTGGTCTTACAGGACAGAAAACATTTTTAAACTCTTTATTTTGTACACTATCAATAGCCGTTATTATTGATGCAACTGCATCTGATGAAGCTTGTCTGCTACCTGGAGACACAATGGTATCACCATCTAAAAAATGCAGACCCTTTTTTGGAAAAGAATTTTCTACTTCATCAATATAATCAGATTCATGAGCAATTTTTAAATATTTAGTGTCAAACTTTAGCGGTTTTTTCCAAATCAATTTTTTGTTTTTTTTTAAGTTTTCAATTACGACAGAAACACGATCTGCTCTTTCAGGATGACCTTGACCAGTGTCATGATTTAAATAAGTATCCGTAGTAATAATTCCTGTTTTCACTTAAAATAACTTACCAAAATATTTTTGTATATTTTAGTTAATTTTTTTAAATCAGAAACAGAAACACTTTCATCTATTTTGTGCATTGTCTTACCTACTAAACCAAATTCTAGACAGGGTGCTATATTTTTTATAAATCTTGCATCTGATGTACCGCCTGAGGTAGATAGTTTTGGTTTAAGACCTGTGACTTTTTTAACGATATTTTGAACCATATAAGTAGTTTTATTTGGTTTAGTTAAAAATGCTTCGCCTGAAACTTCGTAAGTTACTTTGAATCTAGATTTATTAGCTTTCGTAACTGCTTTAAAAATTTTATTAAGTTTATTCTTTAAGGAACTAGATGTGTGTTTATCATTAAATCTAATATTAAAAACAGCATCAGCAGATCCAGGAATGACATTGTCCGCATGATTATCAATATTAATTTTTATTACCTCGAGATTAGAAGGTTGAAAGTTTTTTGTTCCTTTATCAAGTTTTAAATCCTTAATTTTTTTTAAAATTTTGATTAAAGTATTTGAGGGATTATTGGCTCTGTGTGGATAAGCAACATGGCCCTGAGAACCTATTATAGTAAGCCTACCTGTCAAACTTCCTCTTCTTCCAATTTTAATCATTTCTCCAAGTTTATTTGGATTAGTTGGCTCACCAACTATACAAAAATTAATTTTTTCCCTTTTTCTTTTTAAATATTTTATAAGTCTTTTAGTTCCATTCACCGCTATTCCTTCCTCATCCCCTGTAATTAGTAAACTTATGGATCCTTTAAAATTTTTATTTTCATTTTTAAATCTACTTACTGCAGCCACAAAACATGCAATTGACGCTTTCATGTCATTTGCACCTCTTCCAATTAATTTATTATTCCTTACAATTGGTTTAAAAGGATTAGTGGTCCATTTTTTTACATTACCTGGTGGAACTACATCTGTATGTCCTGCATAACAAAAATTTGGAGAAGATTTTCCAAGTTTTGCATAAAGGTTTTTTATATTTTTAAAATTAATTATTTTACAATTAAAACCTATAGATTTTAAATTTTTAGCTAATAGATTAATTGCACCAGCATCTTTTGGCGTGATACTAGGTTTACGAATCAAATCTTTTGCTAATTTTAACTCACTTATTTGCATTAATTTTAGTCTCTTAATAAATCATTAATAGACGTTTTGCTTCGAGTTTTTTCGTCTACTTTTTTTACAATTACTACACAATATAATGATGGACCTTTAGGATTATTTTTACTTGGCATTGATCCTGGAACAACAACAGAATAGGCTGGAACTTTACCATAATGAATTTCACCAGTGGCACGATCAATTATTCTCGTTGATGCACCAATATAAACACCCATAGATAATACTGACCCTTTTTCAACAATTACACCTTCTGCTATTTCAGCACGTGCACCTAAAAAACAGTTATCCTCCACAATAGTTGGGTTTGCCTGCATTGGTTCTAAAACACCGCCGATACCAGCACCACCAGAAATATGACAATTTTTTCCAACCTGAGCACATGATCCAACTGATGCCCAAGTATCTATCATTGTTCCCTCGTCGACATATGCACCTACATTAATAAATGATGGCATTAAAACCACATTTTTTGCTATATGGGCTCCTTTTCTAATTACGCCATTTGGAACATATCTAAATCCAGCTTTCTTAACTTGTTCTTCACTCCATCCTTGAGTCTTTCCATCTATTTTATCGTACCAAGTAGAGTATGGTCCTTTTGAAGCTTTCATTTTGTTTACCCTAAAACTTAAAAGTATAGCTTTTTTAATCCATTGATTGACTTGCCATTTACTACCTTTTTTTTCAGCAACTCTAATTTTTCCATTATCTAATAAGTCAATAGTTTCACGCACAATGTCATTAAGATCTTTGTTTGAGTTATCAATTTTTTCTTTATTTTCAAAAACTTCGTTTATAGTTTTTTCAATTTTCTCTAAGTTCATTTATTTCCTTTAAAAAATTAGTTAAATTAGATGTCTTATAATTTACAAATTTTTCATCTGAGTATTTTGCTGCCCAAGGTTCATTATTTTTAATCCAAACTGTTTTCATACCTAATTCATGGGCTGGTTTCAAATTTCTTGCAATATCCTCAATAAATATACAATATTGTGGCTCAATTTTGTATTTATCAATTAGTCTTTTGTAGGTTTCGATAGCAGGTTTAGGGATAAAATCTGAGTCTTCAATATCAAAAATTCCGTCAAAAAGCCTATTAATTCCAATTCTTTTAGTAACATTCTCTGCATGCGCACGTGAGCCGTTAGTGAATATTATTTTTTTATCTTTTATTCTACTGAGCTCTTGCTCCAAACCCTTATCTTTTTTAAGAAATTCTAAATCAATATCGTGAACAAAATCAAGAAACTCCTTTGCATCTATCTCATGATTTTTAATCATACCATTTAAGGTCGTATTGTATTCGTGGAAATAATTTTTCTGTATTTTTCTAGCTTCATCAATGCTTACTTTAAGTTTATTTGAAATGTATTTTGACATTCTTTTATCAACCTGATTGAAAACTTTTGTATCACCAGAATATAGTGTGTTATCTAAATCAAATAGCCAATACTTTATATTTAAAAGCTCTTTCATTTTCTAATTAAAGTACCAGCACCTTGATCAGAGAAAATCTCTTTCAATATAGCTCTTGGTTTTCTACCATCAAGAATAACGACACCTCTAACTCCATTCTCAACAGCCTCAATACAATTCTTTATTTTGGGTAACATTCCACCCTGAACAATCTTTAGATTAACTAAATTTTCCATATCGTAAGGCTTTATTTCTGAAATCAAAGTTTTTCTATCATCATAAACACCTTCAACATTTGTCATTAATAAAAGTCTTCTAGATTTCAATTTTTTAGCTATAGCACTAGCAGCAGTATCACCATTAATATTATAAGTTTGTTTGTTTTTATCTAAACCTAAGGGAGCAACAATTGGTATTTGTTTTTGACTAATTATATTTTTTATTATCTCGATATTAATTTCTTGTGGAACTCCTACAAAGCCCAATTCAGGTTTATCTGGAATTACATTTATAACATTGTTAATTTTCGTATTAACAGAAACTGCTTTAGATCCTTTTTTATTAAGTGAAACAACAATATCATTGTTAAAGTCTATTAGGACTTTTTCAACTATATTAATTACATTTTTATCTGTTACTCTCAAACCATTTATAAATTTAGTTTGGATATTACTTTTTTTTAATTCTCTTTCAATTCTAGGACCACCTCCGTGTACAATAATAATAGAAAGACCTAATTTATTTAATATACTTATATCTTGGATAAAATTATTAAAAATATTTCTATCAATTAAAACATTCCCACCATATTTAATTACTATTAAGTCTTTTTTATATTTCTTTACGTATTTTGGAACATTGTTTACATTAGGAGCATCTTTAGGCCAAAACTTTTTAATTTCTTCTAAATTATTTTCCTCGGACATTTATTTTGTTTTGACAGTTGTTGATCTGTAGATTACCCATTGTTGTGCAATTGTTAATATGTTGTTAATTGTCCAATAAACAACAAGACCTGATGGGAAAGGTGCTAAAATTATTGTTAAAAATAATGGGAAGAACATAAATATTTTAGCTTGTATAGGATCTGGAGGAGTAGGGTTTAGCTTCTGTTGCAAATACATAGTTGCTCCCATCATAATTGGCCATGCACCAATAATTAGAAAAGATGGTGGATCCCAGGGTATCAAACCAAAAAAGTTAAAAATAGAAGTTGGGTCTTGTGCTGATAAATCTTTAATCCAACCAAAAAATGGTTGATGTCTCATTTCCAGCGAAATAAAAAGCATTTTGTAAATTGCAAAAAAGAAAGGTATCTGAATTAAAATTGGAAGACATCCAGATAGTGGGTTTACTTTCTCTCTTTTGTAAAGTGCCATCATTTCTTGCTGAAGTTTAACTTTATCTTCTTTGTGTAATTCTTTTAATCTGAGCAATTCAGGTTGTAATATCTTCATCTTTGCCATTGATCTAAATGAGTAATTTGCAAGAGGGAAAAATAATAATCTTACTGCTGCTGTTACTAAAACTATTGCTATTCCAAAGTTTTTGGTAAGTTCGAATAAATAATTCATTATAAAAAATAGTGGTTTGGTAAAAAAGTAGAACCAACCCCAGTCAATTGTTAAATCAAACTTGTTAATACCTTCTGTTTCAGCATACCCATCTATCACTTTAACTTCTTTAGCCGCAATAAATACCTTTGACTCTGATATCCCAGAACCTGAAGGTTGAATAACAACAGGTTTATTTTGAATGTAGTTTGCTTTGAAACCATTTTTGTAAGTAAACTCACCTTTAAATGGTTGATTTTTTTCAGGTACTAATGCAGTTAACCAATATTTATCTGTGATACCTAACCAGCCTTCACCAGCAGAATACTCTTTTTTCTTTTCTTTAATGTCATCATACCCTTCTTCTTGCAAGTCCTCATCAAAAACTCCAATAAACCCCTCATGTAAAATATAAAAGTCTACAACATCTGGATCTTGGTTTCTTGTTATCTGGGCGTAAGGATAAAGCTCTACTCTTTGACTTGAATTATTTTGAACTTCTTGCGTTACTTTAAATAAAAACTTTTCATCTAATTCTATTTTCTTTCTAAAAGTCAAACCTGATTTATTATTCCATTCAGCTGTAACTGGATTACCTACTGAAAGTTTATTGTTTCCAACTACTTTCCACATCGAATTTTTTGTTGGAAGAGGCATATTATTTGTATTACTTGCTGCCCACCCAGTTTCAACAAAGTACCCATCATTTGTCTCAGAAGGATTTAAATATTTTACTTTGTCGTTTGAATTTACTTCTGTATTATATTTTTTAAAAAGAATGTCATCTATCAAAAATCCCTTTAGTGAAATTGATCCTTTTACATTTTCATTTTCAAAACTTATTCTTTTTACAGATTTTATCGCATCATCCCTAGATATGTTTAAAACTCTTTCCTTTTCTATATTAACACTTGGTGAAGGTGCATCAGTATTTTTATTGTCAGTCTTTTCTAAACCTTGAGTTTGTTTCAATTTTTTTTGCTCTTCGATTTGGGGTGTTTCAAAAATTACTGACCAACCAAATAAAACAGCAAATGATAAAGCTATAGCAAAAACTACGTTTCTAAGATCCATTTAAATTTTCTTCCCTACATTTTTCTTTTTCGGTACAAAATCTAATCCTGAGCTTCCTCCTAATAATTTTATAGGGTGACATTTTGATATCCTTTTAAAAGTTAAGGATAAACCTTTTATTAGACCATGAGTTTTTAATGACTCTTCAGCATACTCAGAACAAGTGGGAAGAAACCTACAATTATGTCCAAGTAAAGGTGATATTAAATATTTATAAATTTTAATAAAAAATATTAGAGTTAAACTAATTAATTTCATACTTTTAAACTTTGCATCCTTTTAAAACTTTTTTTCATTTTTTCATATAGTGAATTATTATACTCATTATAAGCTTTATCCTTTCCAAAAATTACATAAATATAATCTAAATTAATTGTACTGTTCATCATTAACAACTTTTGTACAATAGATCTTAACTTCCTTCTAATTCTATTTCTTTTAACTGCGTTTCCAATTTTTTTTCTCATGACAAAACTTACATAAAGTTTTTTACCCTTATTTTTTTTGTCTAAAAAATTTTTTGAACGATATATAGTAAAGCATTCGTTATTTATAACTCTATTTCTTAAGACTTTTTGGAAATGGGAATTTTTTTTTAAACTTTCGAGCTTTGTCATTATTTTTAAGTAGAAAGTCTTTTTCGACCCTTTGCTCTACGTCTAGCTAAAAGTTTTCTACCTGCCTTTGTAGCCATTCTTGATCTAAAGCCATGCCTTCTTTTTCTTACAAGCTTACTTGGTTGATAGGTTCTTTTCATAAGATTTCTTTGGTTCCTATTAAATTTTTTGATATTTATAGGTAATAAGACTGTATAAGTACAGTTAAAAATTATTTATGAATTTAAGTTCTAGAAATCTAAAACTTATAATTGGAGTATTTTATCTACTAATTCTATTTTTTGGTCTATATTATTTATTCTCTGTAATTGATTTTAGAGACTTAACAAGCTATGAGTTTATTAAGTCAAACAAGGAGATTATTATAGATTACAAGAATAATAATTTTCTATTTCTTACTATAATATTTTTTATATTTTCAATAATTTGGTATTTACTATTAGGTTTTGCGGGACCTATTCTATTGTTCTCAGGATTCGTCTACGGTAAATGGTATGGGATTTTGATAGCAGTTTTTGCTGCGACAGTTGGTACAACTCTTTTGTATGTATTAGCAAAACTTTTCTTTTCTGATCTAATAAAAGAAAAACTAGAACCAAAATTTTCTAAACTTAAGTTGGCATTTCAAAAAAATGAATTTTACTATTTTACATTATATAGGTTTGCTGGCGGTGGGGGAATTCCATATGGTATTCAAAATGTTTTACCAGTTTTGTTTAATATCTCAATTAAGAACTATTTTTTAGGAACATTTATAGGAAGTTGGCCAACAATGTTCATAACTGTTGCACTTGGAGCAGGAATTGAAAAATATATTGATACAAATGAAAAATTAAGTTTAGTAAATGTAATATTATCTCCTGATATTTATTTACCAATTTTAGGTTTTATTTTCATGCTTTTAGTTGGACTTATAATTAAAAAATTATTTTTTAAAAAAAACTAAATGAATAATTTTAAAATAATAAATTGGTTAGCGTGGTTGGTTCTGGTAATTCTTTGGAATTACGGGTATCCAGAAGCTAGCCCTTTTCTTGATGTCCTTGTCGCAGTTATATTATCTTTAGCAAGTATTACTCTAATGAAATTTAACAAAAAATAATCATGAGTATTAATTATTTTAAAAGTGCTCTCTTACATCACAGCAAAGGAAACTGGAATAAAGCTAAAGAAATTTACGAACATATTTTAAAAATGGAACCAAATAATTATCCAGTTCTTCAAAATTATGGGCCATTACTTTGCCAATTAAGAGAATATAAATTAGCAAAAAATATTTTTGAAAAAAGTTTAAAAATAAAACCCCAAGATCCTTTGTTATTATATAATTATGGAAAATTTTACCATGATCAAAAAATCTTTGATGAAGCAATTATATTTTACAAAAAGTCTTTTAAAATTGAGCCAAAAAATAATTTCTCAATGTACAATATTGGAAATATTTACTTTGAATTAAATAAATTAGATTTAGCCATTTCAGCTTATAGAGATAGTTTAAAAACAAATCCAAAGAATTTTTTAGCACATAATAATTTAGCAAACTCTCTTAAAAACACAGGAAACTTTAAAGAGGCAATTCAGTACTATAAAAGTTCACTCAAACTAAAAAACGATTATCCTGATATTCATTTAAATTATGCTACACAATTACTTAAATTAGAGAATTTTGAAGAGGGTTTTGAGGAGTATGAATGGAGAAAAAAGAGCAAATCATTTTTGGACTACATAAATTACAATAAACTTAATTTAAAAAGCAAAGAGTGGAGCGGTGAAAATTTACAAGATAAAAAACTACTAGTTATTTCAGAGCAAGGAATTGGTGACCTAATTCAATTTTCTAGATATTTATTTGAGCTTAAAAAAGAGAAAGTAAAAATAATAATTTATTTAAAAAGTAAAAAATTTTCACATTTTTTTGACAATAAAATTTTCGATATTGTATTTGAGGGTAAGGATATACCTGATCACGACTATCATGTTCACCTATTGAGTATTTTAAAAATCTTTAATAAAAAAAATAAACTTTTTATAAATCCTGTAAATTTTTTTCAAAAAAATGAAAAAGCACAAATTAAATGGAATAAATTACTTTTAAATCACACTGGGATCAAAATAGGTATAAACTGCAAAACATCTTTATTAAAAAAAAATATACCCATTAATTTTTTTATCGATTTAGCATCCACTTTTGACTTTAAATTTATTATGTTAGAAAAAAACTTTAGTAGTGAAAAATTAAAAAATTCAAAAAATATATTATTTTTCCAGGAAATGGACTCATCAAACGATGCTTTTATAGATAGTATTGAAATAATAAAACAATTAGATCTTGTTATAACTTCCGACACATCAATTGCACATTTATCCGCAACACTAGGGATAAAAACCTGGATAGTTCTCCCATTTGTAAGTGATTGGCGTTGGTTTCAAGATAAAAAAAAAACGAAATGGTACAAGAACGTTACTCTTTATAAGTCACAAAAAATTGATGATTGGAATAAACCATTCAAAGAAATTGAATTAGATTTAAAAAATAAGTTTTCTTAAAAATTTGATTTTGATGCCCATAGCAAGAATCGAACTTACGACCTCTTCCTTACCATGGAAGTGCTCTACCAGCTGAGCTATATGGGCGTTTTTAAATATGAACAATCTTTGATTAATAATTTTTTTACATCTTCAATTGACTTCTCTTCTTCAAAACATTCCTTGCTTATATACCGATAAAGTTCGTCATTTTTTACTGGGGAAATAATATAAATTACTGAAATATTTTTTCTCGAGATAAGTTCAATCAAAAAACTTTTGTATTCATCATAATATTTATTATTTTCAATTGGATATGCTGCACCATTTGGAATGAACCATCGACTTGGAGAATGAAGATTTTTATTAGTTACAAGAGAAAGAAAAGAATAGTTTGAAAGAACCATGGTCTTCTTATTCTCATTATTAAGGATATTTATAATTTTTTTTAGAAATTTAATTTCTTTTTCAGGATTTATAGGGAATATTGGTGTTATCCATTTTAAACCAGAAAGTTTTTTATCAATATTTTTTGCATCTATTGATAAATCAAAATTTATTTTAGACATTTCATGAAATCTTCTCTCATCATTGAATCTGAAATGATATTTTAAAGTAACAAACAAACAAAACATTAACAAAAAAACTGAAAAATATTTCTTATATTTTATTTTATTATTAAGGATAAATATTGATGAAAAACCACACATTACAGGTATTAGAAAAAAAATAAATTCCTGATTTCTGGTATTTGTCTGGTGAATAACTAGGCTAATTGTTAATAAAAGAAGAGATAAGAAATAAAAGAAATTTTTATTAAGTATATTTTTTTTTGATTTAATTACATCAAATAAACTCAATATAAGAAGGGGTAAAAAAGAAATATAGATGAACTTATAATCATAAATTACACCTTCAGATAAAAAATTAAGTTCTGCTATTCTATCTTTTCCGATTGAGGAAGAGAAAAAAATGTACTGGTTAAAAAAATTCTCAAGTTTAATATTCGCAATATTGAATAATAATACAGTTAAAAATATGAAAGATATAGAGCTAAGAAATAGATGTAATAACCAATTAAATTTCTTTTCAATTAAAATGTATAAAATTAGTATTAATGAGACCGAAAAAAAAACATAAACTGAAGGGGCAGATTTAGTCAAAAAAGCAAGACCTAAAATAATCGGTAATAAAATTAGGTATTTTCTTCTTTCAGTTTTTATGGCCATTATCAAACAAAAAACTGCCAGCAAACATAATAAAGATGAATGGTGATCTACATATAAAGTTCCACTTGTTGTGTACCCTAGGGTTGCAAAGCAAATTGAGTACAAAAAACACTGATAAATGTTTAAATTGAAATTTTTTAAAATATAGAAAGTTATAATTGTTAATAGGCAATTAATAATAGAGGCATGAAAAATGTAAACCTGAAAATTTTGTCCAAACACTTTGAAAAAAAATGCTTGAAGGTAATCAATAAACAATCCTGAGACCAACCAATAATCTTGAAAAGGAATATCACCATTAATAATTCTAAAAGCAATGTCAAAATGAGCAAAACTTTCTATTGGGAAAACACCTCTATTGGCGTAGTATTGGTTTATAATTAATGAAAATACTAAAATAATAAAAACAAGAAACTTTTCTCTATGTTGTAAATTTTTTATAAGCATTTTTGGTAGAAGTAATTTAATTTTTAAAATATACACATAATTATTATGAAATCCCAATCAAATTTTTCTTTAAATTGGAGCGGAAATATTAAAGCGAGCCCTAAAATAATCTATCCAAATAATCTAGGAGAATTAAAAAAAATTATAAAAGAGAAAAATTTTATAATTGCAGGAAATCAGAGATCATTTGGAGATAATTCTGTAAATACAGATTTGATTATATCCATGAAGAATTTTAAACAAATTTTGAATTTTGATAAGTCAAAAGGCATTATAGAGGCTCAAAGTGGCGTATTACTTAAAGACATTTTAAGTTTGATAATAGAAGCGGGCTGGTGTGTGCCTGTTACACCTGGAAGTAAGTATGTTTCACTAGGCGGAATGGTTGCAAATAATGTACATGGTAAAAATATTATAAATAATCAAATAAAGCACCACATACTAGAACTTAAAATATTAACTGAGAAAAATGACATTGTAACTTGTTCACCGACAGAAAATAAAAATTATTTCGATAGTACTATTGGTGGATTTGGTCTTACCGGATGCATATTATCATCGAAGATTAAACTAAAAAAAATAAATTCAATTTTGATAGACCAAGAAATTTTAGAATTCAAAAGCTATAATAATTTTTTTTCATTATTGGAAAAATCAAATTCATATGAATATAATGTTAATTGGGTAGAAAGTTTTGGTAATGGATCAATCAAAGGTCTTTGTTACTTCGGAAAACATAAAAATAACAACACTTCACATCCTATTGAAAAATTTAGTTTTAAAGAAAAGAAAATTGATTTTTTTAATTTTTTAATTTTGAAAATTTTCACACAAAATTATTATTTAATAAAATTAACAAAATTTATGTTTAAAAAACTTAAAAAATTATTTTACAAAAAAACTTCAACCTTTGATGAATTTTTTTACCCGCAAGATTATTTTATAAATTGGAATAAAATTTATGGAAAAAATGGGTTTTTTCAAGCCCAGTTTTTAGTTAAAGAAAAATATTTCAAAGATATAATGAACAAAATTTCTAAATTTTTTGAGGAAGAAAAAAATTTTAGTACTTTTATAATAATAAAAAAATTTGATGAAAAAGGAAAGTATTTAAATTTTTATGGACAAGGCTTTTCAATCTCAATGGATATTCCAATAAACTCAAAATTTGAAAAAACTAAGAATTTTTTAAATAGCATGTTTAAAGAATATGATGTAAAAGTTAATTTTTCAAAGGACTCTATTGTAAATAAAGATTTAATAAAAAATAAGAAAGATTATTTGGAATTCGTAAAAGAACTAAATTTAATAAGTCCAGAAAGGAAATTTAATTCTATTTTTTCAAGAAGGCTGGAAATTTAAAATGCCGAAAAAAATTTTGATATATGGCGGAAGTTCGCTAATTTCCAAGGAATTAATAAATATTTATTACAAGGAAGGTTATAATTTTATTATTTTCTGTAGAAAAAAAGAATTAGTACTAAGTCACTTATCAGAGCTGCATATGGACAATAATAGGTTTAAAATTTTTGATACAGATCTTATTGACCTTCAAAAAAACCTTGAGATAGTCTCAAAATTAGAAGACAATTTTGATGGAGTTATATGGGTTGCAGGTTACACAGGTGACTCTGAAAATGAGTTTAACAATATAGAATTAGCATCAAATAATATTAAAATAAATTTTCTAAACCCAGTTTTAATTATAAATCAATTATTACCAAAGATTATTGATAACGGAGAAGGTTTTCTAGCGGTAGTATGTTCTGTTGCAGGTTTAAGGGGGAGAGCTAAAAATATTTTTTATGGAAGTTCAAAATCAGGTTTAATAACTTTTTTATCAGGTCTAAGACAAAAATTTCATAATAAGATAAGTATTTTAACAATAATACCTGGATATATGTCGACAAACTCTTTCAAAAAAAATGCCCCAAACTTTCTTATTACATCACCAAAAAAGGCTGCAAGTATTATAGTAAAATCAATAAATGCAAAAAAAGAAATTGTATATATAAATTCTTTATGGAGAATAATAATGTTTTTTGTAAAAAATATTCCTGAAAAAATATTTAAAAAATTAAAATTCTAGATTATTAATTTATATCACTTAAAATTTTATAATATGTAAACTCAAGTTTCGTATCTTTAGAAAAATATTCTTCATGATGCAAAAAGGTACAGTAGATAAATAATAATAATAATAATAATACCTTTTTATTCATAAAAAAATCATTAATTTTTTTTGAGTTTCTAATTATCTTATATCTTATCATTTTTTTATTTTGTAAAAAGAATAGTAAAAATACAGTTAGGTGAATATGTATAGAAAACCAACGAGACCAATCTTCCGCTACATGAAAAAGAGGAAGACTAAAAATAATTATCAGGAAATAAATAAGAATGTAAGTCAGCTTATTTTTAATTTCTGCAAATTTAAAAAGTAATATTAAGGGAATAAAACTATAAATTACATAAGTTAAGTAACCTAACCAACTTGTAAAGCTTGCATCTAAATAAAAGAATAACATTGAATTATTAGCCTGGTCTTTTAGTAGGCTATTTTTAAGAGCAAAGATTGGACCGCGCTCCAGACAACCAATAGGTTCAAAAGTTTTTAAACTTTGGCAGATTTCAAAAGCATTTCTTTCTGAACCTTTAAAAAAGTATAAAATAATCATTGATAATATTGAAACAAAAATCAATACTGAAAAATGCGGAATAAAATTTTTGAATTCTTCTTTTTTTTTGATTAATAGAATTGGGACAAAAATATAAGGTAAATAAAAAAATATACCCTCATGTATAAATAAAAGAACTGGAAAAATAAAAATAAATTTCCACAAACTATTTTCACTAAAACTTTTGGAAGAAATGCTAATTAAATACCAAAGATAAAATAAAAATAGTAATATTTCTTTTCTTATACCCACACCATTAATTAGTATAAAGAAAAAGTATAGAAGTGGTGAGAATAAAATTAAAATGGTAAAAAAATTAAATTTAATATTTTTTAATAAAATATAATTCAATCTGTAAAATATTAGACAAATTACGGATAGAATTATAAAATAAGTTAATTGCAAATTACCATCAAACAACCTAGATAATTGAAAAATAATTTCGCCACTTAACCCTCTTCTTATAAATCCTGATTGATAATTTATTAACCACTCACCATACTCATAAGTGTCCAAATTCACTACATTGTTGAATATCTTTAAAAGTGAAAATGTGGACAGAAAAACGATGAAAAATATTAAAAAATAATTTTTTTTAACCATAATTTAGTTACTTTTATAGTAGAAGCTTGCATAATTGAACTCTACAAAGTAAAACAATATAAAAACTATGGTGCAAAAATGGGTATTCATTACACTTATAAATCAATTAGAGGCGAAAAGGCCATGAAAAAAGAGGCCAAAAGAAAAGCTCGTTTAGAGCAGAGGCGTGCCAAAAAAGGTGTTAAAGAGGAAAAAAGTGAGCCCGAAAAAATGCATGATATTAAAAAGACAATTACACTAGAAGATTTAACAAACCCTAACAAAAATTAGTTTTAATGAAAGTCATTTTAAAAAAGGAGACATCTCTTTATAAAAAAGAATTGGCTTTGAAATCAAATTTAAAAAAAAGAAAAGAATATAAAAATAAATACAAGAAGAAGGGGAAATATTCAACATGAGCGTTTTGTCAGATAAATGGATAAAAAAAATGGCAAAAAGCAAAAAGATCATTTCACCTTTTGTCCCAAAACAAACAAGAAAAGGTAGAATATCTTATGGTCTTTCATCATACGGATATGATGCAAGAGTTTCAAATGATTTTAAAATTTTCACAAATGTGAATTCTACTATTGTTGATCCTAAAAATTTTAAAAAAGATGGATTTATATCAAAAAAATCAAATATTTGTGTAATACCACCAAACTCTTTTGCTTTAGCCAGAACTGTAGAATATTTCAAAATACCCGATAATGTAATTGTAATTTGTTTAGGTAAATCTACATATGCAAGATGCGGGATAATTGTAAATGTGACACCATTAGAACCAGGTTGGGAGGGGCACGTAACTCTTGAGTTTTCTAACACTACACCTTTACCAGCAAAAATATATGCTAATGAGGGAGCTGCGCAATTCATTTTTATTAAAGGAAATGAAAAGCCTGAGATTACTTATTCTAAAAGAAAAGGTAAATATATGAAACAAAGAGGTGTTACCCTTCCCAAAATTTAATTAATGCAAAAACTTATTATTAAGGGAAAAAAAAGTTTAACTGGGACTGTTAAGATATCGGGTTCAAAAAATGCCACCTTACCGATATTAGCATCAACAATTCTTAGCAATAATAAAATTACTATAAAAAATGTTCCGTTTGTGAAAGATGTAATTACTATGTCTGAACTTTTAAAATACTTAGGATCAGATATAAAATTAAATTTCAAAAAAAAAAAAATTTTTATAAATAACAATAAAAAATCTTTTAAAACCCTAGCCCCATATAATTTCGTAAAAACTATGCGGGCCGGTATTATTGTTTTGGGCCCTTTATTATCGAAATTTGGTAAAGCCCGAGTATCTCTACCTGGGGGCTGTGCAATTGGGACAAGGCCAGTGGATATTCATCTTTTTGGGTTAAAAAAATTAGGCGCTAAAATTAAAATTAAAGACGGTTACATTTACGCTGAAGCAACCAATGGGCTTTTTGGTAATAAAATAAAATTACCTTCAATATCAGTTGGAGCAACTGAAAATTTAGTTATTGCTGCTACTTACGCATATGGAACAACTTTAATCAAAAATTGTGCTTGCGAACCTGAAATAAAAGATTTGATAAACTTTTTAAAAAAGATGGGTGCTAACATTAAATGGACTGGAAAAAGAGAGATTGAAGTTATCGGAACACGAAGTTTTAATGCGGTTAATTACTCTGTCATGTTTGATAGAATTGAAGCTGGTACATTTATAATTGCAGGAGCTTTAGTTGGAAAAAAAATTAAAATTACTAATATTGACACTACTATATTAAAAAAAGAATTAGATATTTTAAAAAAAATGGGTCTTAAATTTAAAACTCAAAAAAATAAAATAATAATTTTTTATTCAAAAAACATTAAACCCGTTTCTATTAAAACCGAAGCTTACCCTGGTTTTCCAACTGATTTGCAAGCACAGATTATGGTTTTGATGACTAAAGCAAATGGTGTATCAAAAATTCAAGAAAACATTTTTGAAAATCGTTTTATGCATGTTCCTGAACTTAATAGAATGGGAGCGAAGATAAAAGTTTCTGGAAATCTTTCTACAATAAATTTTTCCGAAGAGTTAAATGGAGCTGAAGTAATGGCCACTGATTTAAGAGCTTCAGTAAGTTTAGTTTTAGCTGGTTTAATTGCAAAAAATAGAACAATTATAAATAGAGTTTATCATTTAGATAGAGGTTATGAAAATTTAGAGAAAAAACTCAGAAACTGTGGAGCAAAAATCACCAGAGTTAATAATTAATGGATAGGAAAAATTTAAAACTTATTGGAACTTCTGAAGATGATATAAAGGTTATATCAGCACACTTACAGGACTCGATTACACAGGTAAAGAATATTGCGCATTTGAAAAAAAATAAAATATTCCTAATCCAATTTAATAGATTTATGTGGGAGGATATTGAAAAGGGAGTTTTTAGGAAAAACAAAAGGATAATATCTGTCTTAAAATTTGAAAATGTAATTAATGTCAATTCAAAAAACTTGAATCAAAAAAATACGGAACGTTTTTTAGACTTTTTAGCAATTGAAACTAAATTATTGTCTGATAAAAACTACGAAGTAAAATTAAATTTTGCAGGTGATATATTGATTAAGTTAAATTTAGAAATTATAGAATGTTTTCTGGAAGATATAAGCGATCCATGGGAAACAAAAAATAAACCAAAACACGATTTATTTAATGATTAAAACATTAAAATCAAGAGCAAAAAATTTTGAAAAAATATTAAATAGCTTCCTGACGTTAAGAAGAGGGTATTCAAGTAAAAAAATCACTGTAGTAAAAAAAATTATAAATGATGTTGAAATGCATGGAGACAAATCACTAATTAAATATGAGAAAAAATTTAACAATTTAAAAACTTTGAAAAGTAATAACCTTTCTTTCACAAAATCTGAAATAAAAAAAAATATTAAATTCTTAGATCGTAAAGTCAAAAATTCTATTGATCTTGCTTATTCGAGAATTTTCAATTTTCATAAAAATCAAAAGTTTTATAAATTTAAAAAGAAGGATAAAATCAACAATAGTTTTTACTATAGATCAAAGCCTATTGAGAAAGTGGGTGTTTATGTACCTGGAGGTAAAGCGAGTTACCCAAGTTCCGTGTTAATGAATTGTATTCCAGCTTCTATTGCTGGAGTAAATGAAATTTTTATGACAGTTCCTTCTTTTGATGGAGGAATAAATCCCGGGGTATTGTATGCGGCAAAGAAATGTGGTGTAAAAAAAATCTTTAAACTTGGTGGTGCACAAGCCATCGCAGCATTTGCTTTTGGAACCAAAATAGTGCCAAAAGTTGATAAGATAGTTGGTCCAGGAAACGAATACGTTGCATTAGCCAAAAAAGAAGTTTCAGGCATTTCAGGAATTGACATGTTTGCTGGTCCATCAGAAGTTACTGTTATTGCTGATAAATTCTCGAAACCTGAGTGGGTCTCTGCAGATTTAATTGCACAATCAGAGCACGATGAGATGTCACAATCTATCTTGATTACAAATAGTAAAGATTTAATTCTAAAAGTAAATCAATCCATAAAAAAGCAGCTCAAATTTTTACCAAAAAGAATGATTGCCTCAAAAAGTTTAAAGAATTTTGGTTTAGCCATACTATTAAATAATCTCAAAGAAGCGGGTAAAGTAGTAAATATTATTGCCCCTGAACATTTGCAAATCTATACAAAAAATCCTGATATCTTTTTAAATTCAATTAATAATGCTGGTTCCATTTTTTTAGGTCCTTACTCTCCCGAAGCATTAGGAGACTATATTGCTGGGCCAAACCACGTATTACCAACATCTGGAACAGCAAAATTCTCGTCTGGACTATCAGTTTATGATTTTTTGAAAAGGCAATCTGTAATTAAAATATCAAAAAGGGGTATTGAAAGATTGGGTCCATCAGTTATAACTTTGTCAAAATATGAAAATCTTCATGGGCACGCTAATTCTGTAAAAGTGAGATTAAAACAAAGGTAATAAATTGGGAAAACAGGAAAAACTTGAATTTAAAGGAAAAGTAACCGAACTATTACCTAACGCAATGTTCAGGGTTAAACTTGAGAATAATCACGAGGTTTTAGCTCATACAGCTGGAAAATTGAGAAAGAATAGAATAAGAGTTCTAGCAGGTGATCAAGTAATGGTAGAAATGACCCCTTACGATTTGACTAAAGGTAGAATTACTTTTAGATTTTGATGAATTTGGCCTTGTAGCTCAGTAGTAGAGCAGTACCCTGAAAAGGTATGTGTCGTTTGTGCGATTCAAACCAAGGCCACCTCACTACGAAAACTCTAGACAAGAAATAGGTTTAACTGGTATATCCGAAAAAATGAATTTTTCTTTAGAGATAACAATGAAAACTGACCTTTCTGTTTTACCAAAAGTTAAAGATGTTTATGTCACAATGCTTCCTGGGAATGACTTCAGAGAGGTAGCAAAAAAAGCAAAAGAGCTAGTCCAATCTGGGTTCAATCCAGTGCCTCACTTTCCAGCAAGGTCAATTAAAAATTTAGAGGAATTAAAACAGTATGTTTCTATGTGTAAAGATTTTGGCGTAAAACAAGCTCTTGTTATTGGAGGAAGTGCCGAACCAATTGGTGACTACCACTGCTCGTTGCAGATCTTAGAAACAGGATTGTTCGAGGGTTTTAAGATAGGAATTGCTGGACATCCGGAGGGGTCCCCTGATATATCGGATTCTGATTTAGATAAAGCGATGAAAGATAAAAAACCCTTTGCAGATTACATTGTTACTCAGTGGCTTTTAAATCCAGAACCAATAAATAAATTTATTTCAAAACAAAGTTTGCCAGTTCATGTTGGAATTACTGGACCTTTAAAACTTACAAGTTTAATAAAATTTGCAAATATTGTTGGAGCCAAAAATTCACTTAACTTTATAAAATCTAATGCTTCTAAAGCGATAAATTTGTTAAAACCATCAGATCCTAATGAATTAATTGATCAAGTTAAGAAATCAACAGGTCATTTCCACATTTACACTTTTGGTGGATTAAAAGAAACTAATAAGTGGTTAGTTAAAAATAATTATGCCTAAAAAGGTACCAAACTCTTATAAAGTTGAAAAAATAAATTACGATAAAGTCAAACACGAAACTTCAGTTGATCAGTCAGACAGAAAAGTTCCATACAATTTGAGACAAAGCGGTCCCACAAAAGTAGAAATGCTTATTTCAACTCGAGTAAGAAAATCTCCTTACTGGCATTTATCTATGAAAGCTGGTTGCTGGAGAGCTACAGTCTATAATCGAATATACCATCCAAGAGGCTATGTAAGACCTGAAAAGGGTGGTGCTATGGTCGAATATAAAGCTATAAAAAATCATGTCACAATGTGGAACGTAGCAGTTGAAAGACAAATTCGTGTTAAAGGTCCAGACGCTGAGAAATTTGTCGACTATGTAATTACAAGAGATGCAACGAAAATTTCAACTATGAGAGGCCGTTATGTAATACTTTGTAATTATAAGGGCGGTGTTCTTAACGACCCTGTTTTGTTAAGAGTCGAGGATGATGAGTTTTGGTTTAGTTTGTCGGACTCCGACATTGGTTTATACTTACAAGGCGTTAATGCTGACAAAAGATTTAATGTTGAAATAGACGAAATTGATTCATGTCCAGTTCAAATTCAAGGACCAAAATCTAAAGCATTAATGAGAGATTTAGTTGGGGACCAAGTAGATATGGATAATATTCCATTCTATGGCTTGGCTAAGGCGAAAATAGGCGGAAGAGATTGTGTAATTTCACAATCAGGGTTTTCAGGGGAAGCTGGATATGAAATTTATTTAAGAAATGCAACTTTGTATGCAGAAGATATGTGGAATACAGTTCTTAAAGCTGGAAAAAAACATAAATTAATGGTCATTGCACCAGCACACCATAGAAGAATACAAGCCGGAATATTATCTTGGGGTCAAGATCTAGATCACGAGCACAACCCTTTTCAATGTAATCTTGGTTATCAGGTTTCGTTATCAGGTAAAGGAATATGGGATAAACAAACGGATTACGTTGGTAAAGAAGCACTAGAGAAAATGAAAGAACAAATTAAAAATGGTGAAAAACCCTATAAACTACAACTTGTAGGTTTAGAAATGGGCGGAAAACCTATCGAAGATTACGCAAACGACTTTTGGTTAATATCAAATGACAAAGGGGGTAAGCCAGTCGGATTTATAACGTCACCATGGTATCATCCAGAAAAAGGTACAAACATAGCTATGGGCTACGTTCCATTTGAAGGAAATTTAAATACAAATGGTTTTCCAATTGGAAATTTTGGGAAAAAATACAAAGTGCATTTACCAAAAAAATACTCAAAAAAGCCTGTTAATGCGACAGTTGTGCCAATACCATTTACTCAGTCTTACAATAAAAATACTAGAGAAACAAACTAGTTAAAAATATAACATTTAGGTTTTATGATAGATAAATTTGGTAACATATTTTATTTAACAATTTACTTAGCACACTTTATCATAGTGGGTAGCTACGCTTACCAATTAGTCTTTGATACCAAAAAATTTCTTAAGAATAGAGGAGTTGATAAAACTGCAACTTTGATCACGAGATTTGCAGGATCATTCATGATTGCTACCGTTTTAATGGCAATCTATGTTGCTTTTATAAGGTCAGGTGGTCTGGTCGCTACTTGGGCTTTCTTTAACCTAATTTTTATAATGAACGTTTCAATATTAATCACAAATTTTTATACACTGAAGATTGATAAAACAGGATTAACCAAAAAAACTAGAAATGATGGAATTTATGCCCCAACAGTTCTTGTCATTATTAGTGCTATTCTTTGCTACGGTCTAGCAGACAAAATATATGTTTAGTTTACTGAAGCGTATCTTTATCATTTAGATCCTCATAAAATCCAAATTTTGTTATTTCATTTAAAGTACTCGCTGCTTCATTCAAATCAGGTACTTCTAAAACTTTTTGTTTTTCGCTGACAGAAAATGGTGAAATCATCGCCAAAGTATAAATTTGTTCAAAAGCTTCAAGTTTTGAAATTTCCCTCCAATCAATTAGCACTCCTTGTTGACTAAAATATTTCTTTGAATTATTAATTAATTTTTCAAGTATTTCATTTTTGACTTCATATTCTTTTAATTTCATATCATCTCTAAAATCATCATAATTAACAATAAATTCTCTGTATAATTTATCATTATTTACTTCTTCATCTATCTTAAATCTTGATAGACCATTGAGATTTATTAAAATTCTACCATCAAGAGTTTTTTCATGCCTATCAATTTTTCCTAAACAACCTACTTTAAATACTTCGCCCTCAACTTTTTTAGATTGAACCATACCTATGTATTTATTTCCTTTTAGGGCATCTTCAACCATGCTTACATATCTTTTTTCAAAAATATTTAATGGTAAATTAGTTTTTGGAAAAAATATTGCTCCTCTTAATGGAAATACAGATATTTTTTTTGGAAAATCTTTATTCATTTTAAGCTACCTTTCCATGACAATGTTTATATTTTTTTCCAGATCCGCAAGAACAAGGTTCATTTCTTGAAATTTTTCGCGTTTTAACAAAATTACCAGTTTGTTTCTCCTCTTTTTTATCCTGTATAACAATATTTGTATTAATTAAAAACTTAATAGTTTCTGTTTTAATTTTAAATAATAAATCTTCAAAAAGTTGAAATGCTTCTCTTCTAAACTCAGCTAACGGATCCTTTTGACCATAGCTTCTTAGGCCAATAACTTGCCTTAATTGTTCTAAATATTGTAAGTGCGACCTCCACAAAAAGTCCATAATTTGTAAAAAAATTCTTTTTTCGATATCATTATTTTGTTCTTCTCCTAAAACCTTTATTCTTTCAGTTCTTTTTTCTATAAAAAAATTATCAAAACTCTTGGTTATTTCTTTTGTATTCATTTTAGAAAATTCCTCGATTTTTTTGTCATCAAAAGCATTTCCGTAACTTGCCTTTACTTCATTAGAAAATACTTTTAAGTCGTTACTTTTGGTAAAATTTTGGTGGGCTAACTCTAAATTTTTATTTAGTTCTTCAAGAAAAGATAAAATCATTTTTTTAATGTCACTATTTTTTAAAATTTCTATCCTTTGACCAAAAATAATCTTTCTTTGGTCATTCATTACATCATCAAATTTTAATAGTGTTTTTCTTATTTCGAAATTTCTTGCCTCGACTTTTTGTTGAGCCCTTTCCATTGCTTTATTTATCCAGGGGTGATTTATAGACTCATTTTTTTTTAAACCTAATTTTTTCAACATACCATCGATTGATCCACCACCAAAAATTCTCATTAAATCATCTTCAAGACTTATATAAAATACCGATGATCCTGGGTCGCCCTGTCTACCTGATCTACCTCTTAATTGATTGTCTATTCTTCTACTCTCGTGCCTTTCTGTTCCTACAATAAAAAGCCCCCCAAGATTTTTTACTTTTTCTTTATCTTGTTTTATTTTTTCAACTTTATCTTTTGAATCATTATTATTTAAAAGAATATTTTTATTCCCTCCCAGCTGTATATCTGTTCCTCTACCAGCCATATTAGTTGCTATAGTTATCATCCCTTTTTTACCAGCCTCAGCAATAATCTTTGCTTCTTTGTCATGTTGCTTAGCATTTAAAACATTGTGAATTAAATTATTTTTTTTGAAAATTTTTGACATTTTTTCAGAACTTTCAATACTTGTAGTTCCAACGAGCACAGGTTGACCTTTTGTATTACACTCTTTAACTTTATTAAGAATTGCAAAGTTTTTTTCTTCCTCAGTTCTAAAAATTTGATCATTCATATCTTTTCTAACCATTTCTCTATTTGTTGGAATACTTATTACTTTAAGTTTATAAATATCAAAAAGTTCTTCCGCTTCAGTCATTGCAGTGCCAGTCATACCCGCGAGTTTTTGATACAATCTAAAAAAATTTTGATATGTAATTGATGCCAGTGTTTGATTTTCCTTTTGAATTTCAACATTTTCCTTAGCTTCAATAGCTTGATGTAATCCATCAGAAAACCTTCTTCCCTCTAAAATCCTTCCAGTAAATTCATCGATAATTTGAACTTGATCATCTTTAACTATGTAATCCTTATCTTTTTGAAATAATAAATTTGCCTTTAACGCTTGATTGATATGATGAACTAAATTTAAGTTTTGTGGATCATAGAAATTATTATTTTTGAGTATTCCAGTTCTAATTGACATTTTCTCAATATTGTCAATTCCTACATCAGTTAGTATTGCATTTTTATTTTTTTCATCAAGATCATAATCTTTCTTTTGTAAATTTTTAATAAACTTATTTGCTAAAAAATATTGATCAGATTTATCTTCTATTCCACCTGAAATTATTAAAGGCGTTCTAGACTCATCAATTAATATACTATCTACTTCATCGATAATACAAAAATTTCTATTTTTTTGTACCATCTCTGAAATATTATATTTCATATTGTCTCTCAAATAATCAAAACCTAATTCATTGTTTGTTGCATAAGTAATATCTTTTTTATAATTTCTTTCTCTGTCTTGGTCTTCTAATTCATTTGTTATACAACCTGTTTCTAACCCAAGATGTTTATATATTTGCCCCATCCATTCAGAGTCTCTTTTTGCTAAATAATCATTTACAGTAACTATATGAACTCCTTTTCCTCCAAGGGCGTTTAGATATGCAGGTAGTGTTGAAACTAATGTCTTCCCCTCTCCTGTTTTCATCTCAGCTACACATCCTCTATGAAGAAAAATTCCTCCTGCCAACTGAACATCAAAATGCCGTTCACCAAGCACCTGTTTAGATGCTTCTCTAACAAGTGCAAAAGCTTCAGGCAAGATGTCCTCATAACTTCGGCCATCTAATACATTTTTTTTCAATTCATTAGTTTTTTTGACAAAATCTTGCGTCTTATAATTTATGAAATTTTTCTCAAGATCATTAATTTGAGCTACTATGGGCTTAATTTTATTTAATTCCAGTTGATTGCTGCTTTTAAATAATTTATTGAGTGTTTTAGTTATAAAATTCATATGTTAATTTAATATAATTATTAAATTCATATATATATATAGTGATAAAATAAAATAATAACATGACTATTAATGTAAAAAATTTTTTAAAAAGTAAACCAAAGCTGTCAAAAATGGGTGAATTTCAAGAGCTGCAGCCAATCGAGGGTATGGAGATTTCAGCAATTTCTGCAGATCTGTATGGTACAGGAAGAGATGATCTGTGTTTATTTTATTTTAAGGATGGAGCAAATTATGGAGCAGTATATACAAATAATACAATATGTTCAGAGTCAATTACCTGGAACAGACAGATCAGAAAAAAAAATATTAAAGCTATTATGATTAACACAAAAAATGCAAACACCTTCACTGGAACTCAAGGAGCAGAAGCTCTCGAGAGTTTATCAAAAAATCTTGCAAAAAATCTTACTTTAAGGGAAGCCCAAAAAAAGGGTGGAACAAGTCAAGTAATTAAACCAAACGAAATACTATTTGCTTCTACAGGTGTAATTGGAGAAAAGTTTCCAATACAACAAATTAAAAATAGTACTCCTCAACTTGTAGAAAAATTAAGAGAAAAACAAAATAAATTCGTGTGGTTCAAAGCAGCCTCATCTATAATGACTACCGATACTAGACCAAAACTTGCTTACGAAGAGTGTAGGATTTGGAATAAAGATATAAGACTTTCTGCAATTGCGAAGGGTTCAGGAATGATATCTCCAAATATGGCAACAATGTTAGCTTTCGTTTTTACTGATGCAGAAATTCCATCAGTATTTTTAAAAAGTCTACTTAAAAGGGCAATGACAAATACTTTTAATGCAATCACCGTGGATAGTGACACCTCTACAAATGATATGGTTGCAATTTTCTCAAGCAATAAAGTTAAAACGGGAAAATTTTATAATGTTTTAGATCCTAAATTAAAAGATTTTGAAATGGCACTTCAAAGATTACTTCTTAACTTGGCAAAACAAATAGTTAGTGATGGAGAGGGAGCAAAAAAATTTATTACCGTTAAGGTTATAAACGCAAGATCTCAACAAATGGCAAGAACTGTCGCTTTCTCAATTGCTAACTCACCCCTTTTTAAGACTGCTATGGCTGGCGAAGATCCTAATTGGGGAAGGATAATAATGGCGATAGGAAAATCTGGAGAAAAAATTACCCCAGAAAAAATAGAAATTAAATTTGGAGAATTAAAAGTTGCTGAAAAAGGCAAGATCTCCGAAGAATACAATGAAGAGAAATTAAAAGAATATATGAAATGGGACGATTTACTTGTAGAAGTAAATCTAAAGATTGGCCAAGGATCTTTTGAGTGTTATACATGCGATTTAACAAATGAATATATAAATATTAATGCTGATTACAGAAACTAATGATCAAATATAATCTCAAATGTAAAAATAAGCATGAATTTGAAAGTTGGTTTTCTGATTCAAAAGAATTTGAAAAATTACTTAAAAAAAAATTAATCGAGTGTTTATTTTGTAAAACTAAATCAGTAAAAAAATCAATAATGTCTCCAAGAATTTCTCAAAGGAAGAAAATAAATTTTCCAAATAAAGAGATAAATAAGATGAAAAAAGATTTAGCAAAACTTAGAAAATTTGTTGAAAAAAACTTTGAATATGTTGGCGAGGACTTTCCAAGAGAAGTTAGAAAAATTTATTATGACAAAAAAAGTAATAAAAATATATATGGCATAACTACACCAAAAGAGGCCCAGGAACTTAAAGAAGAGGGCATTGATGTGGCTTCAATTCCTTGGGTTAGTAATAAAGAAAATTAATTTTTTTTAGCGACAATAATATAGTTTACAGAACAATCCTTAGATTTTTTCCATTTTTGCAAAAATAAATTAAAATTAAATCCATCTGTTTCAATTTTTTCAAAGTTTAATTTTTTTAATCTTTCATGTATCTCATTTGGTCTAAGAAATTTATTCCATTCGTGGGTTCCTATTGGAAGCCATCTTAAAATATATTCTGCGCCAACTATTGCTTTTATATAAGACTCAAAAGTTCTATTTATGGTCGCAATAAACATTATGCCATTTTCTTTTAATAATTTACTTGAGGATTCCAAAAATAAATCAACATTGTCTACATGCTCTATAATTTCTAAATTTAAAATAACATCAAATTTTTTTTTAATTACTTTTTGTTCAGGTGATGTATTTACATAATTTATATCCAAACCACTTTTCTTTGCATGAAGTGTTGCAACATTTATATTTTTGTTTGATGCATCAATCCCAGTTACTTTTGCTCCTAGCCTACACATTGGCTCACTTATCAAGCCACCTCCACACCCTATATCCAGTAACTCTAAATTTGTGAGTGGTTTAGGGTTATCTTCTTTTAATTTAAAATGTGAAATACATTTTTCTTTAATATATTTAATCCTTATAGGATTAAACATATGTAAAGGTTTGAATTTTCCTTTTGTATCCCACCACTCATCTGCTATTTTTGAAAACTTTTGAATTTCCTCTTTATTTACTGTAGTCATCTACCTCATTATTATAAATTAATTAACTTAATTTAAACTTAATTATCTTATAATAAAATTTAACTATGGCAAAAAAAGTATTAAAATTTGGTGGTACCTCTGTTGGATCTATTAAAAGAATCCTGCATGCGGCTAAAATTGTCAAAAAAGAACACGACAATGGTAATAAATTAATAGTTGTAGTGTCAGCTATGGCAGGCACAACAAACAACTTAATTGAACATTCTAAGGGGATATCAAAAAAATTTAACAAAAGGGAGCTAGATGTCTTATTGACCTCTGGTGAACAAGTGACAAGTGCATTAATAGCAGGAGCATTAAATGATTTAGGAGTCAAATCAAAATCCTGGATGAACTGGCAAATCCCAATCATAACTGAAGGTGAACATTCAAATGCGAGAATTATTCATATGAATATAAAAAATATAAATGATTATATTTCTTCAGGCGGTGTTGCAGTTGTGCCAGGTTTTCAAGGTGTCTCAAAATCTGGAGACATTACATCTATTGGAAGAGGTGGATCGGATGCAACAGCTGTAGCGGTAGCTAAAATTTTTCAAACAGATAGTTGTGAAATTTATACCGATGTAGATGGCGTGTACTCATCTGACCCAAACAAAATACCTCTGGCAAAAAAAATTGACAAAATATCCTACGAGGAAATGTTAGAGCTTTCATCTCTAGGAGCAAAAGTAATGCAATCCTCAGCCGTGCAATCTGCTATGATGGGCGATATTCCTATTCAAGTTAAGTCAACATTTACTGAAAGGCAGGGAACAGAAATAATTAATCAAGATAACATAGATTATACCAAAGCAGTAACTGGTGTTGCTTATTCAAAAGATGATGCAAAAATTACTTTACTTGGTGTTGAAGATAAACCAGGTGTTGCAGCAGATGTATTTGAACCGTTGTCAAAAAATCAAATCAACGTTGATATGGTAATTCAAAATATATCAACTGATGGAAAAAAAACTGATATTACTTTTACAACAAAAAGACAGGACGTTAAAAGTGCTATTTCATTAATAGAAAACAATAAAAAAATTAAGTATGAAAAAATGTATATGAATGATAAAGTTTCAAAAATATCAATTGTTGGTGCTGGAATGGTTGCTACCCCAGGTATTACTTTTAAAATGTTTAGATCTTTAGCAGACGCAAATATAAATTTGTTAGCTATCTCTACATCTGAAATTAAAATTTCAGTAATAATAGATGAAAAATTTACTATTGATGCAGTAAAAAAATTACATAAAACATTTAAACTTGATTGATAATAATATGGAAATAAGACCTCATAGATTAATAAAAAGAAAAAAAACAAAAAAAATTAAAGTTGGTAATCTTTATGTTGGAGGTGACGCAGTAATATCTGTTCAATCAATGACAAATACCCTTACAACAGATTATGTAGCTACCATAAAACAGATTAATGAGTTAGAACAAGCAGGTGCTGACATAGTTAGGGTTTCCTGTCCTGACAAAGAATCAACAAAAGCACTAAAAAAAATAACAAAAGAAGCCAAAGTACCTATCGTTGCCGATATACATTTTCATTACAAAAGAGCAATTGAGTCAGCTGTTTCAGGAGCAAAATGTTTGAGAATTAATCCAGGTAACATAGGCTCAAAAGAAAGAATTAAAGAAGTTGTGAAAGCTGCCAAAGATTATGATTGTGCTATTAGAATAGGAGTAAATGCAGGCTCATTAGATAAAAATATTTTGGAAAAATTTAAAGAGCCTTGTCCTGAGGCATTAATTGAAAGCGCAGAACAAAATATAAAGTTACTAGAAGACAATGATTTTTTTAATTTTAAAATAAGCGTTAAATCATCAGATGTATTTTTAGCAGTAAAGGCATATGAGGGCTTATCAAAACTTTATGATTACCCCTTACACTTAGGTATTACAGAAGCAGGTGGTTTAATAACTGGTAGTATCAAATCATCAATTGGTATTGGTAAACTTTTAATGCAAGGTATAGGCGATACAATAAGAGTATCATTGTCTGCAAATCCAGTCGAAGAGGTTAAAGCTGGTTATGAAATATTAAAATCATTAGGCATAAGATCAAGAGGAGTTCAAATAATTTCATGCCCATCTTGTGCAAGACAAGCTTTTCCAGTCATTGATACAGTAAAAATTTTAGAAGATAAACTTTCTCATATCAAGAAACCTTTAACACTATCAATTATAGGATGTGTTGTTAATGGGCCTGGCGAGGCATCACAAACTGATATTGGTCTTACAGGTGGTGGAGAAGGAAATAATTTATTTTATTTGTCAGGAATTCCTCATAATAAAGTTGCAAACAAAGATATTATTGAAAAAGTAGTAGAGCTAGTTGAGTCAAAAGCCAAAGAAAAAGTAAATTAACTTTTATGATACCAGCTGAAAAGGTCAAAAATATCATTGATAAGTATAATTCTTTAGAAAAAGAATTATCAAGTGGAAAATTTGATACAAAACTATTTGCAAAAAAATCAAAAGAGTATTCTGATTTAAAAAATATTATTGAAATTGCTAGAGAGTACTTAAACTTTGAAAAAAGCAAAATAGACCTCAGCAATATTATAAATGACAAAAAGAATGATAGCGAAATAATTGATTTAGCTCAAAAAGAGCTTGAGAATGCAGAGTCAAATAGAAATACTTATGAAAAAAAACTTAAAATATTTCTTTTACCCAAAGATAGAGATGATGAAAAAAATGCAATAGTAGAAATCAGAGCAGGGACTGGCGGACTAGAAGCCACTTTATTTGCAGCAGATTTATTTAAAATGTATGAAAAAGTATGTTCCAAAAAGAATTGGACTATGGAAATAATTAGTATTTCAAAAAGTGAGGCTGGGGGTTTTAAAGAGGTAATTTTTTCTGTCAAGGGAACCAATATTTATTCCTATTTAAAATACGAGTCGGGTGTTCACAGGGTACAAAGAGTTCCAAATACAGAAACCCAAGGAAGAGTCCACACTTCAGCTGCAACAGTAGCAATTTTACCAGAGGCCGAAGACGTAGATGTTAAAATAAATGATAGCGATTTAAGAATAGATGTATTTAGATCAAGCGGACCGGGCGGTCAATCAGTCAATACTACCGACAGTGCGGTGAGAATTACACATAAGCCAACTGGAATTGTTGTAACTCAGCAAGATGAAAAATCCCAACATAAAAATAAAGCTAAAGCATTAAAAATTCTTAGAGCAAGACTTTATGAGGCTGAAAAATTAAAAAAAGAAAAAGAAAGATCTAGTGACAGAAGAAGCCAAATAGGCTCAGGAGATAGATCTGAAAGAATAAGAACATATAATTTTCCACAGGGTAGAGTGACTGATCATAGAATAAATCTCACTCTACATAAATTAGATGAGTTTTTAAAAGGGGAAATACATGAAGAAATGAATGAAAATTTAAGATTAAAAGATCAGGATTTAAAATTAAAAAGTCTTACTTAAAATGAAAACATCAGAGGCAATAAATATCGGATCAAAGATTTTAAAAAATAGAAACATTACTTCTCATAAAATTGATGCTGAAATAATTTTGTCTCATGTTCTTAAAACAAGTAGAGAAAAACTTTTAATTAATGAACAAGTTATTTCTTACACTAACTTAAAAAGATTTAAAAAAATTATTTCTAGAAGGTTAAAAAAAGAACCAATCGCCTATATTTTTAATAAAAAAGAATTTAGAAGCAAAGATTTTTATGTTGTTAGAAATTCTTTGATACCAAGACCTGAAACTGAACTTTTGATAGACCCAATTATCAAAAAATTTAAGGGAAAAAGTCTCTATTTTTTAGACATTGGAGTTGGAACGGGATGTATTATGCTTTCAATATTAAGTGAATTAAAAAATAGTAGAGGACTAGGTATAGATATTTGCAATAAGGCAATTTCAGTTGCTAAAATTAATTTAGAAACCATGAAACTAAATAAAAGGGCAAGCCTTAAATGCAGATCTATAGATACTATTTGCTATAAGAAATTCGATCTAATTGTATCTAATCCACCGTACATAGTTAAAAGAGAAATCAACCAACTTTCAGAGGATATTAAGAAATTTGAACCACAGAAAGCCTTAGACGGCGGTCATGATGGGCTTGACGTTATAAGAAAAGTTATTTACAAATCTAAAAATATCCTCAAATTAAATGGAATTTTAGCATTAGAAATCGGAAGAGGACAAGATTATTCAGTATCTAATATTCTGAGGCTAAACGGATTTAGAGAGATTAAAAAAATTAAAGATTACAGAGATAATGTTCGTTGTATTTTTAGCACTTTAAAGTAAAAAAAACAAATATTAAGAAAAATTATTAAATTTTTTAAATTATAAATATAGAATCGTTTTAATTAAAATTATGAAGAACGGGAAAATAAGAAGATTTAGACCAAGATCAAATAAACACTATTCCGGGAGAAGATCAAATGGGTCTATGAAAAATAATTCAGTACATAATATAGATGGTCCAAGGAATAATTTTTTTAGGGCTAACAATGTAAGTAAAAATCCACATAATTTAGAAAGAGTAATTGAAAAATATAAAAATTTAGCAAAAGAGGCGCTTGGTATTGGAGATAAAATCTTGCATGAAAATTATCTTCAACATTCCGATCATTATGCACGAATTTTATCGGAGGTAAATAAAAGAAACGTTCCTCAAGAAACTCCCAAGACAGATACTAATAAATTAATAGAGTAATAATTAAAGTCTAGATAGTAGCTCACCTAAAGCAACATCAAGCTTTATTCTTTGGATCTCAAATTTTTTTCTTTCATCACCATTTAAAGTTTTTCCTGATGGAAGTTTTAATTTTTGTGAGTTAACAAATTTCCCATTGTAAGAAACTGTATAATGTAAATGTGGTCCGGTAGACATACCAGTGTTTCCAACATACCCTATTATTTGTCCTTGTCTAACTCTTCTTCCGTTTCTAGTTGCAATCTTAGACATGTGACCGTAACCAGTTGTGTATGAAGAGTTATGTCTAATCCTAACGCAGTTTCCACCATTCCCACACCAACCAGCTTTTATTACAGTACCATTACCTGACGCCATGATTGGTGTACCGGTTGGGGCTGCAAAATCAGTCCCGTTATGATGTTTTGTAAAACCTAATATTGGATGTTTTCTATTTCCGAAAGGCGATGAAAGTCTAGCACCATTAATTGGAGTCTTCATCAAAGCTTTTCTTATACTCCTACCTTTTTCATCATAAAAATCGAAATCATTTTTTGTTTCAAATCGATATAATTTAATTTTTTGATTATTTACGTTAAGATAAGCATATAATATTTTTCCTGTTTTGATTTGTTTATTCCTGTCATCAAAATATCTTTCGTACATAACTTGAAATTTGTCACCTTTTCTAATGTCCCTCTGGAAATCTACTTCAAAACCAAAAATTCTAGCAAATTCAATTATAATATTAGGCTCCATCCCCGATAATGTTGCCGAACTATATAAGTTATTTGATATTCTACCTTCAACAACAACATCTTTTTTAAAAAGTTGCGTAATATTTTTTGTAATGTTTATACCATCTTTACGTTTATCTATACGTACAAAGGTAGTTTTAGAAATTGGATAATTAATTTTAAATATTTCCAAATCTTTTCCATTTGAAGATTTTTTTAAAATAAATTGTATTTTTTGACCTGTTGATATATTAGATAATTTCTGTCTTTTAATCTTCTTTACTACAAAAGCAATCTCATCTCTTTTAACACTAAATTTTTTTAGTATGCTCTCAATGGTATCATTATTTTTCACAATATAATCATATTCCAAATATGGAGACTTAATTTTGTTAAATATATAATTTTTTAAAAGCACAGTTTGGTTATTGTTTAAAAAAGAACTTATTTGTTTTGCTCTTTTTAGTTTTAAATTTTCGTTTATAAGAAAAGAGAAATACATTATCAAAACTAAAAGTGTGCCCCCAATAAAGTAGGCAGGTCTTACCCTAGTAAAAAGAACACTGCTTTTAGATAGTTTCCGTGAAATCTTCACTAAATTTGTCAAAAAATGATTTATTGTCATGGATCTTTTCTATATAAAAAAAAAATGCAATTTTCAATGTCAGGTAGTGTAAAAATACCTGTTTTTAGTGGTTTTTTTGACAAATATACGTCTTGATTAATTTTTATAGTTTAATATAACAGCGTTTCCCAATAATCACTGCAAAAACCTTATTTTATTTGGTTTTTAAACTGACATTGGAATTTAATTTTCTGAAATCAGAAAATTTAGCTTTTTTAAATTGTAGATAAAGAAGAGAAGTGTGGACGGTTAGGTTAATAAAAGAAATTTGTCGTACACACTTTAACGAAAGTAATTTTAATTTAATTAAAATTATTAAAGCTAGTGTGCGCCGTTATTAAACTTGAGAGTTTGATCATGGCTCAGAACGTACGCTGGCGGCACGCCTAACACATGCAAGTCGAACGCAGTAGCAATACTGAGTGGCAGACGGGTGAGTATAATGTGGGAATCTGCCTTTTGGTTCGGAATAACTCGGGGAAACTTGAGCTAATACCGGATAAGCCCTTACGGGGAAAGATTTATCGCCGAAAGATGAGCCCGCACTTGATTAGCTAGTTGGTGAGGTAATTGCTCACCAAGGCAACAATCAATAGCTGTTCTTAGAGGAAGACCAGCCACATTGGGACTGAGACACGGCCCAGACTCCTACGGGAGGCAGCAGTGGGGAATCTTGCACAATGGGGGAAACCCTGATGCAGCGATGCCGCGTGAGTGAAGAAGGCCTTTGGGTTGTAAAACTCTTTCGTCGGGGAAGAAAATGACTGTACCCGAATAAGAAGGTCCGGCTAACTTCGTGCCAGCAGCCGCGGTAATACGAAGGGACCTAGCGTAGTTCGGAATTACTGGGCTTAAAGAGCTCGTAGGTGGTTAAAAAAGTTGGTGGTGAAATCCCAAGGCTTAACCTTGGAACTGCCATCAAAACTTTTTAGCTTGAGTGTGATAGAGGAAAGTGGAATTTCTAGTGTAGAGGTGAAATTCGTAGATATTAGAAAGAACACCAAATGCGAAGGCAACTTTCTGGATCACTACTGACACTGAGGAGCGAAAGCATGGGTAGCGAAGAGGATTAGATACCCTCGTAGTCCATGCTGTAAACGATGTGTGCTAGACGTTGGAAATTTTATTTTCAGTGTCGCAGCAAAAGCGTTAAGCACACCGCCTGGGGAGTACGACCGCAAGGTTAAAACTCAAATGAATTGACGGGGACCCGCACAAGCAGTGGAGCATGTGGTTTAATTCGAAGATA
>CACBKA010000003.1:72500-97535 GCA_902539745.1 uncultured Pelagibacteraceae bacterium
CACGCAGATTTCCTGAAATCTCTGAGAATTATAGTATTTTTTTAATATTTTATGGGTTTTTGCAATATTCATAGGGAAATTAATACCATAAAAGTCTTTACTGTTCATTAGAAAAAGATCCAATATCTTCTCATAGAGAACTAGCTAAACAATTTGGCTTTAAATTAGATAAAATTAATAATTATTAAAAAACTCTCCAAGGCAAAGGTTTACTTAAAATTAAAATTTTCAAAAACAATCGATTAATTAATAAAAAAATTATTTTTTAATTTTTTTAAGAGTTGTTAACACACCTTCAGAATTAAGAGGGGGTATTGAATAGAAATGAAGTATCTTTTTTGCATTTTTTGTCAATTTCTTAACTTTGTTTTTTTCTAACAAATCTGTGAATCTATAATAAGGTTTCATATACCAAGGTCCATACATATTAAATATTGACCATCTTGAAATTTTTGTTGGCTCACCAACACTGTGCCAAAGTGCAGTGTCTAAAAATATAATAGATCCAGTTTCAGCAGTCATATTTTTAAATTTGATTTTTTGATTCCTATTAATTGGTTTTTTGTAAAATTTATGAGAATTTGGTATATATTTTGTAGCTGCGTTATAATTTGTAAAATCCTCCAAAGCAATTATTGCAAAAAAATTTATTGAAGGTTTTAATAATGAATTATTATTTTTGTCTATAACTCTTGAATCTACATGCCATCCAAATCCTGAAGTTTTTTTACCTGCAGTTTTATCATCTAATAATCTCGGATTTCTTGCTGCTGGCGAAATAAGAACATAGTCTTCATCAATTAATTCTGTCATAACTTTATCAATATATTTGTTACATACTAAATTTATCAATTTAATGTCATGGTAAAAGTAATTATAAATTACTTGATTTTTATTTGACCCAAAGTATTTCTTCCTTTTTTTTAAAATTTTTAAAATTTTTTCGAGTTTATTAATTACCCTTCCACAATATTTTTTACTTAGTACCCCGGGCAAAACCCCATATCCATTTTTTTTAACATTGGAAATTAGATTTCGTATATTTTTTTTCATTTACTTTATGCAAATAGATAATAGGGTATTTGATCGTCCTTTTAAAAACTTTGGTATCGAGTTATGTGCATCTCCTCTAAACGGTATTATTTTAGCTAATAAAAATTTAAATGGAAATTTCCACATCCATTGTGGCTTATTTACAAGCCAAGGCAAAACTTCAATTTTTCTAAATCCATTATACTCCAATAAAAATCTTAAAGAATTAATTGTATAGGGATGAACATGAGTTGGATCATCATAAAAAGTCTTCATATTGCTAGTCCAATTAGGCGTTACAATAATTAAATATGCATTTTTTTTTAACACTCTTTTCACCTCTGTTAACAAATTTTCTGGATTATTAAGATGTTCTATCAATGAAATTGCAGTAACAACATCACAACTTTCATTTTGTAAATTTATCTTATCAGTTTCAAGATTGATTTCATTAACATCAAGACCTTTTACTTTGAGCCCAAATTCTTCCGCTACTTTTACCAATGATCCATCTGAAGAACCAAGATCTAATAGAAATTGATTTTTTCTGAGACCGTCATTAAAAAAAGCTTTTATAAGATTATTAATTGTATTTAAAACTCTTCTTTTTAAATATATTTGTTTTTCGGGACTATATTTTTCTGTTTTTTTTAAGCCTTCGAAATAATTGTGATACATAGATTGTTCATTAGTTATATAAAAATATTTAGATTTATAGTAATTTCTTTAGTAATACTATATTTACAAATAAATTAAGAAGCAATAGTCGTTTTTTTATGTGTGGTCTATCGGGCATTATCAATTTAAATAACAAGCCAATTAAAAATCTTGAGCAAAAGATTAATTTAATGACAAAACTTTTGAATCATAGAGGTCCAGATTATGCTGGCAAATATATAAATAAAAAATCTTCCTTTGGTTTTTCAAATAATCGATTGGCAATAGTATCTCCAAAAGAAAATATTAAACTACCATATTCAAAAGATGGAGTATCATTTTTGAGCTACAATGGGGAAATTTATAATTATTTAGAATTAAAAAAATTTTTAAAAAAAAAAGGTATAAACTGTAAAACTCGCACAGATACAGAAGTGATGTGGCATTTTTTAAAAAGTTTTTTAGATAAAAAAAACTTCCGGTCTTTGAATGGAATGTGGGCATATGCATTTTATAATGAAAAATCTCATCAACTTGATTTAGGTCGAGATTTATTGGGAGAAAGGCATATATTTTATTACTTAGAGTCAGATAACCTCTTTTTCTCTTCAGAGGTTAAACCCATTCTATATGTTTCAGAAAAAAAACATCAAATAGACGAATTAAGTATATTAGAATCCTGGAGGTATAATTCATGTTCAAATGGAAGGACATTAATTAAAAATGTATTTAAAATTGAACCAGGTTTTAATCTTAAAGTTAGTAAAGCAAAGATAAACAAATTTCGTTTACAAAAACTAGATTTAAAAAAATGGACTAATTTTTTTAAAAAAACAAAAAATGAGAAAAAAATTTATAATCAATTCAACAAATTGATAAAACAAGAAGTTTCTTTAAGAATCCCAAAAGATGTTCCTTTTTTTAGTACTTTAAGCGGGGGTATCGACAGTTCAATAATTGCCTATAATTTAAGAAAAATTAAAAAAAAAATAAAAACAATTTTTTGTTATAGTAAAAATTCTCAAATTAAAAAAAAACAATTTGAAGAATTTTCTGAACTTGATTTAAGCAAAATTGTAGCGAGAAAATTTAAATTAACTCATAAAGTGATTAATATTGCTCACGAAAAAACAGTTCTCTCAAAAACCAAAATAATTAGTCAAGAATGTTTTGAGGGATGTATAGATCCTGGCCTCATCAATTTTACCATGATGTCAAACTATCTTCGCTCTCAAAAAATAAAAGTAGGACTAATGTCAGAAGGCCCGGATGAATTTTTAGGAGGATACCATACGGATCAAGAGGCTTTTAAAGTAGATAATCTTTATTCTGACTTAAAAAATAAAAAAATTAATAAAAAAATTTTTAAATCCTCTTTTAAAAAACTAAAATTAATTAGAAATAAATTTTTTAATTTTGATTATGATAAATTCAAAACAAGAGTGGTTCACTTCTCGAATAGCTCTCAATTTATAAATTCTAAGCTGAATCACTCAAAAAAATTCAGTAAATTAAATTCTTTTAATGATGTAAATCTTAGATCAATTAAAAAGTATTCTTCTTTAAGCTTTTCGCAGATGAGAGCGTTAAACTATGCTGAAAAAACAATACCTGATATGATCAATATGCGTAAAGATAAATCTATGATGCTGAATTCTGTAGAACCTCGATTTCCGTTTTTAGCAAAAAATATAGTTGAGTTTCTGATTTCAATGCCAGATGAATACAGATTTAGAAAAAATTATGGAAAATTTTTTTTAAGGGAATATTGTAAAAAATTTATAGATAAAAATGTAGCTTGGTACCCCAAAAAAGGCTTAGGTGATTATACCTGGAATTACATTGAGAATTTTTTTAAAAAAATTGATGCTAAAAAAGTAATTTTTAACAGTCGTCTTTTTAAAAAAAAAATATTTAGAACAGGAATTTGCGAAGCTATTTTTGGCAATAAACTCCATAAAGCGAACATCTGGAGTGCTTATGTATTAGCTAGAACATACGCAAACCTTGAAAAAATTAATAAAACTAAAACACTATAAATAGTAAAAAATTTAAATAAATTACTACCCATAGTTAAACGAAAATACTTACTTGACTGTTCAATAATTGAACGTTAGTGTTCAATAATTGAACGATATGAAAACTATAAAAGATCAAGATCATTTTGAAGTCTTAAGAAAGATTGACAAAAACACAAAAACCTCTCAAAGAAAGATGGCTGGAGACCTAGGTTTCAGTTTGGGAAAACTAAATTATTGCTTAAAAGCACTTCAAAAAAAAGGCTTGGTAAAGATCAAAAACTTTCAAAACAAATCAGATAAAATAAATTATATACAATACGTTATCACCCCTAAAGGAATCTCAGAAAGAACCAAGTTAACCATCAACTTTATGAAAAGAAAAATGGTCGAATATGACGAGTTAAAACAAGAACTTGAGGGAAAAAAATAAGATGTGGGCTGTACTAAAATTCAAAACAAATAGCTTTTCAATACTTAAGGAAGACCTAAATAAAAAACTGGGTAAAGACTTTAAAATTTATATTCCAAAAATGCGTATACAAAAATACAAAAACAATAAATTGATAACAAAAGATTTAAATTTGTTAGGAGATTATATTTTTTGTTATCACAAAAGCTTAGAAAGAAAAAACATTATTAATTCTCTAAAATTTACTAGGGGGCTTAAATATCTATTAGAAGGTTTCGTTGAGTCCCAAGGAGAAATAGAAAAATTTATATTAAAATGTAAAGTTTCTGAAAATAATGAAGGTTATTTATCAAGAGATTTTTTTGATTTTGATTTAAATAAAAAATACAGATTTTCATCAGGGCCTTTTGCTGACAAAATTTTCAAAATAATAAATTTACAAAGAAATAGAATAAGAGTTTTAATGGGTAATATAGAGACTACAATTAAAAAAAAAGAATATTTATTTACCCCAGTTTTATAAAAAATAAAAATGATAGCTAAAAACTGTTAAAGTACGTTTTTGCAAAGTGCGGAGCATTGGTTAAATAATGACTATAAGTATCACCCAAATCAACAATAAAACTTAATGTAAATTTTTAAAAGTCTGATAATCTCAATTAAATAATGAAAAAATTTAAACTCAATAAAATTGATTTAAAAAAATTAGTTATATTAAATATAATTTTGACTATTTTTTTAGGGTCAGCATTAGGTCTACAATTGCGGATACCTCCTTTTGATATTTTTAAAGATAATGTTTTGAAGCCTTTATTTAAACCATCTTCTGTAAAAAAAGATAAAGAGATGGAGATGAGAATTGATAATTTTTGGAAAGATATTGAAAAAAAAAATTATAATATTGATTATTATGGAGGTATTGATTGGAAAAAATATATTTTTTGGGCTGAAGAAATAAAAAAAGGCGGATATATTTTATTATTCAGACACGGTGAAAGAGAGAAATGGGGAGAAGCATTGGGAGGGTTTGATGCATACGAATTATATAACAAATTAGACGCCAGAGATTACAAATGGTATCGTGCAGTATGTTTAACCGACAGAGGCATAGAAACAGTAAAAAATACTGGGAGAGCTTTTAAACACGCAGGCATAAAGGTTCAAAAAGTAATATCTAGCCCATCTTGTAGAGCTAGAGAAACTGCATATTATTCATTTGGAAGGATTGATGAAATTCACAGTGCACTTCTTCACAAAACTGGTGTCCATCCATTGGATAGAGATAAATTTGCTAAAGATTTGAGATCGACCATCTTAAGTTTTAATCTTGATAGTGATAAAAATTTGGTTTTATCTGCTCATAATAGCGTTATTGACTATAAGGGTTTGATTGATGAATTTAATGTTCCAATTGGTTTAGAAGAGACAGGTTTTTATATTATAGAAAAAGTTGGGAATAAATTAATCACGAGATTTAGCTTTTATAAAAGTAGTGAATTTAATATGCTCATGTACAGACTAACTCCACAAAAAAAAATTTGCCCTAACCCATCCAATCCTAACATTGGATGTAAAAGTATGTAAATTAAGAGACTGTAAATTAATTTCAAACTTTAATTAAATTGTGAAAAAACATTATAAATCTATAGTAACTGGTGGAGCAGGTTTTATCGGGAGTAATCTAGTGGATCATTTAGTAAAGAATAAACACAAGGTTACAGTTCTAGATAATTTTTCAACTGGTAGAAAGTCTAATTTATCTCACGTCAAAAAAAAAATTAAAATAATTAATATTGATATCTCGATAGCTAAAAATTTAGATAAATACTTTAAAGGCTTCGATTATGTTTTTCATCTTGCTGGTCTTGCCGACATTGTTCCTAGTATTGAAAATCCAAAAAAATATTTTAATGTAAATGTTCTTGGAACTCTTAACGTGTTAAATGCAGCTAAAAATAATAAAATTAAAAAAGTAATTTATGCCGCATCCGCATCTTGTTACGGTATTCCTAAAGAATATCCTACAAGCGAAAATTCAAAAATTTCTACAATGTATCCATACGCGTTAACAAAATGGCAAGGAGAGGAATTACTAAAACATTGGTCAAAAATATATAAATTACCATTTGTATCTTTAAGATTCTTTAATGCTTACGGGCCAAGATCTAGAACTACAGGAGCCTATGGTGCAGTTTTTGGTGTTTTTTTAGCACAAAAACTATCGAACAAACCACTTACAATAGTAGGAAATGGGAAGCAAACTAGAGATTTTATTCATGTAAAAGATTTAGTAAGAGGCATTCTTATAGCCGCCCGTTCTAAAAGGAAAAACGAAATTTATAATATCGGTGGAGGAAAAGAAATTTCAGTAAATAAAATTGCAAATCTCATTGGTGGAAAAAAAACTTATATACCAAAAAGACCAGGAGAGCCGGATAGATCACTTGCAAATATATCAAAAATTAAAAGAGAATTGAGTTGGAAACCTAAAATTAAAATCAATGAGGGAGTAAAAGAATTACTTAAAAATATCAATTATTGGAGTGATGCACCAGTTTGGACCCCAAAAAAAATTTCTAAAGTAACAAAATCCTGGTTCAAGTTACTTAAAAAAACATGAACAAAAAAATTTTTAAACTTGTAGATCTTCTTAAAAAAGTACCAAGTGAAAAAAGACTTAATAAAAAAGTTGTCCTGTGTCATGGAGTTTTTGATTTATTACATCTAGGTCACATAAGGCATTTTAAAGAAGCTAAAAATCATGGGGACATATTGATTGTTTCAATTACACCTGACAGACATGTCAATAAAGGTCCAGGTCGACCAGTTTTTACTGAAAAGCAAAGAGCTGAGGCTTTATCTCATATAAAAAATATTGATTACGTAACAGTTAATAACTCGCCTACAGCTGTGAGTATAATAAAAAAAATTAAGCCTAAAGTATATTGTAAGGGGCCAGATTATAAAAATAATAAAAAAGATATTACAGGTGAAATAAAGAATGAAATAAAAGCTATTAAAGAATGCAATGGAAAAATAGTTTATACCAAAGATATTACCTTTAGTTCTAGTAAGCTAATTAATGAATATAGTGATTTATATTCTGATTCTCAAAAAAATTTTATTAATAAAATTAAAAAAAAATTCAACTTTGAAAAAATTAATAGTTTATTTAATAACTTAAGCAAAACAAAAGTGTTAATAATTGGTGAAACTATAATCGATCAATATGTATTTTGTGATGCTCTTGGAAAATCTGGTAAAGAACCTGTATTAGTTTTAAGGGATATTAAAACAGAAGAGTATTTAGGAGGTGCTGCTGCAATTTCGAAACACTTATCTACTTTTTGCAAAAAAGTTTCACTTTTAACAATGATCGGTGAAAAAGAAGAATATTTAAATTTTATAAAAAAGAGGCTATCAAAAAATATCGATTTTAAATACCTAAAAAAAGAAAATTCTCCTACTATTTTAAAAAGAAGGTTTTTAGACTCAGTTAGTAAAAATAAAGTTTTAGGAGTTTATAAGATAAACGATGACAAAATTAAAAAAAATGAAGAAACCAAATTAAATAAAATTTTAAATAAAATTCTATCGAAATTTGATTTAGTAATAGTGTCAGATTACGGACATGGATTTATATCAGAAAAAACTGCTAATTTAATATGCAATAAAGCGAAATACTTGGCACTAAACGCCCAAGTAAACGCAGCTAATATTGGTTACCACAGCATGAGAAATTACAAAAATATTGATTGCGTGATCATTAACGAGAGAGAAATCAGGCATGAATTAAGAGATAAAAATTCAAATATAGAATCCTTAATGAAAAAACTTGCAATTCAACAAAATATTAAAAATTTGGTTGTTACACAAGGAACTGCAGGATCAACTTTATTTAATCGTAAAACAAAAAAATATCATAAATGTGAAGCATTCGCCAAAAATACTATAGATAAGATAGGAGCTGGTGATGCCATGTTATCTTTACTTTCTATTTGTTTAAAAAATAAAATTGATAACAACATAAGCATGTTGGTATCATCACTAGCAGCTGCACATTCAGTTGAGACAATAGGAAATAAGTCAATTGCAACTAAAACTCAAATTCTCAAAACCCTTGAAAACACATTAAAATAATAATGAGCAATATTTTAATTACAGGTGGAGGAGGATACGTTGGATCCTTATTGACACCTTATCTCATTCAAAAAGGTCATAAGGTAACCGTTCTAGATTTGTTTATATATGGTGAGGATGTTTTACAAAAAAACAATAATTTAAAAGTCGTCAAGGGAGATATAAGAAATGAGGATTTAATATCAAAAATTACTAAAAACCAAGATATAGTTATTCATCTTGCATGCATTTCAAATGACCCAAGTTTCGAATTAAATCCCAACTTAGGCAAGTCAATAAATCTTGATGCTTTTAGGCCATTAGTAGAACAATCAGTTTCAAATAATGTGAAAAAATTCATATATGCATCTTCATCATCAGTTTATGGAATAAAAAAAGAGAGAGATGTAAACGAACTAATGTCTCTAGAACCACTCACAGATTATTCAAAATATAAAGCTGACTGTGAAAAAATTCTTTTAGATTATCAATCTGATAAATTTATTGTAACAATTTTAAGACCAGCAACAGTTTGTGGCTACGCACCAAGGCAAAGATTGGATGTAGTAGTTAATATATTAACTAATCTTGCTTATCACAATAGAGAGATAAAAATTTTTGGTGGGAGTCAACTTAGACCAAATATCCATATCAATGACATGGTTAAATCATATGAAGTAATAATTAACGCAGAAGATAATAAAATTGACGGACAAATCTTCAATGTCGGTTACGACAATAAGTCGGTTAAAGAAATAGCTAAAATTGTAAAAAGTGAGTTAGGAGACGACATTAAATTTTTAACAGAAAAGACTAATGATAATAGATCGTATCATATTTCATCACATAAAATCCAAAATACTCTAGGCTTCAGTCCAGATTTCAATATTAATGATGCGGCAAAAGATCTTAAAATAGCTTTTGATGAGAAAAAATTAAAAAATCCATTAAATAATGAATTTTATTTTAATATAAAGAGGATGCAATCAATAAATTTAAAATAAAATGAAAGTAAGATACTCATATTTAAAACAACAGTTTTCAAATTGCGATAACTTATGGGCAAACTTAAAAAAATTTGTTGCTACTGGTGATTTTACTTTAGGTAAAGAACTTTTAAAATTTGAAAAAAATTTTGCAAAATTAATAGGAACCAAATATGCAGTGGGAGTTAACTCTGGTACGGATGCATTAAAGTTATCCTTAAAAGCTTTAGGAGTTGGATATAAAGACGAAGTAATTACTGCCGCAAACACTTTTGTAGCTACTGTTGGCGCAATTACTGAATTAGGTGCTAAACCTGTTTACGTAGACTGCGATGACACATTCTGTTTAAACGTTAAACAGGTTCAAGAGAAGATAACTAGGAAAACAAAATGTATCGTTCCTGTTCATTTTACAGGTTACATGACTTACATGCCAGAGTTAATGAAAATTTCAAAAAAATATAGAATTCCAGTTATCGAAGACGCGTGTCAATCAATCTTAGGTGAAATTAACGGAAAAAAAGCTGGAACCTGGGGTAAAGCCGGAGCTTTCTCGTTACATCCTCTTAAAAATATAAATGTTTGGTCTGACGGCGGTATCATTACCACAAATGATAATAAACTTTTTAAAAATTTAAAATTATTGAGGAACCATGGGCTTTCAAATAGAGATACAGTAAAAATAAACGGCTATAATTCGAGATTGGATACTTTCCAAGCAGTGGTTGGAAATTGGTTGTTACCTAAAGCTAAAAAAATTGCTCTTCAAAGAATTAAAAATGCAAATTACTATGATAAATATTTATCCAAAATTAATGAAATAGATATACCCCCAAGGCCAAAAAATTTTAAAATAGTTTATCATTTATACATTGTCTTTGCTGAAAACAGAGACTCTCTTTTAAAATATTGTCTCAAAAAAGGAATTGAGGCAAAAGTGCACTATCCAGTACCAATGTATCTTCAGGAGTCACAAAGAAATTTAAAACATAAATGGGGGGACTTCCCAGTAACTGATAGCCATACAAAAAAAATTATTACATTTCCTTGTGATCAACACTTATCAAAAAAAGAATTAAACTATGTAATCAAGACTGTAAGACAATTTTACGCAAAAAGTTAATTCAAATAAGTTGAAAAAAAAAATTTTATTAATCGGTGCAAGAGGGGAAATAGGCAGAACTCTTTTAAGTAAATTAAAAACAAGTTATAAAGTTTTTCCAACTTCATCAAAAAAAAATAAAAATTTTTTATATTTAAAACTTGAAGGAAAAACTGATAAATGGCCAAAATTAGAAAAAATAGACATTATTATTTTTTTAGGCGGCATAACAAAAATTTTAGAATGTGAAAGAGATAAAGTTGGATCAAAAAAGATAAATGTATACGGTCTAAAAAAAGTTATAAAAATGTATAAAAATAGTAAAACTCAAATAATTTTTTTTTTCAACAACTGCTGTATTTAATGGGAAAAAAAGATTTTACTCTATCAATGATAAAAAAGAACCTTTGAATGAATACGCAAAACAAAAATTACTATCTGAGCAGATTGTTTTAAAAAATAATGGATTGGTAATTAGAGTTTCAAAATTAGTTGATACTTTAAAAACTTTAATATTAAATTGGAAGTTACGATTAAAAAAAAATAAGGCAATTTTTCCTTTTAAAAATATAAATTTATCGTTGGTAACAAAAGAAAGCATTATGAAAGTAGTAAAGTTTTCAATTTTGAATAATACAAGCGGAGTAATACATTTATCATCAAATGATGAAATAAGTTATGAGAAAATAGCTAAAATTTTAAGAAAAAAACTAAAGAAAAATAATACATTAGTTAAACCTATTAATGTACCAGACAATATGCAAAATATAGTTCAAAAGCATTCAATTTTGAAAAATAATATATTTCTAAAAAAAATTTTAAAATTTAGTAATTCTAAAAAAATCTTTACAAATTATTTGAGTCAAAATATTAAATTATGAATAAATTAGCAATTTTAGGTGGAAAAAAATCTATTACTATAAAATCTCCGCACTGGAAATGGCCGCCTTCCTCTAAAGAGAAAATTGACGCCATAAATCATTATTATAGGAAAGAAGAAAATCATTTCATAAATGGAGTACCATTAGTTGTAAAAAGATTTGAGCTAAATTTTGCAAAATTTCAAAAAAGAAAATATGCATTAGCTCTAAATTCAGGTACATCAACTTTACTAGCTGCTTTTTTTGCAATCGGTATTAAGCCTGGAGACGAAGTAATCGCTCCCACCTTAACGTTTCACGCTACAGCAACACCATTAGGAATTTTGGGTGCTATACCTGTTTTAGCAGACTGTGAAAAAGAAACTGGCAATATTAGTCCAGAGGATATAAAAAAAAAAATAACTAAAAAAACTAAAGCAGTAGTTATAAACCATCTCTGTGGTCATCCTTGTGAAATGACAAAAATTTTAAAAATAGTGAAGTCAAAAAAAATATTTTTAATCGAGGACTGCTCCCACGCACACGGTTCTACTTATAGAGGAAAAAAAGTAGGAAATTTTTCAGATATTGCTTGCTTTAGCCTTGATAGGAATAAAATGATTTCTGCTGGGGAGGGAGGTGTATTGGTTACAAATAGTAAATTTTATTATGAGCGCGCATTAATTTTAAGTGATTTTGGTCCTAGAATATTTAATGAAATTTCAGATAAGTTTTTAAAAAAATTCAATGAGACTGGTTTAGGCTACAAGCACAGAATTCATCCTGTAGCTGCTGTGATAGCCAACAGTGAATTGAAAAAATTAAATAAATATATTTTAAAAAGAAAAACAGTATTAAATTATCTATCTAATAAAATAAAAAAAATACCTGGAATGTCTCCCCCAATAACAAAAAAATATGTTACTAGAGGTGCGTTTTACGGGTATAGACCTTTTATCAATTTAAAAGAATTAAACAATATTAAATTAGGTAAGTTTATAAAGATTTTGAAATCAGAAGGAATGGAGGTTCGACAATCAGGTAATCCGCCTCTTCATACCCTAAATTTTTTTAAAAATAGTTTCAGATCTAAAATTTTTAATAGGGCAAAAAATAAGTTTAGAAATACAAAAAAATTAAAGTGTCCAAACAGCAAAATCTTTTATGAAAGTACAATTTCAATCCCCACTTTTACCTTTGAGAAAAAAAAACTTATTAATCAATACATAAGTGCTTTTAAAAAAGTTTGTTTTTATTTAAAGTATAAAAATTATGAAAAAAATATTAAATAATAAATTAAATAGTTTTTTAAATGATGGATATTGTATTGTTGATATTTTTAATAAATCAAACTTAGAAGAATTAAAAAGAAAAATTAAAATAAAAATAAATAAATCGCTTAAAAGCAAATCACTTAAAATAAAAGAATTAAAAAATTATCATAAGATAATAGACAATAACCTACACTCAAATATAATTGATTCTAGTAAGAGATATATTGGTTTAAATAAATCATACCAAAACATTATTTTAAAAAATAAGTTTATTAATTATATTTGTAAAAACTATTGGGGTCATGAGCAAAAAGAAATTACTTGGGTGGCTTCTTTAAAAAAAAAACAAGTAAAAAAAAATTCAACAGCTTTCAGATTAGCTCGTCCCATGAATTTAAGTATTTATGGTAAACAAAAAAAAGATGTTGGTGGAGTTCATTTTGATTTGTTTTTTGGTAGTGCTGAAAATTATAATTACAAGGCATTAATAACAATATGGTGCCCTCTTGTCGGCTTTACAAATTCATACACATTAAGAATATCTCCCAAAAGTCATCTTAAAAAACATAAAAAAGTAAATTTAGATAAACAAAAAAAATATTTGTCGCCAGTGTTTAAAACAAAATATACAAAAAGATTTAAATATATAAGGCCTAACCTTAAACCGGGACAAGCGATAATTTTTCATCCAAACTTACTTCATGGTGGAAGCCATAATTTAGGTGTTAATACAAGATGCAGTTTGGATTTTAGATTAACTAACCCTAATATTTTAAAATTTCATTGATGAAAAATAATATTTACGCAGAATTTAACAAAAAAAAAATTATTTCTTATAATTTAAATTATCTTAAAAAGTTAAAATCAAGAGCAAGAAGAAACAAAAAAAATAGGTACAGAGTTTGTCTTCATAACTCTACAAATCATCTAACACAAGAAATGTTAATTAGTTTAAATGGTTTTAGTTATATAAGACCACACAAACATCCAAAAAATGTTAGTGAGTCGTATCATTTAATTAAAGGCGCAATTAATATTTACATATTAGACAATAAAGGAAAACTAATTAGAATAATCAAACTTAGAGAGCAAAATTATAACACAAAAAAAAAATCTAATGATGGTTTTATATATAGAATTTCGGCACCTTATTATCATTTAACCATTCCTCTAACAAACTGGACACTCTATCACGAAGTAACAACCGGACCTTTTAAAAAAAGAAATATGGTAAACTATGCTAAATTTTCTCCTGAAGAGGGTGCCCCTATTGAAGAAATAAATAAATTTTTAAAAAAATATAAAATCAAGAAAAAACTATTTAAAAGACAAAGTTAAAAATAATAGGTAGAAATGATAATTCTTTTTGGTTCAACAGGTTTTATTGGAAAAAGTATAAGCAAAAAAATTAATAAAAACATTATAAATTATAATTCAAAGAATTTAAATCTAGAAAATTTGAAACAAATTAAAAAAATTGCAAAAAACTTTAAAAACTCTATCGTAATTTATGCAGCGGGTATCAAAAGGACAAAAGGAGATAATTTTGAAAATTTTAAAAAAAATTTAATTATTTTTAATAATTTATTTCAATCTTTTTTCACATATACCCCAAAAAAAATTATTTTTCTGAGTTCAATAGAGGTTTATGGCGAATATATAGGGTTAGCCAAGATTGACGAAAAAACTAAATTATCACCTTATACAAATTATTCTTTGGTAAAAATCTTTCAAGAAGAAATAATAAAATTCTTTTCAAAAAAATTGGGATACGACTATGCAATATTAAGACTACCAGGCGTATTTGGTAATGAAAAAAAAAACGAAAATATAATTAGTAAACTTATAAAATCTCAAAATAAAAAAAATAAATTTATTTTAAATACTTCTGGGAAGGAAAAAAGAGATTATTTATATGTAGAAGATATAAGCAAATTCATCATTAAATTATTAAGAAAAAAATTAAATAAAATAACATTAAATGTAGTTTCAGGTAATTCCATTAGCATAAATGAACTCATCAAAATCATTGAGAAAAATTTTAAAAAAAAATTATTTATAGAAAGAAAAATTTCAAATACAATAAAGGAATATAACTTAGAATTTGATAATTCATTGATTAAAAAAAAATTTAAAAGTTTTAAGTTTTCAAATATACAAACACTTAATCTAAAAAAAATTTTTGAATGATTAAACTTATTATAAATAGATTAACTTTTATCAAAAAATTGCCAATCAATTTTGCAAAAAGGATAATAGGTACACTAATAGTTTTTGATCATTTTTTTTGGAAAATAAGAATTCTTCTTTTTTCTATCATCATGTCAAAAAATTCCAGGGTTAAAAAAATTTTAAATGATTTAGCAAAAAATGGCTATGCAGTTTATGAAAATTATTATGATTCTAAAGAAACTGAGGCAATCAAACAAGAATGTGAAAAAACATTAAATTTTTTGCCCTTAGATCAAGTAGCTTCACAACAAAATATACCAAATTTAATGTTAAAAAATGGAGTCACTGTTGAAAAATTGGATGGATCATTAAAAATTAAAAGACTTGGATTAATTGATAATTATTTTAAAGAAATTGCAAAAAAAATTGAAATTAGATTAATTTACTTAATTTACCAAATTTCATGGCATCCCCCTCTGCTTATTTATAATTTGGTTCATGACGGTTCTTACAAACACCCAGCTATGCCACAGGCCGCTGGAAAAAAAATGATATCAGGCCAACCACACATAGATAGCGCAATACATTCTTTAAGATGTGCTTTAGCGTTAGAAAAAGTTAAAAGTGACAATGGACCAACAGTTGTCTTTGAAAAGTCAATGTATTTTAATAAAATTAAGGAAGCTCATCTAAATTTGCTGCTTAATAATTTTAATTTTGATACAGGTGATAAAAGTGCACACAACATTAATCAAGAAGATTTAAAATTATTAGAAAATAGTTCTAAGCGAATTGAACTTACTTGTAACAAAGGAGATCTTTTGCTAGTGGACTTAAAAAATCCCCATTATCAAAAAATTCTTGACAAAGGACAAAGACATTTGATCTGGTACTACAACTGATGAATATTCCTTATATAAATCTTAATTTACAATGGAAAAAAGAAAAGCGAGATTTACTTAAAATTATCGATAAAGTTTTATCTGCAGGTGAGTATGTAAATACCTATGCACTTGAAATCCAAAAATTTGAAAAAAAAATTGCAAAAATATGTGGAACCAAATATGCAGTTGCTCTTAATAGTGGCACCGATGCACTAACTTTGGGTTTATATCTATTAGGTGTAAGAAAAGGGGATGAGGTTATCACTCCACCAAACTCATTCATTTCATCAACATCTGTGATAACACATATTGGTGCAAAACCAGTTTTTGTAGACGTTTTGGACGATCAAAATTTAGACCCAGATTTAATCGAAAAAGCAATTACTAAAAAAACTAAAGCTATAATGCCAGTTCATTTGACAGGTAGAGTATGCAAGATGAAGAAAATAATTTCACTTTCAAGGCAGTACAACATTCCTATTATAGAAGATGCTGCTCAATCTATTGGCTCAAAATATTATGGAAAACCCTCAGGTTCATTTGGTAAAGTTGCTTGTTTTTCAACTCATCCATTAAAAAATTTAAATGCTGTTGGGGATGGAGGTTTTTTAACAACAAATGATCAAGGTATTTTTAAAAAAGCCAAAATATTTAGCAATCATGGTCTTGTAAATAGAAACAAAGTAAATAATTTTGGATTCTTGTCAAGAATGGATGTGCTTCAAGCAGCCATATTGAATTATAGACTAAAAAATTTGAATAAAATTATAAACACAAGAAGAAAGAATGCTAAATTTTATATAGAGAATTTAGATAAGAAAAAATATTTCTTCTTGGGAGAGAAAAAATACGAATTTAATACTTACCATACTTTTGTGATACAAACTAAAAAACGAAATAAATTGATTAAATATTTAAACAGTAATGGTATAGGTTCTGCGATCCATTATCCTATTCCTATTCATCTACAGCCAGCAGCAAAATATTTAGGTTATAAAAAAGGAGATTTTCCTAATGCAGAAAAACAAAGCAAAAGAATTATAACTATACCAATAAATCAAAATTTAAATAAAAGAGAAATTCATAAAATAGTAAGAACTCTAAACGAATTCTGATGAAAATTAAGAAAAATAATTTGGATAAAAGATCAAAATATTTAAGGCAATTAGTTGTTGACTGTTTATTAGGGGGGGGACGTGGCCACATGGGCTCTGCCATGTCATTGATAGAAATATTACGAGTATTGTATGATGATATTGTTAAATTTAACAATAAAGATCCCAAGGAAGAAAATAGAGACAAAATTATTTTAAGTAAAGGTCATGGATGTTTAGCTTTATATAGTATATTGGCTGATAAAAATTTTTTTGATAAAAAAATACTTAAAACATCTAGTAAATTTGACTCAATTTTAGGTGGACACCCGGAGACAAAAGTTCCAGGTGTTGAAGCTTCAACTGGGGCTTTGGGGCATGGTTTACCAATTGGTGTGGGAATGGCACTTGCTGCAAAACTTAAAAAAAAAAAATTTAATATTTATGTAATTTTAGGTGATGGAGAAATTAATGAAGGATCTGTATGGGAAGCAGCATTGATTGCAAGCAAGCATAAATTGGATAATTTAAATCTGATTCTTGATTATAATAAAATGCAATCATACGGAGCCACTAAAACAGTGCTTAATCTGGAACCTTTAAAAGATAAGTGGAAAAGCTTCGGGTTTTATGTCAAGGAAATAGACGGTCACAATGTTAGTCATTTAAGAAAAAATTTTAGGGCTATGTTAAAAATAAAAAATTCACCAAAAATTTCAATTTGTCATACTATAAAAGGCAAAGGATTTTATTTTGCAGAAAATAATCCTTTTTGGCATCATAAAAATAGTTTTACCGATGAAGAAATTAAAATGATTAATAAATGTTTAAAATAAAGAAAAGATGAGAAAAACCTGTTTAGATACTGTTTTTGAAATTGCTAAAAAAAACAAAAAAGTAGTTTTTATCGGTTCTGATTTAGGTCCAGGAGTTCTTAATGAATTTAAGAAAAAAATACCAAAAAGATTTTATATGGAAGGAGTTTGCGAACAAGCAATTATTGGATTATCAGCAGGTTTAGCCCTCGAGGGATATATTCCATATGTAAATACAATAGCTACGTTTATTACAAGAAGATGTTTAGAACAAATAATTGTGGATTTATGTTTGCATAATTTGCCTGTAAAATTAATAGGTAACGGTGGAGGTTTAGTCTATGCGCCTTTAGGACCAACACACCAAGCCATAGAAGATATATCTATAATGCGTTCAATCCCTAATATGTCAATTATTTCTCCATGTGATGCCGTGGAGATGAAGTTACTTATGTTAGACTCAGTAAATTATAAAAGCCCTCTTTACATTAGAATTGCTCGTGGCGGTGAAAAAATTATAACTTCACCCAATAAGTTGAAAAAAATAGGAAAAGGGGAGATCCTTAAAAAACCAAATGATCATTTATTTATCACTACTGGCGTTATGGCTCAAAGAGCTTTAGATGCTTCTATTTATTTAGAAAAGGAAAAAAATTTAAAAGTTGGGGTATTACATTTACCAACTATTAAACCTCTAGATGAAGAAATTCTCACAAAATGGGTACCAAAAGTAAAAAAAATTGTAACAGTTGAAGAAAATGTTCTTAGTGGCGGTTTCGGTAGTAGTATTCTGGAATTTGTTAATAGTAAGATGCCGGATCAATCATTTAAAATTACCAGAGTCGGACTAAATGATAGTTTTATTGAAAATTATGGTACCCAAGAAGATTTATTAAATGAAAATTCTCTATCAGTAAAAAATTTAATAAAAAAAATTTGTGATTAATAAATGTTAGATTTGTCTTCTAAATTTGAAAAAAAACTCTCAAAAGAGTTCGAAACAAAAGGTTTTATAAAAGAAAAAATTCCGAATAAAATATTTAAAGAAATAGAGAATATATTCACCAAGTTCATAAAAAAAGAAATTAAATTAACGAAAAAATATAGTAATTCATATCTACTGAATAATTTTCATAGATTTATAGGTCAAAAAGAACTAAATAATTTTCGAATAAAATTAATTACTTTTATTAATAAAGATCAAAACTTTAGAAAAAAATTTTTTCTTTCAGCTAAACCATATTTAGAGATTTTAGTAGGTAACGAACTAATGATGCAAAATAATATTAATTTGAGCATCCAGTTACCAAATGATGATTCCTCGTTATTACCAGTTCATTCTGATGTGTGGTCAGGTGATTCCCCTTTTGAAATTGTAGTATGGATGCCGTTAGTAAATTGTTACAAAACCAAGTCAATGTATATACTTCCTCCAAAACAATATAAAAAAATGGAGAAAAATTTTAAATCATTGCTAGCTAAAGATAGCGAAGCAATATTCAAGAAGATTAAAAAAAATTTAAAATGGATTAATATAAAAAAAGGGGAAATTCTTTTGTTTAATCAATCCTTACCACATGGAAATAGAGTAAATTTAGAGAAGGAAACAAGGTGGTCAATGAATTGTAGATTTAAAAGTATTTTTTCACCATATGGTGATAAAAAAATTGGAGAATTTTTTCAACCCATAACATTGAAAAAAGTATCAGAATTAGCAATGAGCTATAGATTACCAGAATAAAAATGAAACTTAGGGGATATATCTTTAGTAGGAGTTTTATGGGAGAAAGGGCCCCCCAGCATGTTCAGAACATTGTAATCAAGGATTTTTGTAGAAATAATTCGTTCGAATATTTATTGAGCGTGAGTGAATACAAAATGAAAAATTCTTATTTAATTTTGAAAGACTTATTAAAAAAATTAAAATCTATTGATGGAATAGTAATGTATAGTTTATTTCAACTACCAGAGTCTCTCAAAGAAAGAAATAAGATATTAAATAATATTTTAAAAAAAAATAAAGTAGTCTGTTTTGCGGTTGAAAAAATTAAAGTGGTAAAAAAAAAAGATTTAGCAAAAGTAAATATTCTTTGGAAAATAAAACAAAGTCTTAAACAAAATTAAATGTCACTAAGAAATTTTATTCAAAAATTACATAATTCAACAAAAAGAAAATATTTAGAAAGAATGATTAACGATAAAGTAAATTGTATGAAAATTGCAAAAAAATATTCCCAAGCTTATTGGGATGGTCCTCGCAAATATGGATATGGTGGATATAAATTTATTGATGGAAGATGGAAACCGCTAGCTATAAAAATGATCAAGTTCTATAAACTAAAAAATAATTCAAGTATTTTAGATGTAGGTTGCGGCAAAGGTTACTTATTATATGAGTTAAAAAAAATTCTTCCAGGACTAAAAATTAAGGGATTTGATATTTCAAAGTATGCATTAAAAAATTCTCACCCAAAAATTAAAAAAAATTTATTTAGGTATTTGGCACAAAAAAAATATCCATTTAAAAAAAAACAATTTGATTTAGTTGTATCTCTAGGAGTCTTGCATAATCTGGAGCTGAAGGAAGTAATAAATACTTTGAAGGAAATCCAAAGGGTAGGAAAAAGAAGTTATATAATGACTGAAAGCTATAAAAATGATCAACAGTTGTTTAATTTACAATGTTGGGCATTAACTTGCAAAACTTTCCTATCAGTGCCAGGTTGGAAGCACATATTTAAAATATCTAAATTCAAAGGTGATTTTGAGTTTATTTTTTTTAATTAGTTAATGATCAAAATAAAAAAAAAAACGTTCTGCCCTGTATGTGCTAGTAAAAAAATTAGTAAAGTATTGAAATTAAAAGATATTCCTTTTGCTGATAATTTTTCCAAAAGTTTAATAAAAACTAAACATGATAAGCTTTACCCAATACATATAATGTTATGTGCCTCTTGCTCACATTTGTTCTTAAATCATTTTATTGATCACAACAATTACTATAAAAACAAATTTTCTTATAAAACTCAAGTAACTCAAGAATTAAAAAAACATTTTGATAATGAAATCAAAATTATTTTAAATGAGAATAAAGTAGTTCGGAATTCATTTTGTTTAGATATCGGAAGTAATGATGGAACAATTTTATCAATTTTTAAAAAAAATAAAATGGAATTTCTTGGGATTGAACCTTCAATTAAAATTGCTAATTATGCCAATAGAAAGGGTTTGAAAACCTTGAACTGTTTTTTTGATAATAAAATTGTTAATAAAATTAAATCTAAATACGGGAGGCCCAAGGTCATTACCTCGACTTATACTTTTGCAAACATAGAAAATACTAAAAACTTTTTAAAAAATATTAAAAATTTAATACACCCTAAAGGTATCTTTGTAATTGAGACAGGTTATCATCCAAGACAGATGGAAAATAATATGTTTGATTATTTTTATCATGAACATTTTTCTTACTTCTGCTTTAAAAGTCTTAAAATTCTTTTAAACAATTCAGGTTTCAAAGTAATAAAAGTTAAAGTCACTGAGCCCAAAAGTGGATCAATAATTGTCGTTTCTAAAAAAGTAGAAACAATCTGCGATTTAAAATCATCTTATAAATTTGAAAAGAAGTTTATGGTTAAAGAAAAAAAAATCGGAATTTATACAAGTCTTTTTTATAAAAAATTTCATAAAAAAATTATTAATTACAAAAAAAAACTTCATCTACATTTAAATTCTTTAAAAAAAAGGGGAGAGAGAATAGTGGGATATGGTGCATCACACAGCTCAACACTATTACTACATCAATTTGAACTAAATAAATTTTTTGATTTTTTAGTAGATGATAATAAAATTAAACACAAAACATTTTCACCAAATTATAAAATCCCGGTACTGTCTTCTAGTGAAATTTACAAACAAAAAATAAAAACAGTAGTTTTACTAGCCTGGAATAAAAAGAAATATATTTTAAAAAAACATAAAAAATTTTTAAGTCAGCAAGGTAATTTCATACTCCCGTTTTAACAATTTAATTTTCGATATAACCAATGGTATTAAAGATATTATTTAAGATTAAAAAAATTATTATTTTAAAAAAAAAATTTTTTATTCAATTTATAATATTTTTACCATCTTCAATCTTATTAATTTTAATAACAAGAGCTTTATCTTTGATAAAAAAAATAAATATTCTAGAAATAAATTTTTCAAGAATTGCTGATGTTTATCCATTGTTTTGGAGTTTAAAAGTAGATGATGTTTTAAATCTAAAATTTAAAAAAAAATATTTAATTTTTATAAATGATAATTTTCAACATAATAAAACTTGGTTTAAATTATGGAATAGAATAATTAAATTTTCACCTTTTTCACTTTTATGGAAAAATTTTTTTATAATGAGTAAGTTTTTTCCTGGGCATAAAAATATTACAGCAGAAAGATATGAAACTATTTTACACAATTTGTATCTTGCAAAAATTAATCAAGATAAAATGAGAAATTTTAAGTTAGAACAAATAAAAAAAATTTCATCTCAAAATAAAGTTCTTTTAAAATTTAATGAGTCAGAAGAACAGTTAGGAAAAAATTATTTAGATAGTAGGAGTGCTAATAAGTACAGTTATATATGTTTTCATTCGAGAGATAGAGCATATTTGCAACATTATAATAATCAAAAAGATTGGTCTTATCATGATTTTAGAGACTCTAATATTGATACATATCTACCAGCAATGGAGCATTTTACAAAACTTGGATATCCTTGTTTTAGAATGGGATCAAAAGTAGAGAAAAAAATTGAAACGAATAATAACAATATTATTGATTATGCATCTTCTTCATCACAGTCAGATTTTTTAGATGTTTATATTGCGAGCAAATGTTTTATGGCAGTTTATTCTGAATCTGGCATTTCAGTAATACCTGAAGTTTTTGATAGACCTATTGTTTATGTGAATTGGCCCGCTTTTAACTTTTCCTGCTTTAGTGCTAATTCTTTAGTTATACCAAAAAAATATTTTTCCAAAAAAAAAAATAGAAATCTTACTTTTTCAGAAATTCTTGAACTAAATTTTGAGGGTGTTGCCACTTCTGCCAAACTTAAAGATTTAGAAATTGACCTAATTGACAATACACCAACAGAAATCCTGGATGCTGCTAAAGAAAACTTTGAGAGATTAAATGGTAATTGGATAGAAGATGCCAAATGTGTTGAACTACAAAAAAAATTTTGGAGCTTATTTAATTATTCTTATATTAAATCTCCTACTTTTCGAATAGGAAGTACTTTTTTAAAAAACAACTTTGAATTAATTCAGTGAAAAAAATTGATTTAGGAATTGTTGGATTAGGTATTTTATCTCAAACAGTTCACCTACCAAGTTTTTATAAAAATAAAAATTTTAAATTGAGAGCCTTGTGTGATCACAATAAAAATCTCTTAAACCCGATTTCATATAAGTATAACATCAAAAATACTTATACAGATATTAATCAGATGATAAAAAATGAAAAATTAGATGCAATTGCATGTATTGTGCAAAGACCAAATACTTTTAAAATTGCAAAAAAAATTTTAGCTTCAAATATAAATTTGTTTGTTGAAAAACCTGTTGCTTTAAATTCCTTCGAAGCCAAAACATTAGTAAAACTTCAAAAAAGAAAAAATTTAAAACTTGTTATTTCATACATGAAAAGAAGTGATAATGCGGTTATTTATTTAAAAAAACTACTTCAAAAAAAAAATTACGGAGATTTATTATTTACAAGTTACCAATCTTTCATAGGTAGACCAAAACCTAGAGAAAAAGAATTTTTTCAGCACCAATCAAAATTAAGAAGGAAAAAATATAGTCTAAATAAAACGAATTTAAGTAGAAAAAAAATTTTTGAAAAATACTTAAATTCACAATGCCATAGTATAAATTTATTAAGATTTTTGTTTGGAAAAATAAATATTAAAAATGTAAATCTCTCAAAGCAAGGAGAAGGATCTGTTGTTTTTGAAAGCAAAAAAAAAGATTTAATTGAACTTACGAATAAATATTTATTAGATGAGAAAATATTTGAATGTTTGTCTTTAAATTTCTCTAAAGGGGTTATTCAATTGTTTCTACAAAATCCATTTAAAAAAAATAGTTATTCAAAAGTTATCATTAAAAAAGGAAAAGAAATTTTATCAGTAAAATACTTTAAAAATTGGTGTTTTAAAAATCAATCTCAAAATCTTTTCAATTATTTAAAAAATAATAAAAAAAGTGTACTGAGTACTGCAAATGAGGGAATGGAGGATATTAAGATAGTAGAGAAAATATTTAAAAAATTATGAAACTATTAAAAAATATATTTTTTAAATTAAGGTTAGTTAACCTAGTAAAAAGAATCAATAGATTTTTTGTTTTAAATGAAACTGAACAAGCTATAAGTGAAATAGCCAGTAAAAGTAAAAAGCTAAAAAATTCTAAAAACCAATTTAAAATTATAGAAAAGATTTTAAAATTATCTAAAAAATATTTTAAAATATTTTTCAAGGATCCTTTATATTTGTTTAATCACGCAATCATTCTTCAAAATTTTAGCAGAAATCCTAATGATGGATTTAAAATGTTCGAAGACTACGAAAAAATAAAACAAAATTGGGTAAAAGAAAATCAATTAAATTATTTAGATCAAGATTTTATTCCATACCAACAACTTACAGGAAGTTTAGGAAATCATCTTACTTTATTTTTTTTGTTAATAAATCAAAAAATATTTTCTAAAAATAGTACTAAACTAAATGTTTTACTTGAAACAAATTCAAAATTTACTAACCCAACTCTAGTTAATTATTTCAAAAAAGATTTAAATATCATTAAGTCAGATGATTTTTATAATAAATTAAAATTTATTTATGAACTAAAAAAAATTCCAATAGAGTTTACATTACCATTCAAAAATACTCATTATCCTTGGTTTGCAGCAATTAACTTCATTAGACAGGAACTTATTAAAAATGAATATAAAAATAAGAATTATTTTTTTAAACTAAATGAAAATGATGAGGAACGAGGAACTAAAATTTTAAGAGATTTGGGATTACCTAATGGTCGGTGGTTTGTAACACTTCACGTAAGAGAAGGAATTGGAAACGAACTATTTAACTCTTCTCCGTTGACATATTTGAAAGCAGTGAAAACAATTTATGATAATGGAGGTTATGTTATTAGGGTCGGAGATAGAAAAATGAAAAGATTGAGTAACATCACTGGTTTAATAGATTATCCATTTACAAATTTTAAGAGTGATTTTATGGACGTATTTTTAGCTGCAAAAAATGAATTTTGCATTGGCACTTCCTCCGGCTATTGGTCATTACCAATTTTTTTTAAAAAACCAGTTATACTAACAAATTACATACCTCATTTGGATTATTTCATGTTAGACAATAAAAGTATTTTTCTACCCAAAAAAATTATAAATAAAACAAATAATAAGCTTATAAATTTTAAAGAAAGTTTCTCTTTCCCACTTGGATATATGTGCACAAATGTTCAATTATTAAAGAATAATATTAGAGAAATTGATAATTCAGATGAAGAGATAAATCTTGCTATAAAAGAAATGTTAGTAAT
>CACBKA010000004.1 GCA_902539745.1 uncultured Pelagibacteraceae bacterium
TTACTTATTTTACCTCTTTTGTCTATAAATTCCTTCTCGCCTCTTTTAATAAATTCAAGATTTTCATTTAAATGTTGTTTTGACCATTTTGTAATCATTTCTTTAATTGAATCTTCTAAATTATAGAGAAACTTAAAACCGGTTTGCATTAATTTTTTATTTGAAAGCGTATATCCCAAATTTGGAGTTTCATCATTAGTGACTTTGATTGATAATTTTGGATTAATTTTTTTACAAATCTCAGCAACCTCCTTGACGGTTTTAGACTCCTTTGTTAGATTAAAAGTTTCCTTATTCAGCCTAGGATTTTCTGCCATAAACTTCATGCACCTGGCCACATCAATTAAGGGGACAAGACTCTTAATTTGTTTTCCTCCAGAAAATAAGTTTATAGTTCCATTTTGAGAAGCAATTTTAGAAAATAAATTTGGCATTATATTTATCCTCATTGTGTCAGTTGAGTATCCATAAACAGAACCAAGTCTTAGTATTACATAATTTTTATTTGAAGATTTTATTTCGTTTTCATTTTGAACCTTACTCGAAGAATAAGCAAGAATTGGGCATGGTTTTTCATCCTCATGTATGTTCTCTTTGGTATTTTTTAATCCTTCATAAATGACATGTGTTGAGGGGAAAATAAGCTTACATTTATCATTAATTGAATTTATTACATTTCTTGTTCCCTCAATGGCTATGGTTTTAATTTTTTCATCTTGTTCTTTGTTTGAGTCTTTTTTTACGTAAGCAACGTCTGTAATTCCTGCTAAATGATAAACAATGTCTGCGTCTTTAAGATTTTCCTTTAAAAAATTTTTATCAAGCAAACCACCTTGATTAAATTCAATATTCCAATTTCTAAGTTGTGAAACTCTTTCAGATATAAATCGACTGTCTATTGCAATTATAGAGTTATGCCAACTCTCACCAGAATAGATTTTACAAAGCTCTGTTCCTATGTAACCTAGTGCTCCTATTATAACTATCTTCTTTTTCATAAGATAAATAACAAGATAATAATTATATTAAATTGATTGATATTTAAAGGTTAGTGTCTGCTAGTGACTTCGTCTTTTTTTGCAGAGGCTTGGTCAATTTCTGCCCATTTAACAGGTTTTAGAGTTTTTGTTAAAGCATGTTTTAATACTTCGTCAACTGTGCTTACCGGTATTATATTTATACTTTTTTTAATAATCTCAGGTATCTCGGTTAGATCTTTTTTATTTTCATTTGGTATTAAAACAGTTTTTATTCCAGCTCTGTGTGCAGCTAATAATTTTTCTTTTAATCCTCCAATTTGTAAAACATTTCCTCTTAAAGTAACCTCGCCGGTCATGGCCACATCTTTGCTTACAGGAACTCCTGTTATTGAGGATATAATTGAAGTGGTTATAGCAATACCAGCTGAAGGTCCATCTTTTGGTGTAGCTCCCTCTGGAACATGAATATGAAAATCTTTTTTCTCAAAAAATGGAGGGATAATTCCGTACTCCAAAGATTTAGATCTAACATAAGATTTAGCAGCTTTAACAGATTCTTGCATTACCTCACCAAGTTTACCTGTTATCTGCATCTTTCCTTTTCCTGGCATATTTACCGCTTCAATTTTTAAAATTTCTCCTCCTACTTCTGTCCAAGCAAGACCAGTTGCTACGCCAATTTTGTTCTCCTTTTCAATCTCGCCAAAATTAAACTTTTGAATACCTAAGAAAGAACTTAGATCTGTTTCAGATATTTTCTTGTTAACTTTTTCTTTAGAGTCAATTTTTTTTACCATTTTTCTTGCAATCTTAGAAATCTCCCTCTCTAAATTTCTTACCCCGGACTCTCTAGTATAGTCTCTTATAATTTTTTTATTAACGTCTTCACTTATTTCCCACTCGTCTTTCTTAAGCCCGTTATCTTCACTTTGTTTAGGTATTAAAAATTTCTGGGAAATATTGATTTTTTCATCCTCTGTGTAACCAGGAAGTCTTATAATTTCCATTCTATCAAGAAGTGGAGGCAAAATATTTAATGTATTTGCAGTGGTGACAAAAAGTACGTCGGATAAATCATAATCGACTTCTAAATAGTGATCGTTAAAAGTTTTATTTTGTTCAGGATCCAATGCTTCTAGAAGCGCTGAAGACGGATCACCTCTGTAATCACTACCGACTTTATCAATTTCATCTAATAAAAAAAGTGGATTACTAGTTCCAGCTTTTTTCATCATTTGAATAATTTTTCCTGGTAATGAACCTATATAAGTTCTTCTGTGACCTCTAATTTCAGCTTCATCTCGAATACCACCTAAAGAAATTCTTACAAACTTTCTTCCTGTAGCTTTTGCAATTGATTTACCAAGTGAAGTTTTTCCTACACCTGGAGGTCCAACTAAACAAAGTATTGGTCCTTTGAGTTTTTCTATTCTTTTTTGCACAGCTAAATACTCAATGATTCTCTCTTTTACTTTAGCTAATCCATAGTGATCTTGGTCTAAAACTTTTTGCGCTGAATTTAAATCAGAAATAATTTTGCTTTTATTGCCCCATGGTAAATCAATCATCCAGTCAAGATAGTTTCTAACTACGGTTGCCTCAGCTGACATTGGGCTCATTCCTTTTAATTTTTTAAGTTCAGCCATACATTTATTTTGCGCTTCTTTAGGCATTTTAGCTTTAGCTATCGCCTTAGTTAAATTTGATATTTCATCCTTTCCATCTTCAATTTCGCCAAGTTCTTTTTGGATAGCTTTTAATTGTTCATTTAAATAATATTCTCTCTGAGTTTTTTCCATTTGGTTTTTAACTCTTCCTCTAATTCTTTTTTCCATGCTGATCACGCTTGTTTCTTTTTCAATTAACTCATATATTTTTTCCAGTCTCTTTTTTAAATCATTCATTTCAAGAAGAGCCTGTTTTTCAAATATTTGAATATTTAAATTTGAACAAATATTATCTGCAAGTTGATTAGCGTTTTTTAAGGATTTTAGTCCTTTAGTGAAATCAGAAACATCTTTTTTATTTAAGTTAGATAGTTTTTCGAATTTTTTTATTAAGTTTGAGGCAAAAACTTTATGTTCCTCGTTCTCTTTATCTGTCTCTATAATTTGGGTTTTACAGCTAAGATATTTTTTGACATCATCCTCTATCTCTAATATTTTTACTCTTGCAAGACCCTCAACTAAAACTTTTACTGTACCGTCTGGTAATTTGAGTAATTGTAAAACTTTACTTAAACAGCCGTATGAATAAATGTCTTTTTCACCAGGGTCATCTACTTCTGAATTTTTTTGAGTAACCAGTACCACTGATTTATCTGACTTCATGACCTCTTCCAACGCTTTGATAGATTTCTTTCTTCCAACAAATAAAGGTACGACTATTGATGGAAATATAACTATATCTCTTAAAGGTAATAAAGGTTTTTTAGACTCTGATGTCATACTCTTAATATGGCAACTAAAATAGTTATTGCAAGGAAAAATTATGCCGCGGATGTAGATTTGTTTTTTGAGTAACTAATAATAGGATCACTTTTGCCCTTAACTACAGATTTATCGATAGTCACTGAACCAACATTTTCCATGTCAGGTAAAGAGAACATTGTTTTAAGCAATATTGATTCTAATATAGATCTTAGACCTCTCGCTCCTGTTTTTTTGCTAATAGCTTTTTTTGCTATTTCGCTTAAAGCTTCCTCTCTAAATTCTAATCGAACATTTTCAAATTCAAACAGTCTTTTGTACTGCTTGGTAAGTGAGTTTTTTGGTTCTTTTAAAATTTTAATTAACGATTTTTCATCTAAATCATCAAGTGTAGTTACTATAGGCATTCTACCAACAAATTCAGGTATCAAACCATATTTAATCAAATCTTCAGGCTCAAGTTTTTTAATTAAATCTGAAACTTTATTTTCGTCTCTGCTTACAACTTTAGCTCCAAAACCTATGGAAGTTTCCTTGCCTCTTGCTTCAATTACTTTGTCAAGTCCAGCAAATGCGCCTCCACAAATAAATAGTATGTTTGTGGTGTCTACTTGTAAAAACTCTTGCTGAGGATGTTTTCTTCCACCTTGTGGCGGAACACTTGCGACAGTTCCCTCCATAATTTTTAATAGAGCTTGCTGAACACCTTCACCTGAAACATCACGTGTAATTGAAGGATTTTCAGATTTTCTACTTATCTTATCTACCTCATCAATGTAAACAATTCCTCTTTGTGCTTTTTCCACGTTATAGTCTGCCGCCTGAAGTAGTTTTAAAATTATATTTTCAACATCTTCTCCTACATAACCAGCTTCTGTAAGTGTAGTTGCATCGGCCATTGTAAACGGAACATCTAAGATTCTGGCCAGCGTTTGAGCAAGTAAAGTTTTACCACAACCTGTCGGTCCAACTAATAAAACATTTGATTTTGATAATTCTAAATCTTTATTATTTTTTGACTCGTGATTTAATCTTTTGTAATGATTATGCACTGCAACTGATAAAACCTCTTTGGCATGCTTTTGCCCAATTACATAATCATCCAACACTTTACAAATTTCTCTTGGAGTAGGAACTCCTTCGTCGCCTTTAAACAAAGAGCTTTTTGTCTCCTCTTTGATAATGTCCATACAAAGTTCAACACACTCATCACAGATAAAAACTGTTGGGCCTGCAATTAGTTTTTTTACTTCGTGCTGACTTTTTCCACAAAAAGAACAATAAAGAATATTTTTATTATTTTGTTCTGACATAACGAATCAATAACTAATTTTAAATCTAAGATGAAACTTTAGCAAGCGTAAGTTGTGCAAAACCCAAGATATTGTGTATTATTTTCTTTTTTCAACAACAGAGTCTATAAGACCAAAGTCTTTTGCTTCCTGAGCCGTCATAAACTTATCTCTTTCCAAGGCTGCTGAAATATCTTTAACGGACTTGCCGGTATGTTTCGAATAAATTTGATTTAACCTTTCTTTAAGAGACAAAATTTCTTTTGCATGAATTTGTATGTCAGTTGCTTGGCCTTGAAACCCAGCAGATGGTTGGTGAACCATAATCCTTGAGTGAGGAAGTGAAAATCTTTTTCCTTTTTCCCCAGCTGCTAATAGAAAAGAACCCATCGAAGAAGCCTGTCCTATGCACAGCGTAGATACTGGTGATTTAATATATTGCATGGTGTCATAAATACCCAAACCTGAAGTCACTAAACCGCCAGGACTATTAATATAAAAATTTATTTCTTTTTTTGGATTTTCTGATTCTAAAAATAAAAGCTGAGCAGTTACAAGTGAAGCAACGCTATCATTTACAGGTCCGACTAAAAAAACAATTCTCTCTTTTAAAAGTCTGGAATAAATATCAAATGCTCTTTCCCCTTTATTTGTCTGTTCGACAACCATTGGTATAAGTGTGTTCATTTGATCTTCAAATTTTCGAATCATTGCAACCAATGTTATACCGTTTTGATAAAGTTTTTGCTATTTTATTTTTTTTTCTTAGGTGTTTTTTGTTTTTTTTGATCTTTTTTTGTCTCACTGGGCTTAAGTGATTTTGTATTTTCACTTATCTTTTTTAAGATCTCTTCAGCTTCTTTAGTGTTAACATTTTTTTTTTCGAGTTTTATTTTATTTTTAATTAATTCAACGACTTTTTCCTCATACAATGCACCTCTAAGAGAGGCAACTGCACTTTGATTATTCTTGTAATAATCAAGAACCATTTTTTCTTGCCCAGGCATACTTCTAAGTTGTTTTTGAATTTCACCTTGAATTTCACTTTCATTAACTTTTAAATTATTTTTTATACCAATCTCGTTCAAAATTAATCCAGTTTTAATTCTAGATTTAGCAAGTTTTAAATTTTCTTTTTTATTTTTTTCTAAATCTTCCTTTTTAATATTTTGATTAAGTAGCTTAACTTCTTGTTCAACTAGGTTTTGTGGTAAGTCAACATCGTGATCTTTATCTAGTTGTTCAAGTATTTTTCTTTTGGTTATGGTCTCTAAAGTATTCTGGTATTGACTCTTAATTTGTTTCTTTATTAATTCTTTCAAATCGTTAAGATCTTTGGCGCCAAGTTTTTTTCCAAACTCATCATCAATTTTTGTTTCTATAGGTTTTTTTATATTTAAAATTTTACAATTAAAATTAGCCTGTTTATTAATTAAATCTTTTTTTGGAAAGTTTTCTGGTAATTTTACTGAAACCGATTTGCTTTGATTTATTTTTGTACCAATAAGTTGTTCATCAAATCCTTTTATAAATAGATCCTTTCCTAAAACTAATTGAATATTTTTTCCTGTGTTACCTTCAAAATCTTTTCCGTCAACTTTTGCTACATAATCAAAAATAATTAAATCATTTTTTTCTGAAGATTGGTTGGTGCTTTTATCAGAAAAATTTTGTTGATTTTTTGCAATTTCCTTTAACCTTTTTTCTACAAGCTCATTCTCTACTTCTATCTCATAAGAGGTTGCTTTTATTTTATCTAGTGGTTTTAATTTAATATCAGGTAAGATATCAACTTCAATTGTGTAGTCTAAATCTTTACCTTCACCAAAAGTTTTCAAATCTATTTTTGGTTGACCAGCAACCTTTATTTTATTTTCCTCTAAAGCTTTTGTTGAAGTTTCTTTTAACAACCCATCGATTACTTCTCCGTAAATTGCTTTTCCAAATTGATTTTTAATAACTTGAGGTGGTACTTTGCCAGGTCTGAAACCTTTAAGTTGCACTTTGTCTTTGAGTTCAACAAGTTTATCATCCATTTTTTTTTGAATAGTTTTTTTATCTACTAAAATAGACAAATTTACTTTTAAATTTTTTTTAGAGTTTATTTTTACTTTCATAATTTTGGTGGGCAAGAAGAGACTCGAACTCTTAAGCCTTGCGGCACTAGTTCCTAAGACTAGCGCGTATACCAATTCCGCCACTTGCCCTTAATTATTTCAAAGGAACTTATAACAACTATTACTTTCTTTCGAAACTATAAAGTAGGTAGTAAAATACTATATAAATTGAAATAAGAGAAAAGAACCAATACCTACAAATTACCCCGTTATCCTTAAAGAAAAGCGCTGGAACAATTAAACTTAAGTATGTCAGATTAATTAATATAGAGTTTAAATAATTACAGTCTTTAAACTTTTGTGAATGCTCCAAATACAAATAAGACAACATGTGAAGATGATATCTATCGGGTTTAATTGGAGATTTTCTTGATAATATTTTTCTTAGAAAAGAGAAAAAAACTTCAAAAAATAAATAAAAAAGAAGTATAGAGAAGAAAAAAGAGGAAATATCTTGATTTAAATTATTTGTTTCAATGATATTTAAAGCAACTAATGATCCAAATAAATAAGAACCAGAGTCTCCCATGAAAATTTTGGCTTTTGGAAAATTAAAAAGTAAAAATGATATTAAAATTACTATTTGGCTAGCTATGATGATTGCCAAATTTTCATGCTTGTTCTCTAAATTTATGAATAAAAGTATTATGTTAATTATAAGTAAGTGTATTGCCAAAAGACCATTAAAACCATCAATTAAATTTGATCCGTTAACAATAAAAAGAAAACATAGTAACACAAAAATAATAGAAAAAATGTCATTTTTAAGCCATGAGTTTAAAAAATTTAAATCAATAGAAGTAATATTAATTGAAAAATAAATCGTAAAAATTAATAAAATTATAATCATCAAAATGAGTCTATAAATAGGTTTAAAATTTAATTTTACATCCTCAATAAAACCCATCGAAAACATTGCAAAAGTTAAAATCACATATTCAAAATTAACTTCATTAAATAACAAATAGTAAAATATAAAAAATATTAAAAAAGATAATGATGCTGCTAGACCACCGCTTCTAGGAATTGATAGCGAATGAAAGGCTTGGGGCTTGTTAAAATCTTGATCGAGTAATATCCCATTCCCTATTTTATTTGAGTATTTACTTATTAAAAGAAACACAAAAAAACTAATTAGAGAGATAATAGATAAAAGACTAAGAGATATATTTTCTGCTGGCATTATTTATTTTGAATTCCTTTATTGGCTTTTTTTACCATAAAAATTCCTGAAATTATAATTATTAGAGATACCAATACCTTCCAAGTGATTTGTTCATCCATAACAAGATACCCAAATATTATTCCAAAAATGGGTATTAAATAAGCAACTTGAGTTTGAAAGACCATTCCTGCTTTAGTTAAAATATGAAATCTTAATAGCCATGCAACTCCAGTTGCAAAGACACCAAGATAAATTAATGCAATCGTAGATTCTATAGATGGATTTAGATTTTTCCATGGTTCTTGATATATACAAAATGGTGCTAAAAAGATTAATGACCACAAAATTGTTGATGTTGATACATTCTCATTTCCGTTATTCTTCAAATATTTTAATGTTAAAATTCCACCTACTACATAAAATGTTGAACCACAAAGTATTACCATGACATAAAAAATATTGCTCTCAGATATAACTAATTTATCAAAAAATAAAAAAACTATACCTAAAAAACCAATTGAAACACCGACAGATTTTAAAACATTTAACTTTTCATTTCTTGTAAAAAAGTGAGCTAACAAAGTCCCGCTTAAAGGGGTGGTGCTCATTAATATTGCTGACAAATAGCTATCTACAACGTTTGTGCCATATGCGATTAATATAAAAGGTATCGTTATATTAGTAAGTCCAACTAATGCATACATTTTCCAATCTTTTGAAAAAGCCAGAATTTTAATTTTTTTGTAATTACAATAAATAACTAAAGCAAGAAGAGCAAAAAATACTCTAACAAAAACTAAAGTAATTGGATCGTAAGTGTATGTAGCAATTTTAATATTAAAAAAAGCCGAGCCCCAAATTGCACCTAGCAAAATCAACAATAACACATCAATAGTTTTTGGTTCTCTCATTTTTTTGCTAGCCTATCTAAACCTGATTGAATTCCTTTAATTAAATCCTCTGAGATTAAACCTTTACCATATTTTCTAGCAATGTCTCCATGTAACCAAGCTGCGGCTGCGGCTGCCTCAATTATTGACATTTTATTGTCTCCAACTAAACTTGCTATAATTCCAGCCAAAACATCTCCTGAACCAATTACAGCTAGTTCGCTAGAGGAGTGAGTATTTTTAATAATCTTTTTGTTTGATCCTATAAAAGTTGTATTTCCTTTTAATAATATATTTGATTTGCATAATTTTATAAATCTTAAAACCTTTTCCTTATCTTCTAAACTTGTTTTAATTGATGGGAAAAGTCTATGAAATTCTTTTTTGTGAGGAGTAATAAGCTTAAATTTATCAAGATACTTTAAAAGTTTTTTTGTTTTATGTTGAAATGAATTTAAAGCATCTGCATCTAAAATCACATATTTTATTTGTTTTAAAATTTCTTCAGTAAATTTCATGGTTTTAGAGTTGCTTCCCGCACCTGGACCAACTAATGCTACCGATGTTGTTTTTCTCTCTTTTTTAAGAAAACTCTTTAAATAAGATATATTATTAATTTCTACTTTGAGAACAGATGGAAACTTCAAAGATAGAGTTTTAATAGTTTCTTTCGTGCAAATAATTTTAACTGATCCAGCACCAACTCTTAAACAGGCCTCTGCAGCAAGAATAGTAGCGCCTATCATGTGCTTTTGACCGCCAAGAATAAGTACTCTCCCCCTCGAATATTTGTTACTAGATTTTTTTTTCCATGGAAATTTTTTAATCCAAATTTTTGGTGTATTTTTAGTCAAATTCATTCAATTAGGAATTGTATAATGTAAAAAATGCATAGCAGCCATATATATTTTTAGCATACTTGAAATGTAAAAATTTGGTAATGTAATTCGATTTTTCAAATAATTTAAAGGGAATTTATGAGTGCCAGTTCAGTTAAGAAAATTATAAAAGACAAAGAGATTGAATACGTAGACTTAAGGTTCACAGACCCAAGAGGAAAACTTCAACATGTAACTATGGATGCAACAGTAGTTGATGAGGACATGTTAAACGAGGGAGTTTTCTTTGATGGCTCGTCTATTGCCGGATGGAAAGCGATTAATGAGTCAGACATGATTTTAAAACCAGATTTATCAAGAACGGTGGTAGATCCATTTACATCGCATAATACCCTTAATATATTTTGTGACATTCTTGATGCGATTAAAAAAGATCCTTACGAAAGGGATCCAAGAGGTACAGCAAAAAAAGCGGAAGAGTATTTAAAGAAAACAGGAGTGGGAGATAAAGCTTACTTCGGACCAGAACCAGAATTTTTTGTTTTTGATGATGTTAGATATTCAAATGATATGAATCATACGGGATTTCAAATTGATAGTTCTGAAGGTCCATATAACACTGGAAAAAAATATGAAAATGGAAATATGGGTCACAGACCAGGTATAAAAGGTGGTTATTTCCCAGTTCCACCCGTTGATAGCGCCCAAGATATGAGAAGTGAATATTTAAAAGCAATGAAAGATATGGGAATCAAAGTTGAAAAACATCACCATGAAGTTGCTCCGAGCCAACATGAGCTTGGAATGTATTTTGGAACATTAGTTGATCAAGCAGATAATCTTCAACTTTATAAGTACGCTGTGCACATGGTTACACACTCTTTCGGTAAGACGGCAACTTTTATGCCTAAACCAGTTAAAGGTGATAATGGTTCTGGTATGCACTGTCACCAGTCAATATGGAAGGGAAGTACTGCAGTATTTTCTGGAAATAAATATGCTGGTTTATCTGATACAGCATTACACTACATCGGAGGAATATTGAAACACGCCAGAGCTATAAATGCTTTCGCTAATGCAACAACAAATAGTTATAAAAGATTAATACCAGGTTTTGAAGCGCCTGTACTATTGGCATACTCAGCAAGAAACAGATCTGCGTCATGTAGAATTCCAATTACACAAAGTAAAAAAGCTGCAAGATGTGAAGTTCGTTTCCCAGATGCAGCTGGAAATCCTTACTTAACATTTTCTGCATTATTGATGGCCGGTCTTGATGGAATTAAAAATAAAATCGATCCAGGTAAATCTTTAGATAAAGATTTGTACGCTTTAAGTGAGTCTGAAGTTAAAAAAATTCCAACAGTTTGTGGTTCATTAAGAGAAGCTATGGAAAGTTTAGACAAAGATAGAAAATTTTTAACTCAAGGTAATGTTTTCACTGATGATCAAATAGATGCATATATAGCTCTTAAGTATGAAGAGATTTATAATTTTGAGCACACTCCACATCCAATGGAGTTTCAAATGTATTATAGTTGTTAGAAATGAAAAAAATTTTTCTATTAATCCTTTTGGCGAGCTTTATAACAATCTCATCTTTCGCCGCCGGTCATATAACTAAAGCGCAAAAAGAAAATACCATCGAATGTCTTGGTCATTATACCGCAACAGCTGTATTACCAGCAGATACTGTTGAAGTTAAAGATATTGAGATTGCTCTAGCTGCATCTAAAGTAATCCGAGAATACCTTAACAAAGAAGGTATTAAAAATGATGAAATAAACAAAGGAATGAACGTTTACGTAGATAAAGTTTACGGTAAACCTTTTAATAAAGAAAAGAACAGTGAATGTAATAAGTTTATTTACAAACTTATCCCGGGATCAGAACAACAAATAGAAAAATTATCTAGAACTATTTACCAGGGCTAAATTAGCAACAGCCACACTTTTTACTTTTTAAGATTCTGCTGTCAGCTATCTTACCTTTGTTGATACCCTCTTTAATAGTGTATTCGAAAGTACCATTTGCACCTTTGTTGACAGCTTTTATCTTATTTTTGAAAAGAGATTTTTCTTTCTCTTTTTCTGATCTTTCCCTTGCAAAGCTTTCTAAATGCTTAGTGTCTCTCATGATTCATTATACCTTAAATGACTCTCCGCAACCACAACGTTCTGTTTCGTTAGGGTTTTTAAACACAAATTGTGAGGAAAATTTATCAGTTTTGTAGTCCATTTCGGTTCCTAGAAGATACATAATTGCGTTAGAGTCTATAAAAACTTTTACTCCTTTATCCTCTATTACTTCTTCATTTTTTTTTACCTCTTTTGCATATTCCATTATATAAGACATACCTGCACAACCACCAGATTTAACACCTACTCTTACCCCAATAGCAGAACTTTCTGCTTTGGACATAATTTCTTTAATTCTATTAGCAGCGTTATCGCTTAATTTGATTACTTGTTCACTCATAAATTTAATTCTAGTTTGGCAGCTTCTGACATTTTAGACTTATCCCAAGGTGGATCCCACACTAAATCAAGTTTAACTTTAGAAACTCCCTTAACTTTCAATATACATTCTTCTACTTGTTTAGGCAAACTCTCCGCAACTGGACAGTTTGGTGATGTAAGTGTCATATCAACTTTCACATTTTTCTTTTCATCAATATCAATTTTATAAATTAAGCCAAGTTCATAAATATTAACGGGTATTTCTGGATCATAAACTTTCTTAATCTCTTTAATAATTTTCTCTTTTAAATCACTCATAAATTTATTTCTCTGTATTTACTACTTTTTTATTATCTTCAGCGGCATGCAAAAACGTATGCCAAGCCAAAGTAGCACATTTTACTCTCATTGGAAATTGCTTAACACCGGATAGAGACATAATTGTTGTGTTTTCGTTGTCGCTCAAACTATTAATGCTTGGTTTATAACCCTCCTTAAGCATATTAATAAAGTTTTCTAAAATTTTTTTAGCCACGTTAAAATCTTTTCCTTTTATAATTTCAGTCATAATTGAAGCCGAAGCAATTGATATTGCACAACCTTCCCCTTCAAATGAGATATCTTCTACTTGTTTTTCGTCATTAAGTTTTAAAAAAACATGAACTTTATCTCCACAAAGAGGATTGTTTCCTTTTGCATCTTTATTAAAGCCATCACATTTTTTTTTATTTCTTGGATTCTTGCCGTGATCCAATATAATTTCCTGATATAGTTCTTTCAAATCCATTTAATTATTAAAAACTTTATTACATTTATTTATAGATTCATTTAAAATATCTATATCTTCTTTTGAATTATAAATTCCTAATGAAGCTCTAGCTGTTGCTGGTATTCCCATTTTTTCATGCAATATTTGACAACAATGATGTCCTGCTCTTATAGCAACTCCATCATCATCTAGAATTGTAGCTATGTCATGTGGGTGAATACCTTTAATTGTAAAAGATAATATTGCACCTCTATCCTTTGGATCACCAATAATTGAAACAGAATTATTTTTTTTAAGTTTTTCTAAACCATATTCTGTAATTTCTTTTTCATGTTGAGTGATATTTTTAATACCAATATTTTCTATAAACCTTATGGACTCTGCAAAACCTACGATTTCGGCTGTCTGTAAAGTACCTGCTTCAAATTTAGTGGGACTTTCAGGAAAGGAAATGTCATCTTTTTTAACTTCGTCTATCATCCCGCCTCCACCTTGATACGGAGGAAGTTCATCTAACCATTTTTTCTTAGCATAAAGAACACCAACGCCCGTTGGTCCATACATTTTGTGACAAGACATAACATAAAAATCACAATCCAATTTTTGCACATCTAATTTTAGATGTGGTGCCCCTTGACATCCGTCTATTAAAACTGGAATTTTTTTGGTTTTTGCTAAATCAATGATTTTATTTAATGGCAATATAGTTCCAGTAACATTTGAAACATGTGTTACTGCTATTAATTTAGTTTTATTAGTAATTAGTTTCTTTATTGAATCAATACTTACCTCTCCTTGTTTATCACACTCTGCAAATTTAATTACTGCTCCTTTTCTTTTTCTTAAAAAATGCCAGGGTACATAATTTGCATGATGCTCTAATTCTGTAATTATAATTTCGTCCTTATCTTGTATAAATTTTTCTCCATAAGTTGTTGCTATCAAATTAATTCCCTCGGTCGCATTCTTGGTGAATACAATCTCTTCTCTCAATTTAGCGTTAATAAAATTTTTTATAAGGTCCCTAGTTTCCTCAAACCTATTAGTTGCTGTAACAGCAAGAGAGTGCATGCTTCTACCTACATTCGAAAATTCTTTTGAGTAGAAATTAGAAATTCTATCTATAACTACTTTTGGTTTCTGTGAAGAATTTGCACTATCTAAATAAACTAATTTTTTACCTTTTACCTTATTTGAAAAAATAGGAAATTTTGATTTTATTTCTTTAATATCCATGTATTTGTATTTCTATTTTATTTTCAATAAATTTTCTGACTGAATTACTTTTTATATCTCCAATTATCTCATTTAAAAAACCGTTAACTAATAATTGAACAGCTTGTTTTTTACTTAGTCCTCTCGTCATCAAATAATGAATAGAATTTTCATCAACGTTTCCTGAGGTTGAACCATGAGAACATTTAACATCATCCGCATATATTTCTAATTCCGGTTTTGAATTAAACTCAGAATTTTCGCTCAAAAGTAAAGCTTTACTCAACTGATATGCATTAGTTTTTTGAGCTATATCTTTAACATATATTTTTCCCTGATAAACACCTTTACCTTCAGCATCAACAACGCTTTTTATTTTTTGATAACTTTTACAATTTGGTACAAGGTGGTTTATTTTAGTTTTAATTTCCTGGTGTTTATCTCTGTTAATAAATAATGCTGATTTTATATTGCAATCGCAATTTTCTCCTTCAAGATCAAACTCTGCATCAATTTTATTAAACTTTGGACCAGATGAAAAAATAAAACTTGAGTAATTAGAATTAGATTTCATTTTACCTTTAGAGAATTTATAAAAAAAACCCTCATTTTGGTTAGCCTGTAGATTAATAGTTTTTAAAGATGCATTCTCATTTAATATTACATTTTCGGTTGTATTATAAATAAATTTATTTTTTGACTGATTTATATTGTACTCAACAGTGTGAAGTTCAGAATTTTTACCAAGTATTATTTTATTCTTATTGTTTAACAGATTATCTTTAAGATCGTCAGTAAAAACATTATAAATTATTATAGCTTTTTCAAACCTGTAATTATCTACAACCTCAAGAAATAATCCGTTGTTTGAAAGTGCATTATTTAAATTAATAAGTGAGTTTTCCTTATTATTTAAAGAAAAATTACTGTCGTTATAACTTTTTATTTTAATTTTGTTTTTATCTTCAAACTTAAATTCGCTATTTTCAAATTTTCCATTCACCATTAAAATATAATTATGATCAAATTCTTTTATAAAATTTATAGATTTAGGCTTAATTTCATTTTTAAATGATTCTAAATTTTTAAAATTTTTTGAAAAGATTTGATTAATATCAGAAAACTTCCAATCCTCATGATTTCTAGTAGGAAAACCTTGTTGATTAAATAATTTTAAACTTTCTAGACGAAAATTTTTATCTTTCTGATTTAACACCTTGATTTTATTGATCTCACTTGGACTGATTTTAAAGTTTTCATTCATTTAATTAAGTTTTTTATATCCCTTCTTTTCTAATTCTAAAGCAAGTTCACTTGTTCCCGATTTTATTATTTTACCATCTGAAAGGATATGCACGTGATCAGGTTTAATATATTCTAAAAGTCTCTGATAGTGTGTGATTACTAAGAAAGACTTTTTTTCACTCCTAGAGGAATTCACTCCATCAGAAATGATTTTTAATGCATCGATATCTAGTCCAGAGTCTGTTTCGTCAAGGATAATTAAGTTGGGATCTAAAATTTTCATTTGTAAAATTTCATTTTTCTTTTTTTCACCTCCTGAAAAGCCTACATTTAACTGTCTTGAAAGAATTTTTTCATCAATACCAAGTTCTTTAGCTTTTTCTTTAACCAATTCTAAAAAAGCAATTGTGTCTATTTCTTTTTCTCCTTTAGCTTTCTTAATTGTATTAAGAGAAGTCTTCAAAAAATTATTCGTATTCACCCCGGGTATTTCTAATGGATATTGAAAAGCTAAAAATATTCCTTTTTGGGCTCTTTCTTCTACTGGTATATCGTTAAGACTCTCACCTAAATATTTTACTTCGCCTGAAATTTTGTACCCGTTTTTTCCTGATAGTACATTTGCCAAAGTACTTTTACCCGATCCATTTGGCCCCATTATTGCATGGACTTCTCCAGGATTAATTTTAAGATTAAGCCCTTTTAGAATTTCTCTATTATTAATTGATGCTTTTAAATTTTTAATTACTAACATTTTTTAATTTTCCAATCATAATTTCAATCATTTCGTAAAAACCTGTTTTTCTTGACATGGTCAAAAGTTCATCCATTTTAATTTTTTTAAAATGATCGACTGTTACTTTTTTTGCTTCGGGTAAATCCAGCGAATTAAATATATCAATTAAAATATAGGCATAGCCTGCGGAAACCATAGCTTTGCTCCAACCCTTAAAACGTCCGTCTTCATAATCAACGAATAAATCAAATTGACAGCTTTTTACTTTATTTTTTTCAGATCTTTTTTCTTTACTTAAAGGGTCATTATTTAATTTTTCACCCAGCGAAATAAGCCATCTATAAACTTCTAAACTTTCAACTGCTCTAAGCATATCTATATTATTCTTATACTCTGTTAATTTAGTATCAATATTCATATTATTTTTTGAATAAAGTTTTTGGATTCTTCATGGTTTTTATTTCCATGCAGTTGCCGTTTGGATCCGCTAAAAACATTGTTTCCTGTTCTATATCCTCACCCTTAAATCTAATGTAAGGAGGGTCAATAAATTTTATATTTTTATCAATTAAACGTTGTTTTAAATTTTTAAAAGTTATTGCATCTAAATGTACTCCAAAATGTGGAACCGTAACGTTTCCCATATCTACATTGTGTCTTTCACTAGTACTTTTATGATTTGGATCGCTTGCATGTAACGTTAATTCGTTTCCCCAAAAGTTTATATCCGCCCAAGCATCAGGGTATTTAAATTCAGCGTTTCCTCTCTCACATCCTAAAACATCGCAATAAAATTTTATTGCTTTATCCAAATCACCTGCGGGTATAGCTAAATGAAATCTATTTTCCATTAACCTACACTCCCTTCAAGACTAATACCAACCAGCTTTTGAGCCTCAACAGCAAACTCCATTGGCAATTGCTGTAATACTTCTTTGCAGAAACCATTTACTATTAAACTTACTGCTTCTTCTTGATTGAGCCCTCTTTGATTACAATAATAAAGTTGCTCTTCATTTATTTTTGAGGTTGTGGCTTCATGTTCAACTGTTGATGAAAAATTTTTATTTTTAATATATGGAACGGTATGTGCCCCACACTTATTTCCCATCAATAATGAGTCACATTGAGTGTAATTTCTTGAGTTGGAAGCTTTTCTGGAAATATCTACCAATCCCCTATAGGTATTATCTGCTTGACCTGCTGATATTCCTTTAGAAATAATTTTGCTCCTAGTATTTTTACCTAAGTGTATCATCTTTGTCCCTGTATCCGCTTTCTGATGATTATTAGTAATTGCAATTGAGTAAAACTCACCAACTGAGTTATCTCCTTGAAGTATACAACTAGGATATTTCCAAGTTATGGCTGAACCTGTTTCAACCTGTGTCCAAGAAATTTTTGAATTTTTTCCTCTACATGCGCCTCTTTTAGTTACAAAATTATATATGCCACCTTTTCCATCTTTATCTCCTGGATACCAATTTTGAACCGTCGAATATTTGATTTCAGCATCATCTAAAGCTACTAGCTCTACATTTGCAGCGTGTAACTGATTTTCATCTCTCATTGGCGCGGTACATCCTTCCAGATAACTCACATAACTTCCTTTGTCTGCTATAATCAAGGTTCTCTCGAACTGGCCAGTGTCGGATGCGTTGATTCTAAAATACGTAGATAACTCCATTGGGCATTTTACATTCGGTGGTATGTAAACAAATGAACCGTCAGTAAAAACTGCTGAGTTTAGTGTTGCGAAATAGTGATCGGTTATTGGTATTACTGATCCTAAATATTTTTTTACTAAATCCGGATGTTTTTGAATCGCTTCAGAAATAGAACAAAATATAATACCTTTTTTTGTTAATTCTTCTTTATAAGTTGTTGCAACTGAAACTGAGTCGAAAACTGCATCAACAGCAACCCCGCTTAATCTTTTTTGTTCTTGTAATGGTATACCTAATTTTTTATAAGTTTCTAACAGCTTTGGATCTACTTCCTCTAAACTTTTAGGTTTTTCTGAAACAGATTTGGGTGCTGAGTAATAATACAAATCTTGATAATCTATTTTTGGATATTTTGGTTTTTGCCAATCTGGTTCTTTTAGATTTTTTAATCTTTCGAAGGCTTTTAATCTCCATTCTAACATCCATTCAGGCTCTTTTTTCATTTTAGAAATAAACTTTATAGATTTTTCACTTAAGCCTTTTGGCGCTTTTATGCTTTCGATATCTGTAGTAAAACCATACTTATAATCTTGGTTAGTGTTAATATTTTGATTTTTCATAAGTTCACATTTCGGTTATTTTGTTTTAATAAATCATTTAAACTTTTATTTTCAAAAAATGTATTTATATGCTGCTCTAAATCATCCCAAAGATTATGAGTAATACATTTGGTGTTCTTTCCATTGCATCCTTTTTTGGAGTCTTTTTTGCAGTTTAAAGTTTTTACTTTTTCATCAACTGCAAAAATTATATTTGATAGTTTTATCTCTTTTGGACTTTTATCAAGAATATAACCGCCTGTTGGACCTCTTACACTCTTAACAAGTTTACTGTTTTTAAGTTTTGCAAATAACTGTTCTAAATAAGATAGAGAGATGTTTTGTCTTAAAGATATATCATTTAGACTTACAGGCTTGCCACTTTGGAAAGAAGCCAAGTCAGCCATAGCCATTACTGCGTATCTTCCTTTAGTTGTTAATTTCATATAATCCTTTATTTATGTGCATTATTTAATAATCCCTAGTAAATTAGTCAACTTCAATAATAAATAAATTTGCCACATTAAAAACGTGCTATAAATCTATTTTTTTTTTGAAAATAATTATCATTATTAAAATGAAACAGAAAAGTGTAGAAATTTTTATTCCAGGACCAAGTGGTAGATTAGAAGGAAAATATTTTAAAAATTCAAAAAATAATTCTCCTGTAGCTATAATTTTACAGCCCCATCCACAATATGGAGGAACGATGAATAATAGAATCGTTCAGGAAACATATAACGTTTTTGTAAAAAACAATTTTTCTGTTTTGAGAATTAATTTTAGAGGTGTTGGTAAAAGTGAAGGTACATTTGATAATGGTCAAGGTGAACTTTCTGATGCCGCTGCTGCACTAGATTGGATTGAAAGAGAAAATCAAGATTATAGTCAGTGTTGGGTGTCAGGTTTTTCTTTTGGTTCTTTAATATGTATGCAGTTAATAATGAGAAGACCTGAGGTTAACAAATTTATAGCGATAGCGCCTCAGCCTAATGTATATGACTTTACATTTCTAGCTCCTTGCCCGGCTTCTGGACAAGTTGTTTATGGTGAAAAGGATGAATTAGTTTCAAGAGAAAGTATTAATGAATTGAACAATAGACTGAAATCTCAAAAGGGTATTGAAGTTAATTTTTCAGAAATTAAAGGTGCAAATCATTTTTTTAAAGAAAAAGAGGAAGAATTAAAAAAAACTATAGACAAATATATTAAAGATAAAACAAAACTTATTTAAATTTAATTAAAGTTCCACCACTTGTTGGTGTAGAACATCCTGTTGTATCAGGAAAGGAAATTGGTTCATTAAGAATATTTCTTATTGCTAGGAAGGCAAATGCTTGGGACTCCACAAAATCACCATCTACACCATAATCATCTATAGGCTGGAGTATAATTTCTTTAAGAGACCTTTGTTTTATTCTATTTAACAGTGATTTGTTTTTTCTACCTCCACCACAAATTAAAACCCTAAAAAACTTTTGCTTAATATTTAATAATAGTGAGGATAAAGCAGCTCCAATAATTCTTCCGGTAAAGTCAGTTAATGTCGCTGACCCATCCTCAAGAGATAATCCTCTTGCAAAAGAAACATCAAAATCATTTACATCAAGTGATAAAGTTTTTTTATTTGACCTGTTTGAATAAAGCTCCTGAGCTTGTTCAAGAATAATTTCATTGGTCTTTCCAACAGAAGCCAAATGTCCATCCTCGTCAAATTTTTTATTAGAATTTTTTCTTATCCATGAATCGATCAAGCAGTTACCAGGTCCTATATCTCTACTAGTAAAATCATAAGGTATATAATTACGTACAATTGTTATATTAGAGATGCCTCCAATATTTAGTACACATGATGGGACTTGAATCCGATTTTGTTTTAAAATTAATTGATGAAAAATTGGTGTTAGGGGAGCTCCTTCGCCTCCATTTTTTATGTCATTTTCTCTAAAATTATAAACAATATTTTTTTTTGTAAGTTTTGATAATAAATTTCCGTCACCAAGCTGGACAGAAATTTTTTCAGTTGCATTATGATAAATGGTTTGACCATGAAATCCTACAAGATCTAATTTATATTTTTTTGAAATTTCACTTACAACCTCAACATGATACATTGTTATTTTTCTCTCTAAATTTTTAAGATCTTTTGTAAAATTTTTTAAGTCTTTTGTATTGTTAATTTTTTCTTTAATGGAGTGAATGTTTTCATAAATATCGTCTTGATATTTATAATACTTATTAAATAATACTTCATATTTTGATATCCCATCTGATTTGATTATTGATGCATCAATCCCATCACCAGATGTACCACTCATTAAACCCAAAGATGTATATTCTTTGCTCATATTTATATTTATTTATAGTTATTTTAGTATAATAGTAGGTTTAGCATATAAAATTCTATGAAAAATAGCTTTTTATCTGAAATGAAGTCTCGTGGTTATCTAAATCAATGTACCGATTTAGAAAATCTTGAGAAAATTTCAAAAGATAAGTCAATTAAAGCTTACATTGGTTTTGATTGCACAGCACCTAGTTTACACGTTGGAAGCTTATTGCAAATAATGATTTTACGGCTTTTGCAGAGACATGGTCATCAACCTATAGTACTTTTAGGTGGAGGAACCACACTAATCGGCGACCCATCTGGTAAAGATTCTACTAGAAAAATTTTAAAGCAAAAAGATATTAAAAAAAATATCTTAAGTATCAAAAAGCTTTTTGAAAAATTATTACCAGCTAGAAATAAGAAAATAAAACCCATTTTTGTAGATAATTACCAGTGGCTTTCTAAACTAAAATATATTGATTTTTTAAGAGAAATAGGAAGGCACTTTACAATTAATAAAATGCTCTCTTTTGATAGTGTTAAACTTAGGTTGGACCGAGAACAGTCACTGAGTTATATGGAATTTAATTATATGATTTTACAGGCTTATGATTTTTATCAATTGTATAAGAAACATGATTGTATTTTACAAATGGGGGGTTCGGATCAGTGGGGCAATATAGTTAGTGGTGTAGAGTTGATAAGAAGAATTTTGCAAAAAAACTCTTATGGATTAACAACTCCACTAATTACTTTATCATCAGGTGCTAAAATGGGAAAAACTGAAAAAGGCGCAGTATGGTTAGATCAGAAAATGTTCTCGCCATACAACTATTGGCAGTTCTGGCGAAATACTTCAGATAATGATGTAAAAAAGTTCCTGAATTATTTCACTGAAATCGGGATTAATGAATTATCTAAAAAAATTGAAAATGAAAAAAATATTAATAATCTTAAAATACTTTTAGCAAATGAAGCAACAACTATTATGCACGGCGCAAAAGCTGCTAAAGATTGTGCTGACACAGCAAAAGAAACTTTTGTTATGGGAGGTTTGGGTAAAAATATTCCTGTGAAAACAATTAGTAAGGAGAAATTATCAAAAGGAATAAATATTATAGAATTAATTTTTCAAAATGGTTTAGTGAACTCAAAAAGTGAGGTGAGAAGAGTATTAAAAAATAATGGAATTAGAGTAAATGATATCGTAATAAGTGATGAAAAAAAAATAATAAATATGGAAAACGTATCAAAAGATAACTCTATCAAACTATCAGTAGGTAAGAAAAATCATTTAAAAGTAAAAATTATCTAGACTCCTTTTTTTTATATTCTTCAAGCGTACGAGTTATAAATCTTGGAGTTAAAGTTTTTACAGGATTTACAGTAGTTTTTAAATTATTTGTTGGACCTTTTATTTTAAAACTGACACCAAAAAGACCATCACCAGTTTTTTTTCCAATTAGAATATCTCCAAGAATAGGAATTTTTGATACTAAAGAATTTAAAGTTTTTGCAGGTATCAGTGTCCCACGCAAACTCAAAATATTCTTTCTCTTATCGAAATAACCTTCGACTAAAACTGAAATTGAAGGGCCAATTAAAAAGATTTCTTTTATATCCATCCATCCATTTTCTATTTGATAAACTATAGATAACTTATCAAAAGATATTCCCTCTCCTTTTAATGCGTCTGTTAAGCCCCTCAAATCTGCAAGGCTTAACAATTTTGCAAAACCAGGTGCTTGGTTGAGTTTGAAATTTTCAATTTCTAGGTTCGATGAGTTTTTATTTTTATTAGTTTTTGATGTAAAAAATAAATTTCCTCCTTCTAAACCTTCAAAAAATTCATAACCATTAACTAAAGGTTTTGCCTCATCAGAGTAAATTTCTAATACGCTACTATTTGTTTTTTTTTCTTTTTTAAGAGATATATCCAAAAATCTATCATTACTAAATTCACTTTTAGCACTAATTTTCTCCAGACTCCCTTTTTTAATTAGACCTACAAGTCTAAAATTATTTAGGGGTATGTCGGTACTAGTCATTACCTCATTAAAATCAATTTCTATATTTTTTGTGATTTTTTTTAAAAAATTATTTTTGTTCTCATTGCTATCTATTTCTTCTAGTAAAATAGACGCATCAAAGACACTTCCTTTAATTTTAATATTCTTTTTATTTTCAATTATAAAATTATTATTTACCTTATTATTATCTGAAGTTTTGACTTTAATTTTCTTAAAATCTTTTAGTTCCAATTTTTCATTCAAAGAAACATTGTCTATTTGAAAAAAATTTTCAGAGTCTTTTAAAATTAAATTTCTTATTTTAATATTAATGTTTTTATTGATTTCTAAATTAGTGTTAAGAAAAAAAACATCTCCTTTTTTAAATTTTTTTTTAATAATTGGTATTTTTTCATGATCATTTTTAATCAAAACCTTTGATTTCCCCTTTAAAAATTTTGAATTTTTTTTGTTTAAAATATTAAATACCCCGTTTTGCAAACGAATATTTTTGTAATCAAAATCTAAACCATTAATTTCTATTTCATTATCTTTAAATAAAAAATTTGAATTTAAAGAAGATATTTTATTTTCTAAATTTATTTTAAAAATTGCGTTTTTTATATTTCCAGAAATAATTAAATCTTTAATTTTGTATTTCTCATCAAAATTAAATGAAGATTTTAATTTTACTTTTGCCTTTTCTATCTTTTTTAAATTACTTTTAATTAATTTATTTGTTAATAAATTAGATATTTGTGGTTTAAATAAATCAATATCAAGATAATTTGTTTCTAACTCTACATCTCTAATTCCAACCTCATTTTTTATCAAAAGAACAAAATCTAGATTTGCTTTTAATGATTTTATAGGAATTTCAATAGATTTATATTCAATTTTAGGATCAATAAATTTTACTAGTAAATTAATTTTTTTAATGTCCAAAAGAAAAGATGTTTTTTTAAAATCAAGATTTATTATTTTTTGATTTTTTTCAATCTCTGATTTTATAATCTTATTAAATCTATCGGTTTGATATCCATAAAAAGATAGGTAAAGAATCAAAATTGAAATTGTAAATAAAATTAATAAAGTTAAGGATATTAAAAATTTTTTCATATTTATTTTTGTTCAAAAATTCCTGCTTCAATAAATTTATCAATATTTCCATTTAATACCCCATCTGGATTTGTATCCTCTATTTTGTATCTGAGGTCTTTAACCAACCTGTAAGGTTGTAAAACATATGATCTAATTTGATGTCCCCAGCCAATTTCTGTTTTTGAGTCTATTTGACTTTGACTTTTTTCTTCTCTTTTTTGCAATTCGTGCTCGTAAAGTCTTGCCTTGAGCATTTTGAAACATGTTTCCTTATTTTTGTGTTGAGATCTTTCGTTTTGACATTGAACAACAATTTTAGTTGGTAAGTGAGTAATTCTTACAGCGCTATCTGTTGTATTTACATGTTGTCCGCCCGCTCCACTTGATCGATATGTATCAACTCTTAAATCTTTTTCGTCAATAACAATATCGATTGAATCATCGACTGAAGGGTAAACCCATATACTTGCAAAACTTGTGTGCCTTCTAGCACCTGAGTCAAATGGAGATATTCTTACTAAACGATGTACACCTGACTCTTTTTTCATCATGCCGTATAAATTTTCTCCGTTAACTTTAAGCGTTGAAGATTTGATGCCAGCCTCTTCTCCCTTGTGCTCACTAATCATTTGATAGCCAAAACCCTTTTTATCAAACCATTTTAGGTACATTCTTCTTAACATATCGGCCCAATCTTGGCTTTCTGTTCCACCGGCTCCAGCATGAATCTCAATGTAAATATCTAAATTATCATTTTCTCCAGATAGGAAACATTTTGTCTCATACGTTTTAATTTCTTTAAAAGTGTTTGAAATTTTTTTTTCGCAATCTTTTAGTATTTCTAAATTTTCTTCCTCTGATGCAAGCTTATTCAAATCCTTTAGATTGTTTAAATCGTTTACTGTATTTTTATAAAAATTAAAAATTCCTTCGAGAAAATTTTTTTCTTTTGTTATTTTTTTTGATTTATTTGCGTCTTTCCAAAAATCTTTTTTTGCTATTTCTTGATCTAGAATACCAATCCTGTCCTCAACGTTTTTTTTATCAAAGATACCCCCTAATATTTTTTAAGGACTTTTCAGACAAATTCATTTTTTTATAAAAATCACTCATTAATAGAATCTCCTAAATTTGATAAATTTATCATAGTTTTGCCCAATACTTAAATTTTTTGAATTAATTTCTTCTATAGTTTTTTCTTTGAAAGCTTCAATGATTGCTTTTTTATCACCAAAATTGGTGTTTTTACCATTTTTATAATTGACTGGGAAAAAATAAATATCTTGAGGAGTTTTAAAAGGTTTCATGTCTTCTTTATAAACTGCCCTCTCAATGAAGTCTTTAAAAATCGGTAAAGCTGCTTTTGATCCAGTTTCAAATTTTCCTAAACTTTTTGGCTCATCGTATCCTATATATACTCCTATCGCTAAGTCTGATGTAAAACCAATGAACCATGCATCAAAGTTATTATTTGTAGTTCCGGTTTTACCAGCAATCGGAACGTTTAAGGGTTTTAATTTTTTTCCTGTTCCTCTTTTAACTACACCCTCAAGAATTGAAGTCATTTGGTAAGCTGTTTCTGCAGAAATAACTTGTTTATTATCCTCTAAAATATTTGGTACAAATTCTTCATCAAATTTTAATATTTCGCAACCAACGCACTTTCTTTTATCAAAATTAAAAATAGTTTTACCTCTTCTATCTTGAATACGTGTAATTAAATGAGGACTTATTTTTTTCCCACCATTAACAAAAGTACAATAAGCATTTGTTATTTTTAAAAGAGTAGTCTCATTAGAACCTAGAGATACAGACAAAAGTTCTGGTACGTTATCATAAACACCTAAATCTCTTGAAATTTTAGAAATTTTCTCAAAACCTAATTTTTGAGCAATCCTTACTGTCATTAAATTTCTAGATTTTTCTACACCCATTCTAAGTGTGGATGGCCCATAAAATTTTTTTCCATAGTTTTGTGGTTTCCATTTTTTTAAACCTTCACCTTGTTTACTTATAAAAGGTGCATCTAATATTAATGAATTAGGTAAAAAACCATTTTCTAAAGCCGCTGCATATACAATTGGTTTGAAAGCAGATCCTGGTTGTCTTTTGGCTTGTGTTGCTCTATTAAACTCGCTTGATATATAACTATAACCCCCAACTAGAGCTTTTACTTTTCCATTAAAAGGATCCATAACAACTATTGCTCCATTTACTTTTGGAAGTTGCTTTAATGACCAGATATTATTAGATTTTAATTGAACAAAAATTAAATCTCCCTGTTCCAATAATTCATTGAAATTTTTTTTTCCTGTCCACTTCAAATTATTAAAAAGAATTTTACCTGTTAAGTTATTATCTAAAATTCTTATTTCAGAAAATTCATTTTCTACTTTTGTCACTTCAGCAATTTTCCAATTTAAGGTCTTGTCGATCTTTATGTTTTTAATTTTCTTTTGCCAATTTTTATTAAAATTTTTATTTGTGATAGGACCTCTCCATCCTCTTCGCCTATCATAGGACTCAATTCCAGATCTTAATGCTTCTAGAGCAGCTACCTGATATTTTCCGTTTAAGGGTGTACTAATTGATAATCCCTCAGAGTATACTTTTTCGAAACCGTATTCTGTGCTTATTATTCTTCTTATCTCCTCTGTATAAGATTGCGCTTCTTTTACCAGAATAACTTTCTTCTTTTTAAGATTAATATCACTATTTTTAAAAACTTTTAATTCCTTATTTGATATGTAACCATTTTCTTCAAGATTTTTTAAAACTAAATCTCTTCTTATTTTTGCTAATTTTTTATTTTTATAAGGGTTGTACTTGCTTGGAGCCTTAGGAAGTGCTGCTAAAAGTGCGGCTTCTTTATAGTTTAATTCTTTTACCGATTTATCAAAATATTCAAGACTTGCAGATGCTACTCCGTAAGTGCCCTGTCCTAAATAAATTTCATTTAAGTAAAGTTCCAGTATTCTTTTTTTGGAATATGACTTCTCAATTCTAAAGGCCAAGATTGCTTCTTTTATTTTCCTTCTTAATGAAACTTCGCTAGTTAGTAGAAAATTCTTAGCAACTTGCTGAGTGATAGTTGAAGCCCCCTCTAGTCTTTTACCTTGTATAATATTTTCAATATTTTTAATTAACGCTCGTGTTATACCTTTAGCATCTACACCTGGATGTGCGAAAAAATTTTTATCCTCTGCAGATAAAAATGAATTTATTACTACGTCAGGAATAGATTCTATTGGTATAAAAAGCCTTTTTTGGATTGCATATTCTGCTATTAGCTCACCTGAATCTCCATAAACCCGGCTTGAAACAGGAGGTTCGTAATTTGCTAATTTTTTGTAGTCTGGTAATCCTGATGAAAAATACCAAAATGCTGAAAAAATCATGAAAATAGAAAATAGAAAAAACGCTGTAATAATTTTTGCTAAATGGTTAAAGGTTTTTTTCATAATTTAAAGATTTATAATATCTCCTTAATTTTGGCTATCTTAAGGCATATTTAATTATAGAAAAACTGTATTTTTCCTTAAAAAAAATGTATATTAAAAATTGTTGTATAACAAAAAAATGAATAAAAAAATTTCAAACAATTTTATGAACGGATTTAATTTACTATGGAAAAGAATTTATATATTGATGCTTCGCATCCAGAAGAAACTAGAGTTGTGCTTAAATCAAAATCTCATATCGAAGAATATGAGTATGAAAACAAAAATAGTTTAAATCAAAAGAGTAATATCTATTTAGGAAAAATTAGTAGGGTTGAGCCTTCACTTCAAGCTGCATTTGTAAACTATGGTAGAGAAAGACATGGTTTTTTAGCCTTTAATGATATTCAGTCAGATTACTATCAAATACCAACTGAAGATAAAGAAGTTTTAAAAAAAGCTGAAGAAAAAATTAGAGAAGATCTTAAAGAAGAAAGCCAAGATACAGAGACAAAAATAAAAAACACATCAGAGGAGGAAATAAATGTAAATTCTTCAAGTAATACTAATCAAGAGAATAAAATAACAAGTACTGAGAATATTGAAAAAACAAGAGAAAAACTTAAAAATAGGTATGGGGTAAGAAAGTATAGAATACAAGAAGTAATAAAGCCTGGGCAAGTAATACTAATACAAGTAAATAAAGAAGAGAGAGGTCAAAAAGGTGCTGCGTTAACTACATTTATTTCTTTAGCAGGGAAATATATTGTTTTGATGCCAAATACTGCAAAAGGTGGTGGAATTTCAAGAAAAATTATAAATCATGATGATAGAAATCAAATAAGAAAAATGCTTAAGGAAATTGAAATTCCAAAAAGCATGGGTCTAATTGTAAGAACTGCTGGATCAAGAAAAAGCAAAAAAGAAATTCAAAACGACTTACAAAATACAATAGGAATATGGGAGACAATTAAGGAAAAAGCTATTAAATCTACAGCACCTATTTTAATTCATGAAGAGGGGGACGTTATTAAGAGAGCGCTCAGGGATATTTATGATAACGATACAAAATATGTTCATGTAGAAGGAAACGAGGGCTACCAAAAAGCAAAACTATTTATGAAACAACTCATGCCTAGAAATTCAAAAATGGTTAAAAAATATAAAGGAAAAATTCCTCTTTTCCATAGTGAGAATATTGAAAAGGAGTTAAATAAAATATTCGAACCCGTTGTAAGATTAAAATCAGGAGGATACCTTGTCATAAATCCGACCGAGGCTTTAGTTGCTATTGACGTAAACTCAGGTCAATCAACAAAGGAATTAAATATTGAAAAAACTGCATTAAATACGAACGTAGAAGCAGCCGAAGAAGTAGCGAGACAAATTAAAATTAGAGATTTATCAGGTCTAATCGTAATAGATTTTATTGATATGCTTAATTACCATAATAGAAGAATTGTAGAAAGAAAAATAAGAGATAAATTAAAGACTGATAGAGCAAGAATCCAAACTGGACGAATTAGTAATTTCGGCTTGATGGAAATGACTCGTCAAAGATTAAGAGAAAGTTTTATTAAATGGGAAACAAATCTTTCATTAGAGTCTTTTGGTCTTAAAATTATTAAAAAAATTGAAATGTTAGCTTTTTCAAAGAAGACAAAGATTGCTATGGCTTATGTACCGGATAAAGTGGCAATATATTTAAATTCTGAGTTAAAAAAAGAATTATCATTCTTTGAGAAAAAATATAAATTTAAAATTAATATAATGGCCGATAATAACTTAATTATCCCAGAATACAGGATGCATCTTTTAAACAAAAATAAAAAAATAATTGAAAAAATCGAAAGTGTCAAAAATTTAAAAGATCTTAATGGAAAAAAAGATAACAAAATTAAAACTTTACCATCAGCAAATGAAAAGAAAAAGAAACAGGTTGTTGGAAGAATTTTGTGGGTTAGAAAAAAAAGAAGGAAATCAAATTAATCCTTTTTTTGGACTGCTAGCAGATCCGTATTTTTGTAATGCCATTCTACCAGCCAAATAGGATTGTCTTCCTGCAAGAACTGCATGTTTCATTGACCTGGCCATTAAAATTGGATTTTTGGCTTTAGCAATTGCCGTATTAATTAATACTCCATCACATCCTAACTCCATCGCAATTGATGCGTCGGATGCAATTCCTATTCCTGCATCAACTATAACTGGAACCTTGGAATTATTTTTTATTATCGAAATATTTAATTTATTCCTTATACCTCTTCCAGATCCTATAGGTGATGCTAGAGGCATAATTGCTGTCGCGCCAACATCTTCTAATTTTTTTGCCATTATAGGATCATCTGAACAATAAACCATAACTTCAAAGCCTTCTTTGACAAGTACGTCAGTTGATTTCACAGTTTCGATCATATCTGGGTAAAGAGTTTTTTTGTCACCAAGAACCTCAAGTTTTACAAGTTTCCATCCACCCATTTCTCTAGCTAATCTCAAAGTCCTTAACGCATCATCAGATGTAAAACATCCAGCTGTGTTAGGTAAATATATAATTTTTTTTGGATCTAAAAAATCCATCAAGACTGGTTTTTTTTTATCTAAAATATTTACTCTTCTCACAGCAACAGTTACCATTTCAGCTCCTGAAGCTTTAATAGCATCTGCGGTTTCTTTAAAACTTTTGTACTTTCCAGTACCCACAATTAAGCGAGAATTAAGTTTGTATTTTCCTATTTTTAAATAGTCTTTATTCACTAACCTCCTCCAATAAAATGAACAATTTCAATTTTATCTCTATTCTTTATTTTCTTTTTATAATTTTGTTTAGGTAAAATCGTGCCATTCAACTCAATTGCGATCTGTTTTTCTTTTAATTTATACTTTTTCAAAAGATCTTTGATGCTTAAATTCTCATTAATTTTTAATTCTTTTCCATTTAATTGTATTTTTGCCATAATTGAGATAATTTAGTTTTTTATTATATCAAAATGAGTCATAAAATTCTTGTTATTAATGGTCCTAATCTTAACTTACTTGGAACAAGAGAAAAAGAAAAGTACGGTCAATCTACGCTCGAAGACATTAGGAATAAATGTGAGTCTCACGCCAAAAAGACAGGAATAATAATCAAATTTGAACAGTCTAATGTTGAAGGTGAGATAGTAAATATCATACAAGATGCTAAAAAAAAGTATGATGGAATTGTTATAAATGCGGGCGGATATACTCATACATCGGTTGCAATTCTTGATGCACTGCTAGCTGTTAAAATACCAACAATAGAATTACATATAACTAATATTTACAAAAGAGAGGAATTCAGGCATAAATCATTGATAAGTAAAGCTGCTGATGGAATTATTTGTGGATTAGGAGTTAGTGGTTACTTAATGGCAATTGATGGAATTAAAAAAATTTTAAATAATGAAAATTGATAAAAAATTAATTAAAGAACTTAAAGATTATCTAGATGAATTTAATTTATCAGAAATCGAATATCAAGATGGGACAAAGAAAGTCAAAGTAGCAAAAAATATCACTGGAATAACAAATGTTACTGCACATAAACCAAATATTACTCCAAAAAAAGAAGAGTCGGGTACAAAAATAACCTCTCCAATTATTGGAACTGCCTATTTAGCACCTGAGCCAGGAGGTAAAAAATTTGTTGAAATTGGAAGTCAGATTAAAAAAGGTCAAACTGTTATGATTGTTGAGGCAATGAAAACAATGAATCATGTTCCGTCTACTTCAGATGGAATAGTTAAAAAAGTATTGGTGCAAGATGGTGAAGCGGTTGAATTTGGTCAAACTTTAGTCCTTTTAAAATAATAAATGTTCAAAAAAGTTTTAATAGCAAATAGAGGTGAGATTGCTGTCAGAGTAATTAGAGCTTGTAAAGAATGGGGCATTGGAACTGTTGCCGTTCATTCGGATGTAGATGCTGACTCGATGCACGTAAGACTAGCTGATGAGAGTGTTTGTATTGGTTCTCATCAACCTCAGAATAGTTATTTAAATGTTGCCGCTATCATGTCAGCAGTTGATTTGACTGGTGCTGAAGCAATTCACCCAGGGTATGGATTTTTATCAGAAAATTATAAATTTGCAGAAATAGTTGAAAAACATAAAGTTAAGTTTATTGGACCTAAAGCCGAGATAATTAAAAAAATGGGTGATAAAATTCAAGCAAAAATAATTGCTAAAGAAAAAGGATTGCCAGTTATTGAGGGTTCTGATGGAGGTGTTAAAGATTTAAAACAAGCTAAAGAAATTTGTAAAAAAATTGGATACCCAGTTCTTATAAAAGCATCTGGTGGTGGTGGCGGAAAAGGAATGAAAATAGTTGAAGAGGAAAGCAAATTAAGTGAAATGTATTCTTTGGCCCGTTTAGAAGCAAAAAAATATTTTGGAAATGATGAGGTTTACATTGAGAAATATTTTAAAAATCCTAGACATATTGAAGTTCAAATATTGTCAGGAAAAAATAGAACTGTTCACCTTAATGAAAGAGATTGTAGTGTTCAAAGAAAACATCAAAAATTGATTGAGGAAACACCAAGCCCAGTCTTAGATGATAAAGTAAGATCCGATCTGTTAGATAAAACAATAAAAATGGTAGAAGCGATAGGTTATGAAGGTGCTGGAACTGTAGAATATATTTATGAAAATGGAAAATTTTATTTTTTAGAAATGAATACCAGAATTCAAGTTGAACACCCTGTGACAGAAGTACAAACTGGTATTGATATAGTTAAAGAACAAATTTGGATAGCGCATTCAGGTCAGACTGCATTGAAACAAGATGATATAAGTGCAAGAGGACATACGATAGAATGTAGAATTAATGCAGAAGACCCATCCAAGAATTTTCAGCCTAGTCCGGGTATAATTTCAGTGTGCCACCAACCTTCAGGATTTAGGACCAGAGTAGATGGTTCAATATTCCAGGGTTGTAAAATTACACCCTACTATGACAGTTTAATATGCAAATTAATATGTAAAGGCAGAAATAGGACTGAAGCAATTCAAAGAACAATGAGATCTTTAAATGAATTTGTTATTGAGGGTGTTACGACCACTATTGACTTACACAAAAGAATTTTATCTCATGAAAAATTTGTTTCTTCTGATTTTGATACGAATTGGTTGGCTAAAGAGAAGTTTTATTAATTTATTATTAAATTGAAAAATAATATTTTAAATGATATTTAATTGTTAATATGGGATATCCAAAAAAACACAGAGGAAGACGTAAAATTGGCTCAAAAAAAAGAAGAGCTCGAAGAAGAAACAAGAAAAGATAAATCGTCTTAGAATGGAATTTATAACTCAAATCAGAAAATTGAGTTTATGGATATTTATTATTCCTTTTGTAGCAATAAATCTTTGTTTATTTATTTCTACCAATTATCATATATTCGAAAATACTTTTTTAGTTGTTGATCATATCGGAAGATCAAACCCTACTTTTCCGTATTTTGACGGAGGTGTCTCTATTAGTAGAACTGCAAGAACATATCCAACATATTTGATATTTAAACCTTCGATGATATTCGCATCTTTTTTATTAATTTTATATTGGGTTAAAACAAATAAATTAATTAATAATTTACAACAATTTGAAAGCAAAAATCTTTTCAAAACTTTTGGAATACTCTCTGCCATTTTTTTGATTATCCACTCAATTTTTTTAGGCATCAAATTTGATTACGATTTATATAAATTTTTTAGAAGGTTTGTTTTATTAGCCTTTATAATTTTTGAAATTGTAGCTCAATCACTTCTTGTTTTTAGACTTTTTAAATTGAAATCTTCAATAAAAGATTATTTTAACAATTATGCATTAATCTTGAAAATAATTTTAGTATCAATTTTAGTAGTTGTGGCAATTTTTAGTTTGCCAATAGTTGTAACTAGCGGGAACGTGCATTTTAAACATGCTTTGGAATGGAATTATTTTGTAGGAGTAATCTTATTCTATTTACTAACTTATTTATTTTGGAAAAAAGTGTAAATTTATAAAAAAAACTGCCGTCTACACACCTTTCGGTGCGCAGACTTTAGTTTTGGCTCGTCGTTAATGCGCTACCGCCAAGCCTCCCGTTCCACTATTTTAGCGCTACTCAGCGGAACTTTCTGCCCTTTAAGCTTGAACCTCTCGGTTTTTCCTTAACTGGCCAGTTGAGAGTTGCCTCTCAATTCAATTAAACATTATTACATATCAAAAATAATATGTATCACTTTTTAGTTGTTTTAATTTGCTGTCTGTTAATTATGTGGATAATTTTTTTTCAGTTTTTTCAATCCAGCCACCACCTAAAACTCTTTCGCCAATACTATCTTTTGAATATATAACGCAAGCTTGTCCAGGCGATACTCCTTTTTCGTCCTGGAGTATATCTACTTCTGCAGACTTATTTTTGATCTGTACCTTGGCATTAAGCAGTTTTCCCGTTGATCTAACTTTAATTAAAACATTTTTTTTGAAATTATTGGTCTCAGCTAAAAGATTAATATCTCTCAAAAATAATTTTTTAATATTTAAAAAATCCTGTGTTCCAACAATTATTGAGTTATCCTGAGCTCTAATATCTACAACATAAAGTGGATCAGGATTTGAGATTTTTATTCCTTTCCTTTGGCCAATTGTATAGTTGATAATTCCATCATGTGTTCCCAATTTTTCACCTTTAACATTAAATATGTTGCCTTTTTTAAATGATTGTGGCCTGTATTTTTCTATTACAGAGGCGTAATTACCGTTAGGAACAAAGCAGATGTCTTGGCTATCAGGCTTTGTTGCGACATTAAGATTTAATTTATTTGCAATATTTCTTGTTTCAGATTTATTAATTAAACCTAACGGAAATCGTAAGTAGTCTAATTGGCTTTGAGTTGTGCTAAAAAGAAAATAACTTTGATCTCTCTCTTTGTCCTCAGCTCTATACATTGCACCTGACCCGTTATTCTCATGTCTTAAAACGTAATGTCCAGTAATTAATGCGTCTGCTTTAAGCTCTTTAGAAAATTTAAATAAATCTCTAAATTTTACTGTTTGGTTACATTGAACACATGGAATAGGTGTTTCTCCAGCAATATAACTGTTTATAAAAGAGTCAATTACTTCGGTTTTAAATTTTTTTTGATAATATAAAATTTTATGATCTATATTTAAAGTTTCAGATACTCTTTTCGCATCAATTATATCTCTACCTGCGCAACATTGTCTTCCAGAAATAGATGTTTTTGAGTCGTCGTATAATTTAAGTGTAATTCCAGTAACATTATAACCTTGTTCTTTCATTAATCCTGCTACTACTGAAGAGTCAACACCACCAGACATTGCTACAACAACTTTTGTGTCTTTGGGTGACTTTTTTATCCCTAGAGAGTTAATCATAAAATGTTATATAGTATAAAAACTTATAATTTTCCATTATGCAATATGAACTAGAGCCAGGTAATTTTGTAGTAAACCCCTCTCAAAAAGACTGGGGAACAGGCCAGATACAGTCTATTATTAAAAATAAGGCAACAATTAATTTTGAAAATGTAGGAAAAAAAGTAATTAATCTGAATAACATAAGTCTAAAAAAAATAAATTATGAAAAATGAACAGTTAAAAATAATAGTTGAGTCTTTAATAGATATTACTGAAAAGGCAGGTAAAAAAACCATTGAATTGTATAACTCAGGTTTAAAAATTATAAAAAAACCAGATGAGTCTCCGGTTACAAACGGAGACCTTGAGGTTGATAAAATGCTTAAAGAAAAAATTAAAGAATTGACCCCTGACATACCGATTATATCTGAGGAGTCTGTAGATCTAAAAATTCGAAATACTCTAAAAACTTACTGGCTTCTTGACCCAATAGACGGAACAAAAGAATATATATCAGGAAAAGATGTTTATACGCTTAATGCTGGATTAATAATCGATTGTTTACCATCGCTTGGAATAATTGGTGTTCCAAAAAAAAATAGATTATTTTACTCATACGGAAAAGGAAATTCATATTTGATTGAAAAAAATAATAAAATAAAATTAGATTGTAAAAAGAAAACTACAAAAAATAAAATCTTTGCTCTAACAAATAGAACAAAACCCTCGGGAGATATTTTAAAAAAGTTAAATGAATTTGGAGCAAATTCATTCTTAAAAATAAGTAGTTCATACAAGTATTGTTTAATTGCAAATGGTGAATATGATTTATATGTTGATAAAGTAAGGGCTAATGAATGGGATGACGCTGCTGGACATGCAATTGCAGAGCACGCAGGAGCTATTGTAACTGATATGGATGGTCAATCTTTTGAATATGGAAAAGAAGATTATAAAAATCCAACAATTCTGATAAGAAGAAATAAAAATTTAGATGTTTAAAACAATATCAATTATAGTTATTTCAGTTTCAATATTTGGATTGATTTTATTCGTATTTGTCAAAAATCTAATGAAGAGAAGAATCGAATACTATTTAAAATTAAATGAAAAAAAGAAAAAAATTAAATAAGTTTTAGTAATTTTTTAAATTCACTTTCTTCCATAGAAAGTAATTTTTTTGATATATCATAACTAAATCCTGATCTTGCTAGAACACCCATGTCTTTTTTATAAAAAAGTTCTCGATTCGCTTCAGGCCGCATTGGACCAATTCTTTTCTTTTTACAAATTTTAATTGCTGAAACAAAATCGGGATCAGATTTTTCATTTTTTATTTTTTCTATACTATTTTTTATGAATTTTTCCTCTAGTCCCTTGCTTTTTAATGAATAAGTAATTTTATTTAATGAATACCCTCTTCTGTAAAGATTTCTGGCCCTAGAGTCTGAATACAAAGCGTCATTTAGATAATTATTTTTTTCTAAGCTAAATACGATTTTATCAATTATTTCTGAAACTTCTTTTCTACTTTTTGATCCTTGAAATTTAGTTAAATATTTCTTCAAAAGAAAAGTTTTTGTTTGTTGTCTTGATGGGTTATATTTTTCTATATACGAATAAGCTAAATCCCTTAGTTTGATAGTTAAATCTTCAAAATCTTTTTTGTTTGATATTGGATCCATAGCTTTTATATTGTACAAGATTCTATGATTAATGATCTTCTACAATTTTTAAATTACGAAAATATTTATCTTATTGCAAATATTGGTGTAATTCCCTGTTGGCTTTTATTAATTTTTTTGCCTAGAGCAATAATTACAAAAATTTTAGTTAAATCAGTGGTAATTCCACTTTTATTATCCACAGCTTATATTTTCGTTGCCTATCAAATTTATATAGCAGAGAATATTTTTGAAATATTTAATCTTTATCTTGGTTTAGACGAACTTTATTCTTTGTACTCTAATGAAGGTTTTTTATTAATTTTTTGGCTTCATTTTTTAGTAATAAATCTTTTTTCAGGAAACTGGATTGCAAATGATGCTCAAAACTTTTTAGTATCAAGGCCTTTAGTAATAATTTCATTGATTACAACTTATTTTACAGGTCCTTTGGGTCTTGTATTTTATTGGTTAATAAGAATTTTTTATTCAAAAAAAATTAATTATTATGACTAAATCTATTGAGTTTTATTTCGACTTTAGTAGTCCGTATGCGTATCTTGGTTTTAAAGAAATAAAAAAATATGAAAAGAAATATCCTTTTCAAATTAAATATATGCCGATATTTTTAGGTGGTCTTCATAATTCTGCAGGCATAACACCTGCAGCATTTAACAAGATAAAATCTAAGCATATGATTCAGGACACAAAGTTGGTTGCGAATAAAAAAAATATCAAATTTAGTTTCAATTCTTATTTTCCAATAAAAACGGTAAATTTTATGAGAGGTGCCATAATTGCAAAGGATGATAATTATGAAAAAATTTATGTTGAGAAGATTTTTGACTCCATTTGGAGAGATGGATTAAATATGAACGATAATATTATAATTAATAAAGTGTTAAAAAATTTAGATTTAAACCCTAGTATCTTTTTTGGAAAAGTTTCGGATATAAAAATTAAAGATAAGTTAAAAAAATTAACAAATGATGCGTTAAAAAAAGGAATATTTGGTGCTCCTACTTATTACGTAAATAGAAAAATCTTTTTCGGTCAAGATAGATTAAGCTATGCAATTGATGAGATTAAAAAATAATGAGAGAAATTAAATCTAAAAAAAATAATCTTTTTAAAAAGTTTTTTGTAAAGGTTTGTAGATTTTTTGGAGTAGAATTAATTGACCAAAGCAATTTTTCAATACCTACCTCCAACAAGTCTATGGATGATACTTTAAGTGTGCCTGGAAAAAAATCAATAACTCTACCGATGGGTAAGATTAATATTACAAGACCTGTTAAATCACTAAATATTATTTTACGAACTTGTATGTCAGTTAATATGCTTACTCAATCAAAAAAAAGAATTTTTGAAAAGGATAAAGAGGAGTATACAAAAAGAACACTTATTTCATTAGTCAATAGTGTTCATTATGCTAAAGAATTTTTTAAATATGTTAAATTTAAAATACATATAATTGATCACAACTCCTCAAAAAATCAAATTAATGATATTAAAATAATTTTAGAGAAATCAAATTTAAATTTTGAAATTTTAAATTTAAAATTTAAAGAGTTTTCAAATCTTATAGAAAACATCAACGAAGAAAAAAAAGAAGTAACAAATAATCAAAAGTCAAATATGTCGAATATTCATCAATCATTAATCCTTTCTAAAGAAGCATGTGAAGATCTTACTTATTTTGTTGAAGACGATTATATTCATGAAAAAAATAGTCTTACAGAAATGCTTTTTGCTTATGAAAAGATAGCTTCACTTACAAAAAAAGAATTAATTATTTGCCCTACAGATTATCCATTTCTTTATAATCAAAATGAAAGTACCAAAATTTTTTTAGGTGATAAAAAGCACTGGCGTCAAATAGACCAGACATTATGTACATTTTTAACTAGTAAAGAAATTATCGATAGATATTGGGATCAAATTATAAGTATGTGTAAATTTGAGCACTACCCTTTTGAAAAACCATTACATAATATATATAAAAAAGAATTATGTATATCACCAATACCCTCACTAGCAGTTCATTTTACAAACATAAACTCGATTTACGGTTTGTCTCCAAATGTAGAATGGAAAAGGTTGTGGGATGAAAATTCAAGTTAATAAAAAAGCAATAAATTTTAAGTTACAGTCTACATCAGGTAAAATTTTTAATTTATTAGATGTAAAAAATGGGTTGGTTGTATACTTTTATCCAAAAGATAATACTCCAGGATGCACTCTAGAAACTAAAGATTTTTCATTGCTTTATAAGAAATTTAAATCACTTAAGTACGAGGTTGTAGGTATATCTAAGGATAATATGGAAAGTCATATAAAATTCAAAAAAAAATTCAAAGTTCCTTTCCAACTCCTCTCTGACGAAAAGATTAAAGTACAAAAAAAATATGGTATCTGGGGGCCTAAATCTTTTATGGGTAAAAAGTTTATGGGAACAATTAGATCAACAATTGTTATTAATAAAGGAAAAATTATTAAAGTATGGTCTAATGTTAGAGTTAAAGATCATGCAAAAGAAGTTCTTAGTTTTATAAAATCATCAAAATAAAAAGGCCCGATTTCTCGGGCCTATATTACCTAAACTTTAGGGAAGGTAATTTGCTAAAAAGTAAGGCCCGGACTAAAAACCGGGCCTTAAATTATCTCCTAAACGAAGGGAGGGAGAGTTATTTAATCTCTTATACCGTAAGCGATTACGCCAACCTCAGACTTATCAGTTCCGAGCCTTTCAGCTTCTTTACTGATTCTTATTCCAATAGTCATTTTCATAATTGACCATACGATGTATGACACTACGAAAACGAAAACTACTACCGAAATCGTTCCTAAGAATTGTGAACCGAAACCTACTTCTGTATTTGTAAATGGAACTGCTAATGTACCCCATACTCCAGCAACTAAGTGTGCAGGAATAGCACCAACAACATCATCTATTTTCATTTTGTATAATAGTTTTGTTGAGTAGTACATTAATACACCAGCTATTGCTCCAATCACGATTGCAGCAAGTGGGCTTGGTGCTAAAGGTTCCGCTGTTATACCAACTAAACCAGCTATCGCACCGTTAAGCATCATTACTACGTCAGTTTTTCCACCGGCAAGTCTTGATACTGTGGCAGCGGCTAATACACCACCACCTGCAGCTAAGTTTGTATTAATATATATTGTTGCAACAGAGCTAACATCTTCTAATGTTCCAGCAGCTAATTGTGAACCACCGTTAAATCCAAACCAACCTAACCAAAGTATAAATACTCCAAGCGTTGCTAATGGAATTGAAGAAGCCGCAAAAGGTGCCATAGCTTTTACGCCACCTCCTGAAGTAAATCTTCCAGATCTCGCACCAAGCACTATTGCACCAGCAAGAGCAGCAGCTCCTCCGGCAGCATGTACTAATGTTGAACCTGCAAAATCAGAAAAACCAGCAGTTGATAACCAACCGCCGCCCCACTGCCATCCCATTTCAATTGGATAAATAAATCCGGTTAAAATAGCTGCAAATAAGAAGAATGGCCAAATTTTAATTCTTTCAGCCAATGTTCCTGATACGATTGACATTGTTGTTGCACAGAATACCATTTGGAAAAACCAATCTGATCCATCAGAATAACCTGTTTCCAATGAAGATGCGTCACTCCAAGATGAGAATGAACCTATATAACCACCTTCTGGTATACCGTATGCTAAATTGTATCCAACTAGCCAAAACATTACTCCGGCAATTGAATATAAACCTATATTTTTTGCGCAGATTGCTGATACACTTTTAGATGTAACCAACCCTGATTCAAGCATGGCAAAACCTGCTGCCATCCACATGACCAGAAAACCTGACATTAAAAATAATATTGTATTAAATATGTATTGTACTTCTGCCGATACAGTCGTATTTGCGTACCCTAGACCAGCAAAGCTGAAATAAAGCGCTGTACCTGCAAAAAAGTAACCAAGTATTTTTTTCATACTTCCTCCTTTGTTCATTGTAAATTTTTAAATGATTGTTAAAAAAAGAGTTACGTTAAGTGACGTGATGAGTTATGCAGTTTTTGCAAGGGGTGCGGCGTTTTCAAACAATCCCCAAAATCATAGTTTTTGGGGATTGTCTAAATAGGTTACTTGTTGAACATATCTTTCAAACTTTTCGCTGGAAGAAATTTAACCTTCTGAGAAGCGCTAATTTGAATTTGTTCCCCAGTTCTTGGATTTCTACCAATTCTGGCTTTTCTTTTAGCTACTTTATACGTACCAAAACCAGCGATTTTGACAGGTTCGTCACTTTTTAAACAATCCAGTATTATCTGAGTAATTGTATCAAAAGTCCGCTCCGCATCTGCTTTGCTTTGGCTTAAAGTAGAAGCAATTTTATTAACTAGTTGTTTTTTGTTCATTTATGCCCCTTTTTATTGATATTTTGAATGTGTCTAAAAACTCAGTAAAATCAACAATTATTTAGTGTTTTTTAAACATATTAACACTATATATTGTACATATGAAAAATCATTGATTTTATTAGCTTTTTTAAGGTTTTTATTTAATTTTTAATAAAACTACCAAGTATTAATATCGTTAAAAGTGGTGAATAGCATCAAGGAAACTAGCAAAAATAACCCGATTCGAAAAAAACTTTCCTGAGTTTTTTGTGATAAAGGTCTTCCAAGAATTTTCTCAAATAAAAAAAACATCAAATGTCCACCGTCAAGCAAAGGTATGGGAAATAAATTAATTAAACCTAAACTTATAGATATATATGCAATTGTGGTAACAAAGGCTAAAAAACCAAATTCAGCAACTTGACCAGATATTTTTGCAATTTTAATAGGTCCGCCAAGTTGGGATGTGTCGGCTTTACCACTAAGCATTGAACCCACATAACTTAGCGTAGTTTTACATACAAACCAAACCTCCTGAATTGAGTAATAAATTGCAGAAGCAGGTCCAAGTTTTTTTTGATTTATTTCGTTTGTTGCGGGTTTTATTGAAATCCCAATTATTTTTTTTTTAATTGAATTGCCAAATGCATCTTTTGTTTCTATTAATTTAGTCTCAGTCTTAAAGGTTATTTCCCTATTATTTCTAAGTACAGTTATGTCAATTAAATCAGATGAATTAGTATTAATAAATGTTGATACCTCTCTTATACTTAAAACTTTATTATTATCTACAGCTATAATAATATCGTTTTTTTTTAAACCTGCTTTCTCAGCGGGACTATCGACAGTAATTTCATCAATTTTTGGCTGAGTAAAGTCTTTGCCTACAAACATATAAATACAAGAAAAAATAAGTATAGCTAATAAAAAATTTGCTAATGGACCACCAAAAACAATTAGAGCTCTTTGGTATAGTGGCTTTGTTATGAACAATTTTTCTTGATCTTCTTTATTGTACTTTTTTAAAATTTTAGCTTGTTCTGCTTGGCTAAAAACATTTCTGTCTCCAAAAAACTTTACGTATCCACCAAGAGGTACTAAACAAAATTTCCATCTCGTTCCATTTTTATCATTAAAACCAAAAATTTCTTTTCCGAAACCAATAGAAAAATCTGTTACACCAACTTTGTATTTTCTAGCAAAATAATAGTGTCCATACTCATGAATAAATACAACGACAGTTATTAGAATTATAAAAGGTATTATAAAGTTCATTGTTCCCAGGGTCCTTTTTTCTTAATATTTTTTGATGATTTGTTTAAGTTGTTTCTTGTGTTTTTTTTATTAAAAAATAATATCAAAATTAAACCAGAAATAAAACCTCCTATATGCGCGGCATAAGCTACACCACCACCAGAGGACGTCGACAAAAATGAATTTATAAACTGTAATACAAACCAAAATCCAAGTACATACAAAGCTCTAATTTTTAATAATTGACTAAAGAAACCAAATGGTATCAAAACTAAAACTCTTGCGTTTGGATAATTTATTAAATACGCACCAAGCACTCCCCCTATTGCTCCACTGGCTCCAATCATGGGTATTTGAGAATTTATATCTACTAAAACCTGTGACATTGCCGCCCCAATTCCACAGACAAAATAAAAAATTACAAAATTAAGTGTACCCAAATCATCTTCGATATTGTCCGCAAAAATCCATAAATATAACATGTTGCCAATTAAATGCATCCAACCTCCATGCATGAACATCGAGGTGAATATTGTTCCAATAGGTGAAATCCTATTAAGATCACTTGGTAATTGGTCTATTCCCATTAAAACAGAAGGTATTAAACCGTATGAGTATGTGAAATCTCTCAACTCATTTTCACTAAGACCAAGTTGAGCGATGAATATTAAAACACAAAATCCAATAATACCGTAACTTACTATTGGTCTTGAGCTAGTTGGATTATCATCTTTTAAAGGAATCATGTTTTAATTTACTTGTTTTATTGATTTTTGTAGTATTTTAAACATTTGATTTTATCAACCTATAATTGTAATATTAACGTTATGAGCGAAAAAACTTCAGTACTTTTATCAGATGTTACAATAAAAGGTAATGTCATTGAAAAAGAGAAACTAATGACTGACGCTAAAATTGAGGGTGATGTGTCTGCAGATCTACTTCAAACTTTTGAAGGTTCAAATATTAAAGGCAACATTAATTCATCCAGTACAAGTATTGGTGGTGCGCTTAAAGGTAACGTTAAATCCGACAAAATAAAAATAAAATCTACGGCAGATGTAGAAGGAACTCTTAATCAAAGAAATCTATCGATCGAAGATGGTGCCAAATTGAAAATTAAAGCAGAGACTTACTAAACTAAAATTTCCACTCGTTAATTTTACTAAACAAAAAATTTCTAAAAGCTTTAACTTTGCCTACGTTTTTTAATGATTGAGGATAAACAAAATGCGCTTCTGTCAAAGGTCCTTCTACTTCGGGAAGAACTTTTGTTATATTTGGAACATTAACTGTAATATAATCTGGTAATGCAGCAAGGCCCACTCCACTTTGCACTGCCAATAACAATCCATAAACACTATTGACTTTCATGACTGGTTTTCTTTTTTTATTATCTTTCGATCCTAATTTAAGAGCCCAATCAGGGTTAAAAACGGGAGAGGGTGCTCCTCTTCCATAGGTAATAAAATTGTGCTTGTTTAAATCTGATATTTTTTTTGGATGACCATTTTTTTCCAAATATTTATTTGAACCATAAATGTGGTAATGTAGATCAATCATTTTCTTTTGGATGTAATTTAATTGTTTTGGTCTACGCATAAAAATACCGATATCAGACTGTCTTGTACTTAAATCTAATTCTTTATCATCAAAAATAAGCTCAACCTCAAGTTCAGGGTGTAGGCTCATAAACTCTTGTATTCTTGGTGTGAGCCAAGTTGTTCCAAAGCTTACTACTGTAGTTACGGTTAGTTTTCCGTTTATTTTATCTTTTTCCTCACTAAGGGTTGACTCAACATCCTTAAGCTTTGAAATTACATCGTTAGCCGTTTTATATAAATATTCACCATTGCTCGTTAAAACTAAACCTCTAGCATGTCTTTCAAATAGGTGGATTTTAAGATCTTTTTCTAATGATTGAATTTGTCTACTAATTGCTGATTGGCTTAAATTTAATATTGTTGATGCATTTGTAAAACTACCAGCCTCAGCAACGGTATGAAAAATTTTTAATTTATCCCAATCCATAAATTATTTTTTTATTATTTATTTGTATTTAATATTGCACGACCTGAAAACTCACCTTTAATTAATTTTGGGTAAGTTTCTAAAAGCTCATTAAATGATAATTCTTTCGTAAATCCTTGAACCTTTGTAAAATCTATTAATTTTGCTGCTTGTCCCCACACAAATTCTCTTCTCTTTAAGGATGAGCCTGACGAGTCAATACCCCAAAGTTTAACTCCTCTAATAATAAATGGCATTACAGTCGTATTTATTTTATTTCCACCTGCATTTCCGCATGCCGCAACTATTCCACCAGGTTTTGTTTGAGCAAAAATTTTTGTTAATGCTGGGCCTCCAACAGTATCAACAACACCGTCCCAAATACCTTTTTCTAATAATTTGCTTTCACCCTCAAACTCTTTTCTATCTATAATATTTTTTGCACCTAAATCTTTTAGATAGTCTGTTTTATCTTTTTTTCCTGTAACAGCATGCACATCATAACCCATCTTAGATAATATCATTATAGCAATACTTCCAACGCCACCTGTTGCCCCTGTTACTAGTACATCTTTAACTTTTGCACCAAGTAATAATTCCTCTTTTGCTTTTACTGCAAAAGAACATAGTAATGCTGTAAAACCAGCTGTACCTAACATCATTGATTTTTTGTTGTCTAAATCTTTAGGCATTTTAACTAAAAAATTAGAGTCAACTTTTGCGTATTGTGAAAACCCACCAAAATAACTTTCACCTACTCTAAATCCAGTTAAAATTACATTGTCATCTTTTTTAAATTTATCGTCAGCACTTTCCACGACAATTCCCGAAAAATCTATGCCAGGAACAAAGGGGAATTTCCTTACTATTCTTCCCCCATCCTTTAGTATCATGGCATCTTTGTAGTTAAGGCTGGAATAATCTACCTTCACTAAAACATTTCCGTCTTTAAGAGTTTCTTTATCTATCTCTTTTACTTCGCGAGTAAATTTTTCATTTTGATTATCAATAACAATTGCTTTGAATTTCATAGAAAACTATATGATCTTACATGTGACAAATTAATATGACAAATATTTTCTTTTAAGCGTATTATTTTTAATGAAGAAATTACCGTATTATATAAGATTAGGGATAATTATTGTTATATTAATATCTCCGATACCTGCTTTTCAGATCGGATGGTACTTTTTAGGAAAAAAAGACGGCTTGTTATTTGCATTTTGTTATGGAATTTTTGCAGTATCTTTTGCGTGTTACAAATTTTATTTAGATAATTGGAGAGATGAGGATGAAGATTAGCGCTTTTCGGTTATATAATTTAAAAATCTATTTTGAAAACTTAAATCATTTTTAAACTTACCTAAAAAATAATTTGTAATTGTGGTTGCTTTTTCTTTTTTTATTCCTCTCATAGTCATACACTGGTGTGTAGAGTCTATTGTGACGGCAACCCCGTGTGCATCTAAACCTTTCATCAAAGTTTCTGCAATTTGCATTGTTAATCTCTCTTGTGTTTGTAATCTTTTTGAAAATACTTCTACAACTCTAGCAAGTTTACTTAATCCAACAACTCTTTTATTAGGTAGATATGCAACATGAGCCACACCTATAATCGGAGCCATGTGATGCTCGCAATGACTTTGCACTGATATGTTTTTTTGCAGAACCATATCATCATAACCATTAACGTCGCCAAAAGTTTTTAACAATTCTGAAGTAATTTCTTGTTTGTACCCTTTAAAATATTCTTTAAAAGCCTTTGTTACCCTTCTAGGAGTTTCACGTAATCCTTCTCTGTCAGGATTTTCGCCAATCCATCTTAAAATAGTTCTGAAAGCTTCTTGGGCTTCTTTGTCAGAAACTTCTGTTTTTTCTTTTAAAATCGTTGTGTTTAGATTTTTAACTATTTTCATAATTTTTAAAATTAATATATAATAATTATTATTAATGCAAATTTCAAATTTTGATTTAATTAAACTGGACCTTTAAATGTTTAAAAAAAGAGAAAATGTCGCGGATATAGAGGAGGGAAATCTATTGTCACCAAAATTTGATAATAGTGGTCTTATACCAGTTACAACAACTGATCACAAAACAAATGAGGTGTTGATGCAAGGATTTATGAATGAAGAAGCTCTAAAAAAAACAATTGAAACAAAAGAAGCTCACTATTGGAGCAGATCTAGAAAAGAAGTTTGGCACAAAGGAGAGACTAGCGGTTATGTTCAAAAAGTTATTGAGCTAAGAATTGATGACGATCAAGACTCAATATGGATGACTGTAAATATTGGTGATGGAGCTAGTTGCCACGTTGGATATAAGTCTTGTTTTTACAGATCAGTGCCCCTTGGAAAAATTCAAGACAGTGAAAAGATAAAAATGGAATTCAAAGAAAAAAAGAAAAAATTTGATCCTAATAAAGTTTACAAAGATAAACCAAATCCAACTAAAATTTAAATAATATTATTTAAATAAAACAACTAATAAGAATAATAAAATCGCTTGTAAGAACCAACAGACAACTACAACACCCAGGGCTTTCCACAAGCTTTTATAATCAAGTGCTTGTCTCACACCAACTACCATACAGGCTAGCATCCATAAAGATGAACCAATAAAAGTTACAGTCATTAATTCTGGAGTGAAACCAAAAACCCTAATTAAGCCTGGAGCACTTGAAAATCCAATTGTCCTCAATAATTCACCATGATTACTTTTTGTATTTTTATCTGGGAATAATTTTGTTCCAACAATATAAATTAAAAAAGCCCAAAAATACCAACTCGCTAATGAAAGTAATGGACCTAAAAGAAAATTTGAAGCTCCTAAATGTATTGCTCCAATCCCAGCAGCCAAACTTGAGAGTACTACAACAGATGCGGCTTGAAAGGTTGCCGATTTATCGTGTTCAACTTCCTCGTATAAATCAGGATCAATTTTTATCGCTCGATATACTCTATTTAAGAAACTTTTTTTCATTTCAAATACTTAAATTAGTTTAGGTACAAAATACTTATATTTAGTAACAGTGCAAAAGAAGACCATAACAAATATGGGACCATTAGTAAAAAACTTAATTTGGTTGTTTTGTAATAGATCTTCATTAACCAAATAATAAAAAATAATATTATCAATAAATTTAAAAGGGCTAAGAAAATTTGGTGCAAACCAAAAAAAATAACGCTCCAAATTGAATTGAAAAAAATATGAAATAAATATATTTTGATCGTTTTCTTATCTCTAAAATTGATCCAATTAATCCATATAGCTAACGACATTAAAATATATAGACTTGTCCAAACTGGACCAAAAACTGATGCTGGAGGACTGAATGATGGTCTAATTAATTGGGAATACCACGGTTCTTTATAAATTGATGTAACAACTCCACCTATTGCGGATGCTGAAAACGTTATTAAAACAATAATTATTAAAGATAGATATTTATTATTTAACATAAGTATGAGATATAATTTATTATGAGTGAAAACCAGAAAAAAGTTTGGATTACAGGAGCTAGTAGCGGAATAGGCAAAGCTACTGCTGAAAAATTTGCAAAAGAAAACTGGAAAGTTGCAATTTCTGCTAGAAGAGAAGAACTTTTAAATGAAATGGCAAAAGATCAAAATATTTTTGCTTTCCCAATGGACGTAACTGACCAAAATAAAACAGAGGAAACTTTTAATAAAATTATAAAAGAATTTGGTGATTTAGACCTTTGTATTTTTAGCTCAGGTACTTATGAGAGAAAGTCAGAAAAAGGATTGAGTGTAGATAATGTAAAAACAGTAATGGAGGTAAACTTTCTTGGAGTGGTTGGTTGTGTAAAAGCAGTTCAAGAATACTTTATTAATAAAAAAAGTGGTCATATTTCAATTGTTTCATCACCTGTTGGTTACAGAGGTTTGCCAAAATCATCTGGTTATACTGCATCAAAAGCTTCGCTGAACAATTTTACACAGGGAATATATTTTGATTTTAAAAAGTTTAATGTGAGAGTTACTTTGATTTCACCAGGATTTATCAAGACTGCTTTAACAGATAAAAACGAATTTAAGATGCCATTTTTAAAAGACACTAATTATGCTGCTGATAAGATATATGACGGTTTAATTAACAAAAAATCATTCGAAATTATATTCCCACCTCAAATAGCTTTTATTTATAAAATCTTTCAGATTCTACCAAATAAAGTTTATAATTTTTTGATAAATAAATTTGTAAATAGATAAAATATTTTTTAAGATTATATTCAAAATGAAAAAATACATAATTATATTTTTAGTTTTCTATTTAAATTCTATATCTGCTTTATATGCAGAAAATAGTAAACAAGGGAAAATTGATTTTGATTGGTTTAATTCAGAGGAATATAAAATGATAAAAAAAATGCATAATTGTAAAGTTCAGTATCTCGATGGTTCTTTTGGAACATGTAATCCTTACAATTCATATAGAAACCCTAATTTAAGATGAACTCTTCAAAATTAATCACATTTTTTTTTATTTTTTTTTTAGCAGTGTCATGTACACCTAGATCGTTATCTGTTGCTCAAAAAAATGCTTGTATGGCACCAAGTGCGAATTTCAAAGCTTTGGATGCTATTCATTCCACAAAAATTCATGCAATTTTATGGGCTAAGAAATTTGCTAAACAAGCTTCCTCAAAAGAATTGAGCTTAAGTGACAAATGTAGACAAACGCAGATTTTAATTAAAGCTTTGTACGGACTAAGAGACGGTGAAAGTGCTACCTGGGAAAATCCACAAAATAATACATCTGGTAAAATTAAAATTTTAAATACGATTGTTCAAACTGGAATATGGGGATACGGAGGGTGTAGAGATTATTTATCTTATATAAAAATTGATGATAAATTAGAAACTTTTAAATTTAGAGCATGCCCCAAAGAATTAGGTGCTTTTGAACTAGTTGATAGTGCAGGTTTTCCAATACCTGGACATTTATATTTTGCGGGTTGGTATTTTTATGATTATAGATTTTTTGAATGAAAAAAATTATCCCTTTATTTATATTCTTATTTAGTTGCGTAAATACAGGCTCCTCTATAAAAGATTCTCCAAGCATAAAAAATGTTCAAAAAGATAAATGTGAAATTATTTCTTTTTTTTCATCAAATCAGAATAAGAAAATAGTAAAGTGTAACAGTGGCTACAGTTTCCAAATGCCAAATGAAGAAATTGATAGTAAATCATGTGAAATAAAAAGATACAGAATAAATTTAGCTGGTTCTTATACAATTAAAGAAAGCTTAAAATGTAAAGATTTTGAAAATGAAAACATTATTACTATATATTAAAAAAATAAATATTTTAACTTTTTCAATATTATTTTTTTTATTTCCTTCTCAAACTAAAAGTGAAAGTCTAAATGTTTTTACTCAAACACCAGTTATAGTTAATCCAGAAAGTGAATATGAAGGTATGTTGATTGATCTTATACTGGATCAAATGGTATATCATTATTATAAAATTCCAAGTGATGGGGTAAAAAAACATAACTCAACTTTATTTTTATCTATTAGCGACCCTGCTCACGGAAAAATATATAGTTGGGAAAGTGGAAAATTTTATGGATTAATAAGAATGATTTCATCCAAAAAAGAAAAAGAAAAAATTTGTAGAATATGGCAAGAGGAAATCGGCAAATTTACTACAGTTGATAATTACGGTAAAAATTCATATCAGAGAGTGACTAGTAAAATTGGTTCAAATAAAGCATGTTTTGATCTTGATGAAGGAAAGTGGGTGATGGTTGATGAAAATTATCACTTTAAAAATTAATTAAATATAAGTATAAGATGTTATGAAAAAAGCTTTTGTTATTATTAGCTTATTACTTTTAACTTTCGCATGTTCTTCAACTTATAAAGTTAAACCATATAAAGATAAAACTCCGGATTGGTATATTGTTGATAAAGATGAATGGAGAACAGTTTATGGTAAAGCTCTAGGTGAGTCAGAATCTTTAGAGATGGCCTCACGAAAAGCAGAGGCGCTTGCTGTAAGTAATATTATTTTTAAAATTAAAAGTGAACTTGACGCGACAAAAAAAGTTTATTTAGCAGATAGATACAAGAAGGTAGACGGAAAAGTATCATCCACTCAAAAAAATAATTTTGAAGAAAAAATAACTATTGCATTAGATAATTATCAAATTTCAAAATATAGGGTATCAAACAAAGAAGTTTTCAAAAAAGATGATAATTATAAAGTATTTGTTGAAGTAGCCTTTAAAAAGAAAGAGCTATTCAAGTCATTAGATAAAATCAATATTGATTAAGTTTTTTCCATTATTTATCAGTTTAATTCTTTTTTCATGTGCTAAGCAAAATATAAAATTTCATAAAGCGTGTAATTTTAAAACCATAAAAGGTAAAGAGGTTCTTGTGTGTGATGAGAGGATGTTAAGAAAAGTAAAATCAATAAATTCTAAAAATAGAGATTGTGAAAAATTTGAATATTTGACTGTAATAAATGGTGTAGAAGTAGAAAATGAGGGAATTAAATGCAAAACACCGTATGGTTACGAAGTAATAAGATAATTGAATTTATTTTTTATATTTCATAAGATATTTTTATGAAAAACTTAATTATTATCATAGTTTTAATTGTCCTCTTTAGTTCCGAGGTATTAATTTTTAAGAAAAAAAATTGGAACAAATTACTTGAAGAAACAGGAAAACAATATGAGAAAATTATGGAAAAGTTTTAAGGTTTTTCTCTTTTTTTTAACTTTCCCAATATATGCTTATTCTGTCGAATTGAGTGAATATGGATTGAATCTAAATGATTTTTCTGAATTAAAAGAAATAAGAACATTATATATTTCTGAACAAGAGGGAGAAGATCGGTTTATAAATCCAGAGGAAGATTTTAATAATTCGAAAAAAATAGAAAAATATTTTTTAAATAGTAATTTTCTATCCAATGAAACAGATACAATTTATCAATTTTGTTGTAATTCTAAAAGTGAAATGCAAAAAATAATTGTTGGTAAAATTGATAATGCAAGTGAAAAATTTCAATCCCTTAATTCCAAAGATGTCATTAATTTAGACAATGAAATAAAAGTAAGCAATTTTTTATATTTTCAAAACAAAAAATTAATAAAATCAATTTTTATAAAAGATGATAAATATAATTATTTACAAGTAAAACCAGAAAAACAAAGCTATACTTTGTATTTGAATTCTCCATTGAAATTCAAAGATACAATTACATCTTTGGATGCGGTCAAATGGAGTGATTTTTCAATAACAGATTTTGATTTAGAGGTATCATTTTCTCCTAATTTTAAGTCAATTCAAAATTTAGCAGACGGTATTTTAGTTTTAAAAGCACCAAAATTAGATATTTTTCTTGTTGTAGATGATAGAAATAATAAAATTATTTATACGGACGAAAATCTAAAAAAAATCAAATACCACGGAGACTATGATCCTAATGCTGATCTTACAAACCCATCAAGTTATTTGAATCCAACATTATTAAATTTTTTACCGACTGGTTTAAAAAAAATATTAGACAAAGGAAGAGAGTTAAACTCAAATTATCCTCTTAATTATACTTTTGAGGATCTAATGGAATTAGTAAATAATTCTGAAAAACTTAATATAAACACTATAAATTTTGCTAAACAAAAAGAAAGTGAATTAGAAAGTGTAATCCAAAAAAAACAAGCTGAACTCAAAGCAGAGGAAGATAAGGCAAATGCAGAAAAGCTTAAAGCCGCTCAATTAGAGGAACAAAGAGCTGCGGAAGAACGTCAAAAAATTTTAGATCAACAGGCTGAAGAAGAAAATCAAAGAATGTTAGCAGAAGCTAAAGCTGCAGATGCTGAAGAAAAAAGACAAAAATATATTCAATATGGTCTTGTAATTGTTTTAATTGGTGGATTAATTGCTTTCATATTTTTTACTAATTTCTTAGATAATTTACAAAAATTTTTAAAGCAAATATTTAGTAAATTTAAAAAGAAGAAAGTGAAAAGTTACTTACCTAAGGATTATGGAAAAAAGAAAAAAAAGAATAAAAAAATATTAGGCAATTGGCTTGCAGATTGGGCAAATAGTTATGAAGATCCTAGAAGCGCGTATTATATCGTATTAGCAACATGTATTGTTTCAGTATTTTTATTTTTTTCTTTGGTTGGTCAAATTAATAAAAATCCTGATTCAACAGGATGGATGGTGTTTGGTTGGATCCTGATAATCACAGGGATAATTTCAGGTTATTTAACCGCTAAAATTTATTCTGGTATCTCAACATATCATTGCCCTAAATGTAAACGAATTTATGCAGGGGAGATTTATAAACAAATTCATCTTGGATCAAGACAACAAGCAGCAAAATTTAGAGTGACGGAAAAAAGACGGATAAAATATAGAGACCACCAAGGCTTTACTAAGTATAATGATTACGAAGTAGAAAAAGATGAAAGGGGTATAGAACAAATTGATACTTATTTAAATAAAACCAAGTGTTTGCTTTGTAACCACAAGTGGGAATACAACTCTTCATCTGCAACTCGGGTGGCTTAGATAATTTATGGATAAAAAAAAACTTATTAAAAATGTATTAGTATGGAACAATAAATCTTTTCTTAATAAGCAAATTAAAGAAAAAGATATTAAAATTAGAACCATTAAAGCTCCAGTTTATATCGATCAAGGATTTGACATTAGTTTTGAAGCTGATATTTACGAAAGAGACTTAGCTGCTGAAGCACAAGCAAAAAATTTAGCTAAGTTTCATCAAAAAAAAGCAGATAAACTTCAAAAAAAAGCTGATCTTTACAAAGACTTAGCATATGAACCACCAGGAAGTTTTGGTAAATATGTTGCTAGAAAGAGAGAAATTGCCCAAACCTATGGATCTACCAGCAAAGAGTTTTTAAACGTTTTAAATGAAAGAAAATCGTTGCAATTTCTTAATAAACAAATGTCATCTAGAAGTTCATTTACCTCACTTCAAGCTAAATTAGCACGAACTAAAGCCAATAGTTTAAAAAACCAAACATTTTTAATTTTAAAAAAGAAGGTAAAAGAAAAAATCAAAATAAATAACCCTACAGATAAATTGAACAAAAAAAGATCTTTAACGCATGTAGAAGAAAATGAAAAATTGATTGGTAAAGATGAAGGAATTTTGTTCGAACAAACTATAACTAATAATATTGAAAAAAAAAATATACAATTAAAAGATTTAATTAATAATAAAAATAAGGAAATTGGAAAAATTCATAAATTAAAAGATTTTACAAAAAAATCGTCTTTAAATTTTGGAGGGGTAAGTTTAGAAGAAGCCTATCAATTAGGATATGAAACTCTTATTTCTCATGAAATAAATGAGTATATGCAAAAGTATTTTAAAAATTTTTATGGTCGATACGAAATAACTAAGATTAATATTAAATGTAAAATTGAAAAAAAATATTTTAATATTTATGAAGCTAGATGGGGATCGCCTGTTCCTATATTTAATTGGATGGGTGGCGTTTCATATTGGATTAAAGATGAATATTTAGCAGGAAAAGCTCACAAGTCACCTTTCAAACTAGGAATTAATATAGGTTTAAGTTTGTTTACCTTTGGATGGTGGATACCAGTTCTAATAATTCTCTATATATTGCATAGAAGGAAATTTAAATAAATTTACTTATTAAACTTATTCAATTAAAAAAAGTTATATAATAATTTTTTATGTTTAAATATTTAAAATATAAATTTGATCAAGCTCTAGAAAAGAGTTTCTTGAATTTGGCCATTTTTCTTTTTGGAATAAGTTTATTGGGAATAGTTTTATTTTCTTTAATTTTTTATTTCCTATTCTTAATTGGTGTTATTTCAATAGATGGTGTTTTTGGCAAATTCATTTGGATGACATTTGCTTATTTTATTGATGTAGGCACAATCTCTGGTGAAGCTTACTCAGACAATACTACTGCAGATAAGGTATTTAAAATTTTAATCACTATTTTTGGTATTATAGTATTTTCAAGCTTCATTGGTATTATTAGCCAAGCACTTTCTAACAGAATAGAGGAACTTAGAGAAGGTAAAGGTTATATATCTGAAAAAGATCATACCATAATCTTTAATTTCTCTAAAAAAACTATTCCTTTGTTGAACGAACTCTTTAAATCTTATGAGGGAGAAAAAAAAACCATCGTTATATGTTCCGAGCATGAAATAAAAGATATTTCTGTTAAAATTGAGTCAGCAACCAATATACCTAAAAATATTAATCTTATTTATAGAAAAGGCTATGGATGGCAAAAAAAAATTCCTGCCTTACTTGATTTTGAGGGCGCCTCAAATTTTATCATTCTAAAGCCAGACCAAAACGACGAATATCAATCAGAAAATGACTGCGATAATGAGGTAGGCAAAACCTTAACATCTTTGATAACATCAAAAGATTATCAAAATACAGGGGGGAATATAGTTGCTGAATTTTCTTCTAAACAAAAACAAGTACTTTATGAGGTATTTAACCTTGAAAATATAAATAGTGTTATTGAAAAAACGAAAAATAAAAAAAATCACCCACTTTTTGTTGAGTCTGAAGATATTAGAGCTAAAATTATTTCACAAGCAGTTTTTAATCCTGACATAGTTGAAATTTATGATGAGCTTTTTAGTTTTGAGGGATCTGAAATTTATTTTTTTAATACCAAAGATTTAAATTCAAAAATGAAATCTAAATTAAAAAAAATTAACAACAAGACTATTTTTGAAATTAACTCAATTTTTGACCACATAATTTGTTTAGGTTCATATAACATAAAAGATCACGATAGTATCAAAGATCGAAAAGATTTTGTTTTGTTTGACCCCGAAGTTTTATGGGTTGATTTAATTCCTGACGGTCAAATAAATTTTAATGAAATAGATGGTTTAATTTTTATAGCTAATAATAAGCAAAAAATTTTTGATGAAATTGAGCACTGCGATGAAAAAAAAGATGATATAAAATTAATTGAACCGAAATTAGATGAATTTGGTCATAAAATTAGAATTGCTTTGTTTGTAGAAGATGTTTCTGAAAATAGAATTAAAAAAATTCTTCATAACATAAAAGAGACAAATAAACTTAAAAATGTTGAATTCATAAGAGTTTTTCTTGATGAGAGTAACACTATAACGTCTGAGAATTTTACTGAAACAAATAATTATCTAAGATCAGATAATATTGAACTAGAGTTATATTCAATTGATTACAATAATTGGAGTCATGAACAGCTTTATCCATACACAGGTTTAAGTGAGATGTTAAATGAATTTAATTGTTATATTTTTGCTTATGACGATATTGCTGATGAAGATGATAACATCAATAATGTTAAAGATAACAAAGTCATTGACAACTATGTATTATTCTCAAATTTTGATATTAGTAACGAGGGTTTTAAGAAAACTCCAAGGTCATTTATTACAGAAGTTGGCGCTTTTAAATCTAAAGATATTTTAGAAAGATACAAAAGAAATTCATTTTCACCTTATTTTGGTGTTGATATAATTGATATAAATACTTTAATTAGTAAAATTATTTCATCAAGTAGTTTAGATAAGAATAATAAAAAATTAATAGATTTATTTTTAGATTTATCTTTTAATATTAAAACATACACAGTTAATGAGGATAAAATAGAAACAAGCTTTTGTGAATTAGAAAAATACTTTGCTACCGAAAAACAAATATTGTTAGGTTTAATAGATTATGATTTTAAAGATGTACAAAAATCTTTTAAAAGCTTATGTTCTATGCCTAGAAGAAAAATTAGTGATATTATTATAAATCCAGATCAAAGAAAAAAGCTTATATTAAATAAAGGTGATAGAATAATAACTTTGTCTAATTAAAATAAGTATTAAGTCCTAATATAGATTAAAGTAGAGATTATTTATTTCTTAAATTTTTTTTTTGAAAACGAGATTAACTCTACCAACACCTGTTGGAGACGATATTAATTCCCAACCCTGATGACCCATAATATTTAAACTTTTAGTATTGGAACCTAGCGTCTTATCTGCTTTGATTTGTTTAATTTTAGCAGTTTCTTTTATTTTAAATGCATGCAACATAAGCCTTTCCCAACCTTCAAAAACAGCATATTCAAATTTACTCATAATTAGATTATATTACTTCTTACTTAAAATAGAACTAAAACTTCCAGCTATTATTCCTGTTGGAATCGCAACAATCCCAATTCCGCTAATTGAGATAACAACAGTCGCAATTTTTCCAAGAATAGTTATTGGATATACATCGCCATATCCAATTGTAGTTAAAGTAATAGTTGCCCACCAAAAAGCTCTTAGAATGCTTCCAAATGCATCTGGTTGATTTTTTCCCTCAACTAAATAAAGAACTATTGCTGATAAAAAAATAATAAAAATCGTAATTCCCAAACTAAAAATTATTTCTTTCTTTTTTAGATCCAAAACATGAAAAACGTTTCTTATAAATTCTATTCTATTTATAAAATTAGCTAATTTTAGAAGTCTTATTAATCTAAAAATTCTCAGCAAGAATAATTCATTATATTCAGGGAAGATGAAAAAAGGCACAAAAGCAACTAAATCAATTACTGAGTAAAAAGAAAAAAAATATTTTATTTTTCCCTCTAGACCCTTGTATTCTTTTCGGTAATGGATTGTTAAAAACTTAATTAAATATTCTGTAGCAAAAAAAATTGCAAAAAAATAATTAAGATAAAAAAATCCCTCTGAGAATTTTATATATATAGTTTTCTCAGTTTCAAGAACAACTGAAATCACAGATAACAAAATAATTAAAAAGATAAATTTTTGTGGGTTATTAAACTTATTATTTGTTTGATGTAATTTTTTTAAAAAATCATTCATAATTGAGATTAATTTTTGTCGATTGTAATTTTAAATTAGGTTTTTAACAATCCATTACCAAAAAGAATGTAAAGAGCTTCTTGCCTAAAGATTATAGAAAAATAGACCCAAATAAAAAACAATTTGTAATATAACTCTTCTACTTCAACTAAAGTAGCTTAATAATTATTTATCTTTTTTCAACTGGAGCACTCAGTACATTCGCTTGACCATATTGTGCTCTAGCCATATTTAATGCAGCATGTGAGTCTGGTGCCTGGATTTCAATATCCATTATTCTGCCGCCAGCTCTAACTCTTATTTTAAAAGTTTTCATAAAATAATGTTAGCTCAAAATCAAAAATATTTAAAGTTAAATTTCAAAGAATAAAATCTAACAGCACTAGATTATTTTTTAACAAATACCACAGTCAAATCGGCTACTCTAAAACCAAACTTTGTCATTTTAGCTCTGTTGATTGCAATGGTATCACTTTGTTTAAATATCCAATCATCAAATGTGATTTTAATTTCTTTTCCCTTTACAGGGACAAGTAAAACATACTCTAATTTGAAAGCTGATCCATAAGAAAAACCTTTGGCTGTTCCAACAACATCTGCAGCTGTACCCTCGTAATTATGTTCATCTTTTTTTGTAATTTTCCATTGTCTAGTTTGAACTTCGCCATCTGACCAATTAAATTTTTCGTCAAGAATTAATTGTTTACCATCCCACTTTCCATCTAGGTCTGCTGAAAATTGTCTTGTAACTTTACCACCTCTATTTTGAAGCACACCATACGCTTTGACATTTCCATTTAAAAATTCTTCAATAATTAATCTTGGTTTTTGATCTTTAAAGTCTTCTGGTTTCATTCCTGCTACACAATTCGTTAAAAATAATGTTAAAAATAAAGTTAAAATATATCTCATTTTTTATTCATTCCTAAATGAAAATTGTATTAAATCAATATTTTTAGCTCTAAAACCAGCTTCACAATAAGAAAAATAAAAATCCCAGATTTTTTTAAATGAATTATCAAAACCTTGCTGTGAAATATTATACCAAGAACCTATAAAGTTTTCTCTCCATTTACTCAACGTATGTGAGTAATGTATACCGTAAGAATTATATCCGCTCAAAGTTAGTCCAGTTTTTTTTGTGTAATCTTTTATTGATTGTAAGGAAGGTAAAAAACCTCCCGGAAAAATATATTTTTGTATAAAGTCCTGGTTTTTTTTGTATCTATCAAAAAGTTCATCTTTAATAATAATTGCTTGAATAGCCCCAACCCCATTCGGTTTAAGATTATTCTTAATTGTTTTGAAATATCTATTTAAATTCTTCTCTCCGACTGCTTCGATCATTTCTATAGAGGCTATTGCATCATATTTGTCTTTCAAATCTCTGTAATCTAAAAATTTTACTTTAACTTTATTTTGTAAACCTAAAAGGTTTATTCTTTTTTTTGTAAACTCAAATTGTTTTTGTGAGATAGTGATACAATCAAGTTGAATATCATAATTTTTTGCAAGGTGTTCAGCAAAACCGCCCCATCCACATCCTATTTCTAAAATTTTATCTCCTGGTTTAGGCTTTATTAAATTTATAAGTTTATTGTATTTATTAATTTGAGCTTTTTCTAATTCTTGACCAGGTTTATCAAAAATACCACATGAATAAGTTAATGTTTTATCTAGCCAGGTAGAGAAAAATTCATTACCTAAGTCATAATGTTTTGAAATATCTTCAACACTTTTTTTCTTTGTGTTTGATATAAAAAGTTTTTTAAAAATACTGTTTATACCTGAAATATTTAATATTCCTGAAAATTCGTGAGTGATATTTATATTTTTTGCAGTTAGCTCAATTAAAGAAGGTAAATTTAAAGTCTCAAATTCGTTTTTAATATAACTCTCTCCTAAAGCACTACTACCTCCCCTTATAATATTAAAATAAAACTTTGGATTATGGATCTTAATTTTTGCTGATAAAGAACTTTCTTGATTTCCAAATTGATGTATTTTTCCATCGTAGTTTTCTAGTGAAAGCTTTCCATCCTTAATATAGTTCAATTTCTTTAGAACGAAATTTTCAGAGATTTTATAAGGACTAAAATTCATTTTTCTACAGATAAATTATTTTTAACTTTCGAATTTTTCTTAACAAGTTTAACGCCTTTCTTCCACAACCTTAATGCTTCAAAGTGTATCGCCATTATAATTTTTATAGTCATCATTGGGTGTTTAAAGAAATTTTGAACTAATTTTTTTGTGGATATTTGTTCTTTTTTTCCGATCTGGCATGCTGAAAGTAGTATCCCCTTATTGTCAGTTTGTTTAATAAATATACTTAAAGTTTCCTTTGGTTCGGCCAATCTAAAATTATAAGCAGTTTCCATCTCCATGAATGGTGATACATAAAATTTTTTATTACAAGTTTGTGTAATTATTTTTTCATTTTTTTGAACTGGAAAAATATAGGTATGTTGCTCATTAAAAGTATTCTTTACTTCATAAAGAATTGCTTTTAATTCGTTATTTTCATTGTAGCAATAAAAAATACTTAATGGATTAAAAACATAACCAAAAATTCTTGGGAAACATAAAAGTTTAATCTTTGTAACTTTAAAATTTATATTATATTTTTTTAAACTTTTCATAACCCAGACTCTAAGATTACCACCATCCCTATCACCGTGATCTTTGTTATAAAAACTAAATATATTAAATTTATTGAATGAAAAAATTGATATTTTTTTTTGTAAATCCCCAAGTTCATCTAAGTCAAAGAAAATAGAAAAGGTTTTATATGAAAAAAAATGTCTTTTCGGTTTAAATCTTCGATGCGTTACTATACCTTTGTATATACACGTCTCCATCATTCCCCTCGAATTGTTTGAGCATTTCAAGAGAGGATTTTAATCCATCCTCGTGAAAACCGTAACCAAAATAACTTCCTGAAAACCATAACCTTTTTTTTCCCTGCAAGTCTTTTAAACGATTTTGCATCTCAAAACTTTTATTATTTAAGTATGGGTGAGTAAAATTTATTTTTTTAATAATTTTACTATCTTTGATTTTTGTAATTGGATTTAAAGTAAGAAAGTAATTTTTATTTGTATCTAAATTTTGTAGTTTATTTAACCAGTATGTTACACATGTTTTTGTTAAATCTTTTTTTGATATTGAATTCCAACTTGACCAAGCGTTTATTTTATTAGGCATCAAATCCACATCTGTATGTAAATATGCTTCGTTAGATATATATGTAAATTCATTAAGAATTTCTTTTTCTTCATTTGAAGGATTATCAATGAGTTTTAAACTCTGGTCAGCGTGACATGCTAACACTACATGATCATAGTCTCTATATTCACCCAGGGTATTAATAAAAATTCTTACATTGTCATCACTTCTTATGATTTTTTTAATTTCATAATTTTTAAAATATTCTCCATTAATTTTATCTAAGACTTTAGAAACATAATTTCTACTTCTATTTGTAACTGTGTACCACTGAGGTCTATCTTTTAATTTGAAAAGACCATGGTTATTAAAAAAATTTAAAAATAATTCAAATGGTATATCTCTAGCCTTAGAGAATGGCATAGACCAAATTGCAGCTACCATTGGTATTATATGATAATTGACAAAATATTTTGAAATCTTTGAATTGTCTAAATAATTACCCAGGGTTAAATTCTTCAAATCTTTTTTTAACAATACTGGTGCAGATTTATAAAAAGATATAATTTCATAAATCATTTTAATAAAATTAAAATTAAAAAGATTATTTTTTCTTGCAAATAATGAATTAAATCCGGTTCCTCCGTATTCTATATTCGAATCCTTTACAGAAACCGAAAAAGACATATCACTTTTCTCATAGGGTACTTTTAATTCTTCAAAAAAATTAATTAAATTTGGATAAGTAGTTTTATTAAAAACAATAAAACCAAGGTCTACTGGTACTTTTTTATTTTTTTCCTTTATATCGAAAGTATATGAGTGTCCGCCAAAATGATCATCTTTTTCAAAAAGATCAACTTCATTTTTTTTGGATAGATAGTAAGCAGATGATAATCCCGAAATTCCAGATCCAATGACGGCAATTTTCATTAAATTTATGCAGCCTCATCCTTGTATTCATCAAGACTTGGACAAGTACAAACTAAATTTCTGTCTCCATACACATTGTCAACTCTTGCTACTGGTGGCCAGAATTTATTATCTTTTAAATATTCTTTTGGAAACGCAGCTTCTTCTCGAGTGTAAGAATGTTTCCATTCATTAGAACTTAACTCTAAATAAGTATGAGGAGCATTTTTTAGAGGATTATCTTTTTTGTCAAAATTTCCTTTATCAACTTTGTCAATTTCCTCTTTGATTGATATTAATGCGTTACAAAAACGATTCATTTCGTCTAATCCTTCACTTTCAGTTGGCTCTATCATTAATGTTCCTGCAACAGGCCAAGACATTGTTGGAGCGTGGTAACCGTAGTCGATCAGTCTTTTTGCTATATCTTCTTCTGAAATTCCTGATTTGGCTTTAATAGGTCTTAAATCAATTATACACTCGTGAGCAACGTTTCCATTTTTTCCAGTGTATAAAACTTTATAAAATTTTGATAATCTTTTTGAAATATAGTTTGCATTTAAAATTGCTACTTGAGATGCCTTTTTTAAACCTTCAGCTCCCATCATTTTAATATACATCCATGATATAACTAAAATACTTGAGCTTCCCCAAGGGGCAGCGGATACTGAACCAAGGCTTTTATCAGTGCCAATACTTTTTATAACTGAATGATTTGGTAAAAAATCTTCTAAATGTTTTGCACATGCTATCGGACCCATACCTGGTCCACCACCACCGTGAGGTATACAAAATGTTTTATGAAGGTTTATGTGGCAGACGTCTGGACCAAATTTACCAGGTTTAGCAATTCCAACTAAAGCATTTAAATTTGCACCATCCATATATACTTGGCCGCCAGCTTTGTGAACGTAGTCGCATATTTCCGTAATCTTTTCTTCAAAAACTCCATGTGTCGAAGGATATGTAACCATTAGTGCCGCGAGATCATTAGAGTATTTGTCAACTTTACTTTTTAAATCTTTTAAGTCTACATTTCCGTCTTCATCGCAATTCACAACAACAACTTTCATACCACACATTTGTGCACTAGCTGGATTAGTTCCATGTGCAGATTCTGGAATTAGACATATATTTCTATTTTTTTGTTTATTGTTGATATGATATTTTCTAATTGTCATTAATCCAGAGTATTCCCCTTGTGCTCCAGAATTTGGTTGAAGCGAGACAGCATCAAAACCAGTAATTTCTTTTAAATCATTTATTAAGTCATTAAACAAAACCTTATAACCTTTCATCTGATCCTCGGGTACAAATGGATGAGGTAAAGAAAATTCTTTCCATGTAACTGGTATTAGCTCGGCTGTTGCATTTAGCTTCATTGTGCAAGAACCTAGGGCAATCATTGACCTATTTAAGGCAATATCACAATCCTCTAGTCTCTTTAGATATCTAAGCATCTCTGTTTCTGAGTGGTATTTGTTAAAAATTGGATGGGTTAAATATTTTGAGGTTCTTAATAGATTTTTTGGCAAATTATTTAGCTCTACGTTCACCGAATTATCATATTCTTTTTTAACTCCAAATACTTTTAGAAGAGTATTAACATGCTTTATCTTCTTTACTTCATCAAAAGCAACCGACAAAGTTTTTTTGTTTACCCTCCTTAAGTTTATTTTTTCTGCTAAAGCTTTATTAAAAATAGTTTCAGTTTTTTCATTTGTTTCAATTGTGACTGTATCAAAAAAGCTTTTAGAAAATATTTTAAAACCATTCTCCTCTAAGCTGTCAGCAAATATTTTTGCAAGTTTCGATGTTCTATTTGCAATTTTTAAAATACCTTCAGGTCCATGATAGATTGCATAAGCAGCTGAAATTATTGCCAAAAGTGCTTGGGCAGTACAAATATTACTTGTCGCTTTATCTCTTCTTATGTGTTGTTCCCTTGTTTGAAGAGATAATCTAAAAGCCTTTTTTCCATGTCTATCAACTGAAACACCAATTATTCTACCTGGCATAGATCTTTTAAATTCCTCTTTTGTTGCAAAAAAAGCTGCATGCGGGCCACCATATCCCATGGGAATACCAAATCTTTGAGCACTACCAACAGCAATGTCTGCGCCAAGTTCAGCAGGAGTTTTAAGTCTTGCTAGTGATAAAAGATCACAAACCATTATTGCCTTGCCTTCTCTTTTATGAATTAAACTAATGGCCTCGCTTGGGTCTTTTATGTCTCCTAAAGTTCCTGGATAAGCTAAAACCCCACAAATTATTTTATCTTCGATTTTATTTAGTTCTTTATCTTCACTACCAACGATAATTTCTATCCCGAAAGGCTCAACTCTTGTTTTGATAATATCTATTGTTTGTGGGTTACAAGAACTTGATACAAATATTTTTTTTGAATCACCTTTGTCTAATCTTTGACAAAGACCTACTGCTTCTGCAGCAGCGGTCCCTTCGTCCAATAATGAAGCATTTGCGATATCCATTCCGGTCAAATCCATAATGACTTGTTGAAAATTCAATAACATTTCTAATCGACCTTGTGCTACCTCTGGCTGATAGGGCGTGTAAGAAGTATACCAACCAGGATTTTCCAATATATTTCTTAGTATTACGTTAGGAGTAATTGTATTGTAATAACCCATTCCAATAAAATTTCGATAAATTTCGTTTCTCTTAGAAAGTAGCTTTAATTTCTTTAAAGCATCATTTTCTGACATTGGTTGGTCAATTTTTAAATTATCTTTTATAAGTATTTTTTGAGGAACAGTTTTTTCTATTAAGTCCTCAAGAGATTGAGCACCAACTTTTTTGACCATGGTATTTTCTTCATGACTTGTTGGTCCAATATGTCTTCGAATAAATTCTTTAGAAGTATCTTCAATCATATTAATTAGGGTTGTCCTTTACAAATTTTTCATAATCAGTTTGATTCATTAAAGTATCTAATTCAGATTTATTTTTGATTTTTATTTTAAAAAACCAACCATTATTTTCAGGATCTTTATTAACATTTGATGGGTCATCGACAATTGGTTGGTTAGTTTCTAATATCTCTCCAGATACAGGAGTATAAACATCACTTGCGGCTTTTGTTGACTCAACAACTGCTGCTTTTTCCTCTTTTTCCAAACCTTTTCCTTTTTCAGGAAGCTCAACGAAAACAATATCTCCTAACATTTCAGTAGCGTGTTTGCTTATACCAACCGTTGCTGTTTCCCCGTCTAACATTATCCATTCGTGTTTTTTTGAATATTTTTTTTCACTCATTTTTTCCTCCTATTTAACATAGCTTTTTTTATAAAATGGTAACTTAGAAACTACAGCATCATGTTTTTTTCCTCTTACTTCTAACAAAATTTTATTATTAATCTCAGAAAATTTACTTTGAATATAGCCCATCGCAACAGGTGCGTTAACGCTCGGACCAAATGTTCCACTAGTTACAACACCAATCTCATCACCAGAAGATGAGAATATTTTAGTGCCCTCTCTTGCTATAATTCTTCCAGATGGTTTAATACCAACTCTTATTTTTGAAACACCATTTTTTAAATCGTTTTGTATATTTTCCCAACCTTTAAAACCACCCTCTTCTCTTCTTCTTTTTGAAATCGCCCATTTTAAATTTGCCTGAATAGGACTAATATCTTGGTTTAGTTCATGGCCATATAAACACAAACCTGCTTCCAATCTAAGTGTATCTCTCGCTCCAAGACCTATTGGTTTAGCTCCTTTATTAGAAAGAAGTTTTGTAAAATTTTCTGCATTTGTGTTTGATAAAGAGATTTCAAAACCATCTTCGCCTGTATAACCTGATCTTGTGACATAAATTTTTTTTCCTTGAAATTTAAAGTAATCTCCATTCATAAACTTAAGTTGTTTTACACCTGGGATTATAGATTCTAAAATAGTTTCTGATTTTGGACCTTGTAAAGCTACAAGAGAAAGATCTTTTTTTAATTCATATTTACTATCTGAGTCTAAGCATTTTGCTATTTCTTTGGTGTCGTTATCCTTACAGGCTGCATTCAATATAATATTAAAACCTCCCTCAACTCTTGTGATAATTAGGTCGTCAATCACTCCACCTTTATCATTTATCAAAAAAGAATATTTAGATTGATTTATTTTAATTTCTTTAAAATCCAATGGAATGATTTTTTCTAAACTTTGCTCTAATGACTTGCTTCCTGAAATAAAAAGCTGCCCCATATGTGAGACATCGAAAAAACCTGCTGTCTGTCTTGTGCTTATATGTTCCTTAACAATGCCGTCTTTATATTGAATAGGCATTTCATATCCAGCAAAGGGAACAAACTTTGCTCCTAAGTTTTTATGAAAGTTGTATAAAGCTGTTTTTTCCATATTTGTAATAACCCTTCATTTTCCCCATCTGTCTAAGAACCTGAGAGATTTGCTCCTTCGGTGAGGCCTAAGCCTGCTTTCCAGAGTTATTACAATAACGGTCCTTTTGCCTGAGAGTTTCCAGGGAGGTTGCTCCTTCGGCGCTATATCTAAATAGTCTCTCCCGTTATGCTTTTTTATAACACAATATTTAAATTAATTATACTTTTTTATAATCTAAGCTTTTCATGACTACTGCAGAAAGAATAATCATTCCTCCAACTAGTACACTTATTGGTGGTATTTCATTATAAAATAGCCAAACCCATATTGGGGCAAATATAGATTCCATTAACATTAATAAACCCACCATTACTGCAGGTGTTGTTCTGGAACCTATCGTTATAAAAATAAAACCAAAAGCTAATTGAGGAACACCAAGTAAAAATGCTAACCAAATATCTTTTGTGGATATAGCAAAATTTTCGAGTAAAAGTAAACCATACAGGCAACTCAATATACCTGCATAAAATATTGCAGGTATCATATCCACTTTAGGATATTTTCTAATTATTAAAACTAAAACCGAAAAGTTAATTGGAATAGTCAAAGCGGCTAAGTTTCCTTTTAAAGATCCGGTCCCAAGTGAGTCCCCAATCATCAAAGTTACGCCAATCATTGCTAACATAATTGCAACATATCCCCGTGGTGAAATTTTTTCTTTTAAAAAAATGTAGGCCACTATCGGTAAAAAAACTGTTTGAGTGCTAATAATAAAAACTACATTAGCAACAGTTGTTTCCATCATAGAATACATGTAAGCAACAAAGTTAGTTGATAGAAACAATCCGCCTATAAGCCCAGGCACTCCTGCTTCTTTAATTTTTTTAAATGTTTTTTTTCCATAAGTTAACAAAATAAAAGCTATTAACACCCAAAGAAAAAATATTGATCTATAAAAAAGAATTTGCCAGATACTAGCGCTTTCAAAAGTTCTTAAAATGAGGCCACCCCAGCTTAGACAAAATCCCCCTGTAAGAATAAGTAGTGGCCCAGGTATTTTATAAACAAAATTCATTTAGAATTTTCTTACATAGTCTTGAAAAGCATTTTCTGCAACTGCCAAATTGACCAATTTAAATTTAATAGTTGTACCTGGAGTTTTTTGAACTAATTTATCATAGTCAGCGGTTATCACATTAGCTATTTTTGGATATCCACCAATCGTTGGGTGATCTGAAAGAAGAATTATAGGTTGGCCATCACCGGGGACTTGAATTGATCCTTTTGTTATCCCTTCAGATTTTATATTTTTATTAACTGTGTTTTCAAGTTTAACACCTTCTAATCTCATTCCCATTCGATCAGTTAGTTTTGTAACCTTATACTCTTTTGAAAAAAAATCATCTTGGCTCTTTTTTGAAAAATAATGAACTTGTAAACCCTTCATTACTCTAATGACATTATCTTTATCAAAATCAAAATCAATTTTCTTTAATTTATTTGTTTGATGGGATTTTCTAAAAAAAATTTTATCATCAATTTTTAATTTATTTCCATTATTTGGACCAATTTTTGCTTTAACTAACGTAGACACACTTCCTTTGACCTCTTCAATTTTAAAGCCGCCAAATATTGAAAAATAACCATAGACAGAATTAATTGTTGATAAAATATCAATCTTATCTCCATTAGAAATTTGAAAACTTTCATTGGACTTTCCTTTTATTATTTCACCATTTTTTTTGATTAAATTAAAATTAACTTTTCCTGAAATAGCTACTAATGCATTTTCTCCATTCATCTCAAGTAATGGTCCCTGATATGCAAATTCTAAAGCTCCTTCTGATATTTTGTTATCAACTAATTTATTTGAATTACAAAATGATAATTGATCCATACAGCCACTTGCAACAATTCCAAGATGCTGTAATCCAAATCTACCTAAATCTTGAAAAGTTGAATTAATACCTGGTCTTAATACTTTAAAATAATTATTCATTTTTAAATAAAGTAAATTCTTTTTTTGATATAGACTTAAATTTTACGGTATCTCCAGGCGATAAAATACTTGTGTTTGTTTTATTTATATTAAAAAGCTCGAATGGGGTTCTTCCAATTATATTCCATCCTCCTGGGCTTTCAAACGTATATATTGTACAGAATTTTTCGACTATACCCACAGAACCTTTGTTAATTCTTATACGTGGTGTATCTAACCTATCGTGATAAAGATTTTCATTGAGATCACCAAGGAAAGGTTGTCCTGGAACAAAGCCTATCATATAAACGAAAAAATTTGTTTCAAGATGCTTAGATACTATTTCTTTAAAATTTAATTTAGTTTTTTCTTCTAATCTTTTTATATCTAAAGCGAATTCTTCGTCATAACATATTGGGATTTCAACAGTTTTTGAATTTTCGGGTAAATTTATTTTTGAATAATCACTGCTTTTAATAAATTCTATTATTTCGTTTGATTTAATTTGTCCTAACTCAAAATTAATTATTAATTTATTATAAGATGGGGTGAAATTTAATATTCCTTTAATCTTTCTACCTTTCACTGACTCTTGAATAAAATTAAAAAGTTTTATTACTTCTTTGTTTGTGTTTTTGTTGACTTCATCGCCAAAATCACAAGTGATACCGCAGTCTCCAATATTACTTATTTTTTTCAACATAAATTGATATAATAGATATTATATAAAGGTTTAAAATATGGAAATTAATATTAACTGTGATCTTGGCGAAACTTCAAAGTTCTGTTCTACAGAAAATGACCCTTTATTATTGGGTATAGTTAATTCAGCTAATGTTGCTTGCGGGTACCACGCTGGAGACGAACCCACTATGAAAAAAACTATAGAAATTTCAAAAAAAAATGGTGTTAGCATAGGCGCCCATCCTTCATTTAATGACCCAGAAAATTTTGGAAGAAAAAGGTTAAATCTAACTTCTAAGGAAATAAATAAATTAATAATAGACCAAATTAATATTTTATCTGAAATTGCTGAAAAAAATTCAATGAAAGTTACACATGTTAAACCTCATGGTGCATTAAATAACATGGCTTGTGAAGATTTTGAATTAGCAAGCGTAATTTCAAAATCTATTATTAATGCAAATAAAGAGTTAATTTTTTTAGTTCCTACAGGATCACAAATGGAGAAGGCAGGGAAAAAACTTAAAATGAAAGTTGCAGCAGAAATTTTTGCTGATAGAAATTATGAAGATGATGGTAATTTAGTTTCAAGGTCTAAGAAAAATGCACTTATAACAGATCCAGAAATAGCAAAGAAACATGTTATTAAAATGGTTCAAAATCAAGCTTTGAATTGTTTTTCAGGTAAACAAATCCCATGCGAAATTGATTCTATTTGTGTTCATGGTGATGGAAAGAGTGCTGTTAAAACTGCTCAAGAGATTAAGGATGGATTAATAAACTCTAAAGTTTCATTAAAGTCTTTGGATCAATTAAAGAAATTTATATAATTTTATTCCAATTCAATAGTGCTTGGAGGTTTAGAGGTCACGTCGTAAAGAACTCTGTTTATTCCATTTACAGAGTTGATAATTCTATTAGATACCTTCTGTATAAAAGTTTTGTCGAAATTATAAAAGTCTGCGGTCATTCCATCGAGTGAAGTAACTGCTCTTAACATACATGTATATTCATAAGTTCTGCTGTCTCCCATGACACCAACGGTTTTTAAAGGAAGAAGAGCTGCATAAGCCTGCCAGATCTTATGATAAAGATTTGATTTTTTTAATTCATCAATAAATATGAAATCTGCTTCCTGTAACACTTTAATTTTATATTTTGAAATTTTTCCTGGTATTCTTATAGCAAGACCGGGTCCTGGAAAAGGATGTCTTTGAAGTATAGCTTTTGGAACTGATAATTCTTTTCCTAATTTTCTTACTTCATCTTTAAATAGTGTTTGCAAAGGTTCTACTAATGAAAATTTCAAATTTTTTGGTAATCCTCCTACATTGTGGTGTGACTTAATTTTTGAGGTAGGACTTCCAGTGACAGACCTGCTTTCTATCAAATCTGGATATAAAGTACCTTGGGCTAAAAACTTAATTTTTTTTGCCTTTCTTTCAAAAAGCTTTATAAAAAGTTTACCAATAATTTTTCTTTTTAATTCAGGATCAGTAACATTTTTTAATTTATTTAAAAAAAGTTTAGAAGCATCAACATAAATTAAATTAGATTTTAATTTTTTTTTAAAAGTTTTTACAACTTCTTTTTCCTCGTTTTTTCTTAGAAGACCAGTGTTTATAAACACACATTTTAATTTTTTACCGATTGCTTTGTTTAATAAGAATGCAACCACACTACTATCAACGCCTCCAGATAAAGCGCATATAACTTTTTCATTTTTAACTTTGTTTTTGATATCATTAATTATTAAATCTTTTTGTTTTCTAAGACTCCACATTTTTTTTGTGCGGCATATATTCAATACAAAATTCTTTAAAATTATTTTTCCATTTTCGGTATGAGTAACTTCAGGATGAAACTGTACTCCGTAAAGCTTTTTCTTTTCATTTGATATAATTGCAAATTTTGAGTTCTGCGTTGAAGCTATTTTTTTAAATCCACTTGGTATTTTAGCTACAATATCTTGGTGGCTCATCCAGACAGAATTATTTTTATTTTTGAAAAAATTTTGAGTTAAAGGACATTTTTTGTCACTTTTAATTTGTGCAAATCCAAATTCTCTTGTTTTTGATATTTTTATCCTGCCTCCAAATTTCTTTGCTAATATTTGATGTCCATAGCAGATTCCTAGAATAGGTTTTTTTAGATTTAAAATGTTCTCGGTAAGATTTAAAGAATTTGATTTAGTTGTAGTTAAAGGCCCTCCGGATAAAATTATCCCTTTAATAAATTTATTTTGTTTGATTTTTTTTGCTTTGTTAAAATTAATTATTTCAGAGTAAACTCCAATCTCTCTTACTTTTCTTGCAATTAATTGTGTAACTTGTGAACCATAATCTATAATAATTATTTTTTCTAAATTTTCTTGATCCATTTTTATTTTATGACTTGGTCTACATTGTGAACCATGCTTTCATAAAAACCAGCTTTACTAATTTTCACGAACTCGCCTCTTTTTTGTAAATCATTAATCGTCTTAGCTCCTAAATATCCCATCGAAGATCTCAATCCACCAGTTAAATTATAAATAATTTTATTTACCGGGCCTTTAAATTTTACTATTCCCTCCACACCTTCTGGGACAAATTTAGAAGTATCTTTGAATTTTTTTTGATAATACCTGTCTGCTGAGCCAACCAACATAGCGCCAGCAGATCCCATCCCTCTAAAAGTTTTATATAATTTTCCTTTGCGTTTTAAAATTTTTCCTGGGCTTTCTGTTGTTCCTGAAAAGAGCGATCCAATCATTACAGCGTCAGCTCCAGCAGCAATAGCTTTTGCTAAATCACCTGAAAATTTTATTCCCCCATCTGAAATAATTTTAGTTTTACTTTTTCCTAAAGCGTTTTTTACATCTAATATTGCGCTCAACTGTGGTACACCGACTCCAGCAACCAATCTTGTGGTACATATTGATCCTGGTCCAATACCAACTTTAACTATGTCAACTCCACAATTTTCCAAAAATTTAGCAGCCTTCCCAGTAGCAATATTACCTGCGCAAAGTGGTATTTTTTTTATAATTTTTTTAATCTTATAAATCATTTTTGAAACTTTTTGTGTATGTCCATGAGCTGTATCTATTACAACCATATCCACGTTTGCTTCGATTAATTTTTTTGCTCTATCTATGTCATTGTTATTTACACCTATTGCGGCGCTAACTAAATATTTTGCCTTTTTAACTTTCTTAATTTCACTAATTTGTTGATCTACTGATAAATTTCTATGAATAACTCCAATCCCACCCATCTTCGCAATAGCTATTGCCATTTTAGACTCTGTTACAGTATCCATAGCTGAGGAGATAAGTGGTATCTGTAAATTAAGTCTTTTATGTAAGGTGGTTTTTGTGATTGTTTCGTTGGGCACAACCGATGATTCTTGAGGAACAAGGCTTACGTCGTCAAATGTGAGCGAATCTTTTATACTTCCCATATTTAACTATATATAAAATATTCATGAATCCAATCAGATTATTGCTGCGACTTAAATAACATTGGATATAATTAAGAAATTAAATAAGTTTTTAAATACAACTTAAAAAATATGTTTAAAAAAATATTTATAATTTTAATTGCAACATTTATTTTTGCCCAATATTTGGGTGTATCCCATGGAGCTGGAAGTGATAGCAGTAGTGATAGTGGTTCAGATAACTACATGGATCAATACAAATCTGCGAAGCAGTTTATTTCAAGAGCTGAAAAACTTGAGAAAAAAGATAAAATTGACAGAGCAACCAAGCTATATGTTAAAGCTCTGGATAAATTACAGGAGGCTCATAAGCAAGATAGAAACAATCCAGATATATTAAACTATCTTGGCTTTACACTAAGAAAAACTGGAAAATTTGAAGAAGCTGAGAAACACTACTTAGCTGGTCTCAAAATAAAACCAAATCATAATGGTATCAACGAATACTTGGGCGAATTATACGTTCAAACAGGGAGAGTTGAGCTCGCTAAAGAAAGATTAGCAGTTTTAAAAAATTGTAACTGTGAAGAATACACTGAACTTAAAGAAGTAATAGAAAAAAATTAAATGCATGTAGTTGAAGTTTTTGGAAGAATATTTATATCTTCATTGTTCATTATTGAAGCTGTAAGAAAATTTTTTTCTCCTGATGAAGGCATGATGTATATGTCTCAATACGGTGTTCCCGAAGTTCTTTTTTATCCATCGTTAGTCTTTGAATTTATAGTTCCATTAGTTTTAATAGCAGGGTTTAAAACTAGAATTGTGGCTTCCATTTTATTTTTATTTGTTTTAACAGTTACACTTATTTTTCACACCGATTTCAGTAATAGTATGCAGTTAATATCTTTTTTGAAAAATACCGCTATTATGGGAGGACTATTAATAATCATTTCAAACAAACCACAAATGTGTAGTATTGATTATTATTTAGAATCAAAAAAAGGTAATTAATTTTGCCAAAAGAAAAAGATATTTATAAATTATTTAAACCACAACTTACTCCTAAAGAAATGCTAGAGCTTGGCGTCTTTGGTGGATCGTACTTTAAAGATAAAGAGATGAAAGAATTTCCTAAATCATGGTTTAAGAAAGCTAAACTAAGTAAAAGTTTTGATGTTGAATTAAATAGATTCAAAATAAAATCGGGATTACCAAGAGAGGAATGGATTAAAAAGGGTTGGATTTTTAAAGAAGATCCGCTTGGATGGTTTCAATGGTATTGCAGGTATTCAAATGGCAGAAGAATTAAAGGTATGGATGAAGTTCAAATTCAAAGATGGTTAAATTTTACTAGACACGTAAAGGCAATAGCAAAAAATTGTGATAAGAATGATTTATCTTGTAGAAGAAGACAAAGACAAGCAATACTTCAATGGGCTTATGACCCATTCATTTGAGTGGTTGTATCATTTGCTCGGGAAGCCACAAAGCTAATTGCGGGAAAGAAATTATAATAATTACTGCTAAAATCATTAAAAGAAATAATGGAAAAGCACTTCTTGCTATAAAGCCCATATCTCTTTTTGCCATTCCTTGAAGGACAAATAAATTAAAACCAACTGGTGGAGTAATTTGCGCCATCTCAACAACTATAACTAAATAAATTCCAAACCAAATCATATCAAACCCCGCTTGTCGTATCATGGGTTCAATAATTGCCATGGTAAGAACTACAGCAGATATTCCATCCAAAAACATTCCAAGAATTATATAAAAAATTGTTAAAACTAAAAGTAACATGTAAGGAGACAACTGAAGTGTATCTATAAAGACTGCTAAATTTTTTGGTAATCCTGTAAATGCCATTGCTAACGTTAAAAAAGATGAGCCAGCTAAAATAAAAGCTATCATGCAAGATGTTTTGGTCGCACCTAATAATGATTTACTAAAAGATTCTTTAGTTAAACTTTTCTGAAAAAAAGATAATACTAATGCACCTAATACTCCAAGTGATGCTGCTTCTGTCGCTGTAGCTATACCAGCATAAATTGATCCGATTACTGCAAAAATTAAAAGTATGACTGGTAATAATTGCCCAGATTGTTTTACTTTATCAATAAATGAGAAATCTTCACTTATCACTGGCATTATTTTTTTATTTTTAAGGGACCAGCCAACCACATAAATCATGAACAATAGAGCAAGACCAATACCCGGGATTATTCCAGCTATAAAAAGTTTAGCTATAGATTCCTCAACCGTAACACCGTAAATAATCAATATTATTGAAGGTGGGATCAAAAGTCCTAAAGTTCCTGAACCCGCTAAAGTTCCAAGCAAGAATCTTTCAGGATAATTTCTTTTTCTTAATTCTGGGATAGACATTTTACCAACTGTTGCAACGGTTGCTGCTGATGATCCAGAAATAGCTGCAAATATTGCACAACCTAAAATATTTACATGTATCAATCCTCCAGGTAATTTTGATAACCAAGGGGATAAGCCTTTAAACAAATTTTCTGAAAGTTTAGTTCTAAATAAAATCTCTCCCATCCAGACAAAGAGTGGTAGTGCTGTTAAGGACCAAGAAGACGCCATACTCCACATTGTTGTTGCCATTGCATCTCCTACCGGTCGAGACGTAAACATAATCATTCCAATAGTCGAAACTCCGATCATGCTTATTCCCACCCAAATTCCTGAACCCAGAAAGAATAGAAGCACACCAATAAAAAATATTGTTAAATAAACCTCAGTCATATGATTTGGCTGTAAATATTTTTATAAAATTATGTGTTATGCAAATAAAAAAAATTATGGAACCTATTGCAACTCCAGTTTGTGGTATCCAAAGTAAAATTTCGTCTGCACCCTGACTTCTCTCAGCTAATTGAATTGAAACAAACCACATTTTGATAAAGTAAAAGGCTAAAAAACCTGAAAAAAATGTTGATACAGCTAAACACCAAATCGTTAAAAATTTTAATAATTTCCCTTTTGCTTTTTCTAAAAATAAAGTAATTCGAATGTGGGCGTTCTCGTTGAATGTATAGGCAAGTGCTAAGAATGATGCAGATGCTAAACTATATCCGGAGTATTCGGTCAAACCACGTATATAGAATCCAAAAATTCTAGATGTGATCCCTAAAACTATAGTACATAAAATTAGTATTAAAAATATTGCCGCAAGATATCCAGAAGCTCTGTAAAAAGAATTAAGAAATTTATCTAATTTTTGAAGCATAAAGGCCGTACCCTATTATACGGCCTTTTTGCCTAAATAAAATTTATTTATATGCTGATAATACAGCCTGTCCTCTTGAACCTGCTTTACCTGACCACTCTTTGGCCATAGTAGCTCCTACTTTTTCAAAATGACTTTGTAGAGAAGCGTTTACTTTGCCTACTACCATACCTGCATCTGCTAAAGCTTTTTTGTCTGCAACATTACCTTGTTTAGATAAGTTCCAGCCTTTTCTTTCAGCTAAAGCCGCTTGGCTCATTACCATTTTCTTTGTTGCATCATCTAGCTTGTTCCAAGCTTTTTTGTTTGCAACAACCATATTTTTTGGAAACCAAGCTGCAATATCATAAAAATATTTAACACCATTTTCCCAAATTTTACTATTCTTACCTGTTGTTGGTGATGTAATCATGCTTTCTACCATTCCAGTTGAAAACGCTTGACTAATCGCAACAGCTTCAAGTTTAGTTGGTTTCATACCAGTAAGTTCTGCAATTCTTATTGTTGCAGAGTTATAAGCTCTGAATTTTAGACCTTTAAGATCACTAACAGAGTTTATTGCTTTTTTACTGTACAATCCTTGAGCTGGCCACGGAACTGCGTAAAGGAAAACTAATCCCTTTTCATCTAATCCCTTAACCAACGCTGGTTTTGATGCTTTGTAAAGTTTTTCAGCATCAGAATATGTTTGAGCAACGAAAGGTATTGAATCCACTTCTAGTAAAGGATCAAAACTTCCATGTGCTGACATAAATCTTTCACCTATTTGTGTTTGTCCAGTTTGTACAGCTCTTAAGATAGCTCCACCTTTGAACAACGATCCACCTGGGTGAGTTTTAATAGTAAGTTTACCACCTGACTTATCAGTGACTGCTTTTGCAAATTCCGCCGCATTTTGCGAATGGAAGTTACCTGCTCCATAAGCTAGAGCCATATTCCATGTCTCAGCTTGAGCAGAACCTATACTAATAAGTAAAGAGGTTAATATTATACTAATTTTTTTAATTATATTCATGTTTCCCCCTATAATTAATTTGAGCTATTTCACATTCCCAAAGAGTAAATTGCAAGGTATATTTTAGTAAATATTTCTTTAAAGAAGCCCAATAAACGAATATAAATAGCCCTTTAATGGAAAACATACTACTTCCCAAAGTTATAATTTTTTTTCAAATAGTCTTTATAGATATTGTTATGGCTGCTGATAATGCGATCATAATAGGTTTAATTGCATCATCATTTGCTGCAAAAGACAGAAAAAGAATAATTCTTCTTGGGGTTTTTGGGGCTTTTCTTTTCAGAGTAATTTTTGCCGCAATTACAGTACAGCTTTTACAATATCCAATTCTTAAAGTAGTTGGTGGTGCTTTATTAATTTGGATTGTGGTTAAATTAATAAAAGATTTAGAAATTTTTGACGCTTTAAAAACATCAAAACAACAAAGTCCAACAAAACCTAAAAAGTCACCATCATTTGCATCTGCTGTTTATGCGATTGTGGTTGCTGATGTAACATTAAGTTTTGACAATGTTTTAGGTGTAGCCGCTGCTGCAAAAAATGAAACTGGACTATTGATATTTGGATTATTGTTATCAGTATTGCTTGTTGGAACTGTAGCAACTTTTTTTGCAAATTATATCAAAAATCACAAATGGGTTGGTGTTCTTGGTTTGGTAGTAATATTATTTGTAGCATTTCAATTAATTTTGGGTGGTACAAATGAAATTTATCCAGGAACTTTGCCCGAATTTATTTTAAAAGTTATTTAGTTTTAAGACTTTGATAAGCCTGCCAAGAAACTATTAGAATAGTAAAAACTATTATAACTGCAGTTACTGGTCTTTCCCAAAGAAAGCTAAACGAACCATCGCTTATTAGTAAGGATCTTCTTAAATTTTCTTCCATAAGGCCGCCTAGAACAAATGCTAAGATTAATGGAGGCATAGGAAATTTGTATAAGCGGAGACCGGTA